>CAYVOD010000004.1:16389-50838 GCA_964453055.1 uncultured Treponema sp. | reverse complement strand
TCCTTCTCAGGTTCTTCGTTCATCGAGACGATATCAGTCCAAGATCTCCAGGATGACCCGCTTGGACTGGGCGTTGGCGCTCGCGGACAGGATGGTCCTGATGGCCTTAGCGATGCGGCCGTTCTTGCCGATCACCTTGCCGATATCTCCCTCTGCTACCTTGAGTTCCAGGATTGTGGACTTTTCGCCTTCGATGACCTTGATGTCGACAGCCTCGGGCTGATCCACCAAGGATTTGACAATATACTCGACTAAGTCGCGTTCCACGTGATTCTCCTTAAAAGAAAAGAACAGGCCGCCGGAAGGAAGCCTCCCGGCGATCGGACGACGGCTGGGCCGTGACTTACTTGACCTGGATGCTCTTCTTGTTGAGAAGCGAACGGACGGTGTCGCTGGGCTGGGCGCCCTTGGAGAGCCAGAACTTAACCTTCGCCTCGTCGATCCGGATCTGCTTGTCCTCGGTCTCGATGGGATGGTAGAGGCCGATCTCGTCGATGGTCTTGCTGTCGCGGGGCGACCGGTTGTCCATGACGACGATGCGGTAATAGGGACGGGCTTTGGCGCCGAATTTCTTGAGCCTTATCTTGACGCTCACGGATTCCTCCTGAACAGTAAAGGGAACTTGGATCCTATTATTGATTCACATACCCCCGGATTTAGGATCCGAATCGGGGACTTGCGCTTGAGTTTTATACCCGAAGTACCCCTTTAAGTCAACTCGTTGGCGGGCGCCTTCCCTTCGGGCTTCTTGCGGAGAAGCCAACAGGCATATACTATCGGCGCAATGCTTCCTTTTCCCAGAGGATCCCTCCTCCTCGCTCCCATGGTGGGAATCACGAACCGCGCTTTCAGGATCCTTCTCGAGGAACTCGGCGGCCCAGATTACGCCTTTACCGAGATGGCCAGCGCGGAGGCCTATGTCTCGGGCGCCGCCTTCGAGTCCGTTTATACGGATCCGAGACCCCGGCCGGAGAGGACTTCCGTCCAGTTTTTCGCCCGCGGCGCCGGAAGCCTGGCCGCCGCCTGCACCCGCCTGAGAGATCTTCCTCCAGAGGAGCTCCCGGCCGGGGTGGACATCAACTTCGGCTGCTCGGCCCCCCATATCAGGAGCAGGGGCGGCGGTTCGGCCTGGAGTTCGGACCCGACGCTGGCGGCGGAGCTGGTCGGCGCAGCCAGGTCCGCCTGGCCCGGGATCTTGTCGGCCAAGGTCAGGATGGGGCCCGACGACGATTACGACAGGCTGTTGGGCTTTTGCCAACGTATAGCCGGCGAAGGCCTGGACTTTCTTTGCATTCACCCCCGGCGGGACGACCAGAAGTTCAGGGGCAAGGCAAGGCATGAGTTCAGCCTGCGCCTGGCCTCCGATATCTCGATACCCCTGGTGGCCAATGGGGACATCGTCGGCCCGGCACAGCTGGGAGCCTTGGCAGGGGGCAATGAATCCGGATCCGGCGATTCGGCAGTCTACGCGGCCATGATCGGCAGGGAGGCGGTCCGGAGACCCTGGATATTCGCCCTGCTTCGAGCCTCGGCAGCTGAAGGTCCGGCAGGCCTTTGGCCGGGGCGGCCTATCGACAGGCTGGAAATCGGGCGTCGATTCCTCGCCCTGGCGGAAGATTGCCTGCCTGAAGCCTGGCGGCTCGAAAGCGCCCGGCGATTCTTCTCGTATTATTGCGAACAATTTTCCTTCGCCCACCACATAAAATTCAAAACGATGAACAGCCCCAGCCTCGGCGCCATGGCCGAAACCCTGGGCGACTACTTCGAGCAGGTGCCCCAGGATCGATATCTTTCGCTTTCCCATTGACGAGATAACAGTTTTACAATTATAGTTTTATTGTAAAATTCGATGTCGAGGAGCGAACATGGCTCAGACCATTGCTCAAATGTTTCTTGAAGTGGCGGCAAAACAGCCCCAGGCGGTCGCCCAGCTCTCCAAGGACTCTGGCGGGATCTTCCGGCCAGCCAGCTACAAAGAATTGAAGGATGCAGCCGCCTCCTTCGCCGCGGGCCTGAAAATCCTGGGTGTCGCCAGGGGAGACAAGGTGGGTCTGATAGCCGACAACCGCAAGGAATGGCTGAGCTCCGACCTGGCCCTCCTCGGCCTGGGAGCGGCCGACGTTCCCCGGGGCTGCGACGCCACCGTACAGGAAATCGCCTATATCCTTTCCTGGAGCGAGTGCAGGTTCGCGATCCTGGAAAACGAGAAACAGCTCAGGAAAATTTTGGATGCGCGATCCTCCATGCCCTCGCTCGACTCCCTGATTCTTTTCGATCCCATCGGGGAAACGGCGATGCAGGAAGCCAAAGCCCAAGGCCTGACGGTCTATTTCTACGACGCGATTCTCGAAAACGGGAAAGCGTATCTTGCCGAGCACCCAGGCTTTTATGAAGAAGAGGCCGCCAAGGGAGGCAGGGGCGACCTGGCGACGCTGATCTACACCTCCGGCACCACGGGGGATCCCAAGGGCGTCATGCTCAGCCACGGCAACTTTCTCCACCAGACCGACTACCTGCCCGGCCTTATCGGCGTAAACCCGGGAGAGATATTCCTCTCCGTGCTTCCGGTCTGGCATTCCTTCGAGCGAATACTTCAATACCTGATACTGCAGTCCGGGGCGACCTTGGCTTATTCGAAGCCGATCGGCTCTATTCTTTTAGCCGACATGCAGGCGGTCCAACCCCATTGGTTCCCCTCGGTGCCTCGAATCTGGGAATCGGTCAAGGACGGGGTATACAAGAGCATCAAGCAATCGAGCAAGGTCAAGCGAGTGCTGTTCCGCTTCTTCGTCGGCGTGGGAGAAAGCTTCGCCTATTTCCGCAACCATCTTTTAGGAAGATATCCACGCTTCAGCCCCCGGAACCGGGTGCTCGAAATTGCGGCGGCGATCCTGCCCTTCCTCCTCTTCGCGCCGCTCTGGGCCCTGGGAGATATCCTGGTCTACAAGAAGATCAAAGCCAAGCTCGGAAAGAATTTCATCGCCGGCGTATCCGGCGGAGGAGCCCTGCCCGGCGCGGTCGACCGTTTCTTCGACACCATCGGAGTGCTGATCCTCGAAGGATACGGCCTCACCGAGACGGCTCCCGTTCTCGGCGTAAGGCTGAAAACGCATCCTGTCATCGGCACCGTCGGACCGGTCCATAGGGGAACCGAAATAAAAATAGTCGGCGAGAAAGGCGAAACTCTCGGTCCCGGCCAGAAAGGCGTAATTCACGTACGAGGCCCTCAGGTGATGATGGGCTACTACAAACGCCCCGATCTCACAGCCCGGATCATGGACAAGGATGGCTGGCTGGATACGGGCGATTTAGGCATGCTTAGCTATGACGGCGAAATTAAAATCACCGGACGGGCGAAGGACACGATTGTCCTGCGGGGCGGCGAGAATATCGAACCGCTTCCCATCGAGCAGCGCCTGGCCGAAAGCTCCTATATACAGCAGGCTGTCGTGTTGGGCCAGGACGAAAAATTCCTTGCCGCCCTCATCGTTCCCAAGCAGGAAAACCTCCTTGCCTGGGCCCAGGAGAACAATATTCCCTATAACGATTACGAAACGCTGCTGCAGCTGCCTGTGGTTAAGGAACTGATCGATTCAGAAGTCTCGGATCTCGTGAGCCCGAAGAACGGCTTCAAGCCCTTCGAGCGGATATTCCGTTTCGCGCTTTTGTCCGAGGCTTTCCAGCCAGGCAGGGAATTGTCCGCGAAGCAGGAGATAAAGCGGCACGCGATAAACGAACTGTACAAAAAGCAGATCCGGGCGCTCTTCGCCAAGGAATAGGGCTCCCGAAGGAATTGGCTTTTCAGGGCCGCGGCAAAGGTTCAAGAACCTTTGCCGCGGCCCCGCTTTTATTCCACCTCTATGTCTCCGAGCACGCTCTTGACGTGGAGGCGCTTGGTGCCCTCGCCTATCCGGTAGGCGCATCGCCGCGGCCCGGCTCCCGACGCGATCGTCGTGCCTGGCGAACTTATTTGCCCGGAGAGCGTCTCCGCGCGAAATTCCACGTTGGCCTGCTCCAGCATGAGATTGATATCACCCGAATAGGTAGTAGCCTCGCCGCCGCCGAAGTTGCCCGATAATTCCAGTTCTATATCCCCGTCGTGGGAAATGAGACGAATCCTACCCTCGGGCCTGAATACGGATATGTCCCCCTCCTTGGTGAGGGCGATAACGTTGCCCTTGACCCTGGAAGCCTGGATGTCGCCTCCCTGGGTCTCAATATGAAGGGAACCGTTTACCTTGGAGCATTTCACCGAGCCGTCGATGGTATTCACCGTGGCCGATCCGCAATTCAGAAGCGTCACCGAACCTTGGACGCTGGATGCCTCGACGCTCTTTCCCCCATGGATATGCACGGCGCCCAGCTCGGAGATGGCCAGTATGTCGGAATCGCAGTCCCTGATATCGATTTCGCCCTTCATGCTGTGGATCTCCAGGTCTTTTACACAGCTCGGCACCGCGAGCGAGACGCTGGCGGTGTAAACATCCTGAGGACTATCGTTGGATATTATGAGAATCCGATCGTGTCGGCGCACCGAAGCCTTCCAGGCGGGCAGAAGCGAGACGTTGCCGTGTAGCTCGTATTCAGCGTGTATTCCCTGGTCTGGCGAAGGACTTAAAGTGATCATTCCCTCGGGCATGCGAACCACCAGGCGTTCGGCAGCCTCGGGCTCTATGTCCTCTCTGCAATAACGAATTTCAAGGTCTGCGCCCTCACTCCTCATACCTGCTCCTTGGCGCACTGCACAGCGCGATGATCTGGAAGATCATACCACGGGCTCCTGTTTTTGCCTAGCTTTTATGTCCTACGCCCTTGACGAGGAAGAAATAGCGTCATATGCTTTGGTTTGTATCATAAACTTGTTTATGGAGCGAAAGCATGGACGAAAAAAGGTCGAGAATTGAGGACCTGGATCTGGAAAACTTAACCCGGACCTTATCCGACTTGCGAAAGTCGGTGCGGGCCAACAACCCAGCTCTCAAGGCAGTCGCGTCCTCCAGGCTTTACCCCGCCCTCGCCCTGGCGCTCGGGCTTCTGCTGGGCGGCTATTGCCTCGCCGTCGCCATGCTGCCCTCGCTTTCGGCGGAGGGTTCCTCGTGGATACTCATCGCGGCCCTTCTCGTGGCTGGCGGAACGGTAAAACTCCTCCTCACGAACCGGATAGCAGGGCGTCTCGCCAACGGCAGCTTTATGATAGTGCTCAAGGCCATTTACGGAGGGAAGGCGGGAAGCTTCTTCGCCAGCGCGGCGGTTTGCATCGTAGTGGGCATAGTGTTCATTCTCCGTTCGGGCCGCCCTTGGTTTATCGCGCCGATGATCTCCATCTTCATAACCTTCGCCGCCCACACCCTGGATCTCCTCATCGACCTGCCTGAATACAGGGTCCTGGCCTGGTCCTCCCTGGTTTCGGGAATAGCGGCTCTTTTCTTCATAGAATCGGCGCCCTGGCTCTGGACCGGCTTCATTTTCATCGCCAGCTTCTGCTTGTTCGGCGTCGTCGGGCTCGCCAGATCGAGAGAAGCGTCGGGACCTGGATCCGGAGCCTGAGAATGGCCAGGACAGCCCCTCCCGACCCGGAGAAAATAATCCACGAGCGATCGAGGCTGAGAATCCTCGTGTACCTTGCCTCCAGCCCCGAAACTGAGGTGGGCTTCCCTGTCCTCAAGCAGGATCTGGACATGAGCGCCGGCAATTTATCAATCCAGCTAAGGACGCTCGAAGAAGCTGGTTATATTGGCCTGCATAAAAGCTTCAAGGGAAGAAAACCCTATACTGGTATTCGTCTCAGTCTCGAAGGGGAGGCGGCGCTCAATCGGTATCTAGATGAAGTGGAATCCATGCTCAATTCAGTGAGGAATAAAAATCCCGAATATTCGAAGGAGTAAGCCATGGCGATTCTTTCATTGTCGAAAATCACGAAGACCTACCGGAAGGGCGATATCGAGGTGCAAGCCTTGGGAGGCGTGGACCTGGAGCTTGAAAAGGGCGAGTTCTGCGCCATTGTTGGCCCGTCAGGTTCCGGCAAGACAACCTTGCTCAACATAATCGGGTGCCTGGACAAGCCCAGCTCGGGTATTGTCAGCTACCAAGGGAAAGAGCTAAAGATCATGGGCGAAAAAGAACTATCCGAGTATCGTCGCGAGCACGTTTCCTTCATCTTCCAGTCTTTCAATCTCATCCCCGTGCTCACGGTGTCCGAAAACGTAGAATTGCCGCTCTCCATAGAAGGTTCGTATTCCAAAGCCCAGATGCGTCAAAAAGCCCTGGCGATGCTGGAGGCCGTGGGGATAGCCGACAAGGCCGACCGGTATCCCAGGGAGCTTTCAGGCGGCCAGGAGCAACGGGTTGCCATAGCCAGGGCCTTGGTCAAGGAACCTTCCGTGGTTCTGGCCGACGAACCTACGGCGAATCTCGATTCGCACAACGCCGAGGAAATTATCAAGCTCATGAAGGCTATGAACGAGAGGTCTAAAACCACGTTCATTTTTTCGACCCACGACAAGATGATCATGGAAGAGGCCTTGCGGGTTTTTCACCTGCACGACGGGCTCATCGTCAAGGACGAGAGGAAAGCTCTATGACAGGAACCTTGCTTTCGATAGCCTTCAGAAACGTTGTGCGCCATTGGCGGAGAAGCCTTATATCGGCGATCGTGCTCACCGTCGGCATAGGCATGTTCATTTTTTTCGATTCGGTGTTGGCCGGAATGGACAGGATGACCATAGACTCGATGGTGCAGTACAGCGACGCCTCTCTCAGGGTGATGACCGCAGACTATTTCGACAACAAGCGCACGATGCCGCTTTCTCATGGCCTTTCAAGGCCGGTTGAACTCGGGGAGGAAATAGAATCGTCGTTTCCCGGCGCCGCGGTCACCCCGAGGACGCCCTTCATGGCTTTCGCTTCAAACAGGATAGACAGCTTGCCTGCTTTGGGCTACGCGATAGACCCTTCCTCCGACGCAAAAGTCTTTAGGCTCAGGGACCACATAGCGTCAGGCTCATGGTTTGCCGAGGCACCGCAAGACGGTGAGGTACTTATCGGCAGTTTTTTGGCCAGGGACCTCGGCTTGCGGGAAAACGACTGGATTCTCCTCTCAGCCCGGACGACCGATGACAGCCTGAACGCCGACGAATATAAAATAGCCGGAATCCTGGATATCCCCGATATGTCGCTCAACGAAAGCGGAATCTTCATGTCCTACGCCGAAGCCAAAAAGCTGTTAGGCGACGATCTGCCGGTTACCACTCTCGCCGTGTCGATTCCCAGACCGGCAAACCTGAGCAAAGAGTTGAGCGATTCAATTTCTGCCTCCGCGCTTATAGAAAAATCCAACGCTGGGGTAAAGGCTGTTTCGATCGCTGAGGCAGCCAACGACTATCTCGCGATGCGCGACATGAAGGCGAAATACTCGAGCATGATAATTCTCGTAGTGCTTCTGATAGCGGGCGTAGGCATCGTGAATACCATCTTGATGAGCGTCTACTCGCGCATCAAGGAAATAGGAGTCCTGCGCGCCTACGGAATGCCCCCCGTCCACATACGGAGGCTGTTTTCCATCGAGGGCCTGCTCATCGGCTTGATCGGCAGCTTCGCCGCTCTTGTCCTGGGCGCTTTGCTCGTGTGGTGGTCGGTGCGTTCGGGCATTCCGATAGGCGATTTTTTCGGAGGTCTCGACATGGGAGTGATCCCCCTCGGCGACGGCCTGCGCGGCGAATGGCATCCCGGCACCATGGCTTTCGGGTTCTTCTTCGGCGTCGCGGCTTCTTGGATCTCGGCCCGCATTCCGGCCGCCAAGGCCGGCAAGCTGGAAGTGACCGAAGCCCTGCGTTTCGTCTAAAAGGAGGCTGGAATGAGATTGCTGCCTTTCGCGTTAAGGAATCTCTTGAGAAACAAAAGACGGAGCATCCTCGCGGCCGCCTCGGTATTTCTCTCGATTCTTCTGGTAATGCTCATGGCCGGATTTCTCCAGGGGTTCATGGATTCGATGGTCAAGAACTACATTAAAAACGAAACCGGTCACATTAATATCGCGACCAAGGGTTACAGGGACAGGGCAAAGTTCATGCCTGTGGACGAGTATATGGAATCCTCCGGGGCATTGGCGAAAAGCATGGAGACGGCCCTGTCGGACATCGACCCCGGCGCTGTCGTAGCCCAGCGGATCCGTTTCGGCCTGATGCTTTCATCCGAGTCGGGCACAAAAGAGGCCATAGCCGTGGCCGGGAATCCGGAGCTGGAACGCAGACTTCTGATGCTGGATACCAAGATACTTCCCGGAGGCAGGTATTTGGATGAGCCGGGGACGGTGATTCTCGGCGAAGGCCTGGCCCGCGACCTGGGCCTTAAGGAAGGTGAAATCCTCAAACTGCTCACGCAGAAGGCCGACGGGGGGCTAGGCTTCAAGAAGCTTACGATTTCGGGCATTTTCAAGACCGGGGTGAACGCCCTGGACGGATTCCTCCTTCAGCTCGGCCTGGAAGACGCCCAAGCCTTGCTCGGCATCGAAGACGGCAGCCAACAGATCGCCGTCATGCTTTCATCCCAGCGAAAAATGAATAGCGCCCTTTCGCGGATCGAAGATCTAGTGAGCTCCCAAGGAAGCCGGAATCCGCACGGCGAACTTTCAGTCCTGCCCTGGACGGCCATCGGGAGCTATCCTTCCATGATCCAGCTATTGAATATCATGTACTATTGGGTCTTTATCTTCGTGGCCTTTTTGGGAGCCTTCATCATAGCCAATGTCATGACCATGGTGATCCTGGAACGGAAAAGGGAAATCGGGTTGCTCATGTCCATGGGCATGCCGAGAAAACAGGTGCTGCGGCTTTTCCTTGCCGAAGGAACCATGCTCGGGCTGGCAGGATCCATCGCAGGCACCCTGATAGGCAGTCTTTTGGTCGCTTTGATCGGAATCAAGGGCTTCGACCTGACCAGCG
This sequence comes from uncultured Treponema sp., assembly GCA_964453055.1. Classification (GTDB taxonomy): domain Bacteria; phylum Spirochaetota; class Spirochaetia; order Treponematales; family Rectinemataceae; genus UBA2256. The sequence continues at coordinate 41,899 of CAYVOD010000004.1, read as the reverse complement.
CCATGGCGGGCTTCTCCTGGCCCATGGATAACAGGATTTATCCCTACGTCTCGCCTTGGGCGATCTTCTTGGGAATAGCGATCGGAAGCTCGGTTTCCGCGTTGATTGCTTATCTTCCGTCGAGGAAGGCTTCGAAGATGTCCCCCGTAACCGCCATAAGGGCTCTCTGAGCGCCGGCAGGCAAGGAGTCGAAATGAAAATCGCGCAACGCGCTTTGGTTTTGTTTTTAGCCACGATATTTTCGTTGGGAGCAGGGATCGTTACTATTCCCGCCCAAGTCCCGGGCGCGAAGGAAATCCTGGCCAAGGTCGACGCCAATCAAGTGTTCTCCACCATTTATTACGAGGGCAGGATGGAGATCGTTTCCGGTGCCAGGGTCAAAGTGAAGTCGATGAAGGCCTGGGCCGAGGGCGAGGAAAAAGCCTTCATAGAATTCACCAACCCCGAGGACAGGGGAACTAGAATGCTCAAGCTGAAGGATGAGCTCTGGATGTACTTTCCCTCGGAGCGGGATACGGTGAAAATATCGGGCGCCATGCTACGCCAGGGATTGATGGGTTCCGACTTCTCTTACCAGGACGCGATGAGCTCCGAGGAACTCTCGAGTCTATACACCGCCGGTATCGTTGGTTCTGAGATACTGGACGGGCGGGACTGCCACGTCCTCGAGCTCCGGTCCGAGGCCAGCGGCGCCCACTACCCCCGGCGGAAGCTGTGGGTGGACAAGGAGCATTTTACCATCCTCAGAGGCGAGCTGTACGCCAAGAGCGGCAGCCTCCTCAAGGTCCTGAGGGTGCTCGGCACCGTATCCATCCAGGGACGCCGCTTTCCTTCAGTCATCGAATACGCCGACCAACTGAAAAAGAATTCCAGGACGGTCCTCACCATGGACTCTATCCTGATCAATCCCTCCATCGATCCGGGGCGCTTCAGCCTTCAGGCGTTCTCGAGATGAAAGGGTCGGCGGCGCTTGCCGCGGCGTTTTTCTTTTTAGCGCCCCTGTTCGGAGCGGCAGCCGAGGAAGGCGTGCGAAGAGAGCAAAGCATACGGGTCTCCACCCAGGTCAACACTAAAGCATCTCTGTATTCGCGGGTCGCCGCGCCATTCTCGGTCTCTACCGGCGGCGCCGCGGGTCTCGACTTCCTCCTGGAAGGCTTTGGGGAGAAATCCTCGTTCAGGGCCGGCGCACGGCTTTCGCTGCTTCAGGGAAACGAAGCCGCCGACCTATGGCGCTCCCTCGGCCTGCCGGGCGCCCGAAACGACTACCTCCTCATGACGCCGGCTTTCGACCCAGGCGCATCGGGACCGCCCTCCGCCATCATGGCTCTCGCGCTGGAAGAATTGGCGCTCAGGGGCTATGCGGGCTCCTTTTCATTCGAAGCCGGCTTGAGCCAGGTCAACTGGGGCGCGGGCAAAGCTTTCAGCCCGGCGGATTACTTTACCGATATCGATTATTCCTCAGGCACGGTCTCCCGCCGCCCAGCCCTCATAGCCAAGGCGACCTGGTATCCGGGGCCGGTCTCCAGCCTGGAGTTAGTGCTGACGCCCTCCTCGAGACTAGGCAAAGCGCTTGCCATGCGCGGCTATTCGACAATCTTCGATGCAGCGACCATAGCGGTATCGGCTGGGCTGAGGGAGGCTCCCGGTTCTTCCGTCGGGCTGCTTTTAGGCGCAGCGGAGCTCAGCATCGACTTGCCCTATATCTCTCCCTACGGAGAGGCGACCATCACCCTCGACCCTGGAAATGCATGGAAGCAAGAGTATTCGGTTATGGGAGGGGCCGAAACCAGGATCGTCGATTTGAGTCTTATGGGAGAATATCTTTTCTCACCCCAAGGAACAGCTGAGCATAGCGTCTACGCGGCGCTTGCCTGGAAGATCGACGAGTGGTTCTCCCTGGCTATTCCCCTGCTCTACGTACCCAGCCTGGAGAGCTTGAGCCTAGGCGCCTCCCTCGCGGCTTCGGGCTCGGGATCCATTCAGTACAAGGCCGGCCTTTCCTGCAAGAAAAGCTCAAGCAGCGATTGGCTACTAGGTCTTGTCGTACAGGCCGCACTGGTCCTGTAGGATCCGCTCATCGAAGGTAGGTAGGGGGCCGCGGCTCCACCTTCACTAGCGACGGTCTGGAAATTGACAGCCCTCTGTGGCATACTCATTCGATCCTCAGGAGGGCAACCGTGTACAAGAACGTCGACCCGAAAGCCAATTTCCCGCAGCAAGAGGAAGAAACAGTAGGCTTTTGGGAGAAGAACGACATTTTCAAGAAATCGATATCCCAGCGCGAAGGCAGCCCGGAATTCGTATTCTACGACGGCCCTCCCTTCGCCACCGGCCTCCCCCACTTCGGGCATTTCGTGCCAGGCACGATCAAGGACATCATCCCCCGCTACAAGACTATGAGGGGATTCCACGTGGACCGCCGCTTCGGTTGGGACTGCCACGGCCTCCCCGTGGAAAACCTCATCGAAAAGAAGCTCGGGCTCAATTCCAAGACCGACATAGAGAAATACGGCGTGGCCGAGTTCAACGAAGCCTGCAGGGCTTCGGTGCTCCGCTATGTGAACGAGTGGCGGGCCATCGTAACCCGCCTGGGCCGCTGGGTGGATTTCGACAACGACTACAAGACCATGGAGCCGGACTACATGGAATCCATCTGGTGGATCATGAAGGAACTCTGGGACAAAGGGCTTATCTACGAAGGTCACTATATTCTCCCTTACTGTCCCCGTTGCTCCACCGTCCTCTCCACCCACGAGCTCTCCCTGGGCGGCTACAAGGATGTCCACGATCCGGCCATAACTATCCGCTTCAAGATAACCGAAGCTCCCGGCGCCCTGGGCGACCTTGCCGACGGCTTTAGCTACCTCATCGCCTGGACTACCACCCCCTGGACCCTGCCCTCCAACCTGGCCTTGGCCCTAGGCCCCGAAATCGACTACGTCTGCGTGGTGGACGGCGGAGAGCGCTACATATTGGCCGAGTCCAGGCTTTCGGCCTATTACAAGCAGCCCGAGACTCTGAACATCGCCTGGAAAAAGAAGGGGAAGGAACTGGCGGGCATCCGCTACGAGCCCCTTTTCCCCTACTTCGCCAATCTCCACGCCCAGGGCGCCTTCGTAACCGTGCTGGGCGACTACGTCAGCACCGAGGACGGCACGGGCATCGTCCATACGGCCCCCGGCTTCGGCGAGGACGACTACCAGGTGCTCAAGGGCACGGGCATCCCCACCGTGTGCCCCGTGGACGCTGAATGCAAGTTTACCGAAGAGGTGAGCGACTATAAGGGACAGTTCGTCAAGGACAGCGACAAGGCCATCATGGAGCGACTCAAGGCAGAGGGCAAGCTCGTAAAGCGCGAGCAGGTCTTCCACGCCTACCCCCATTGCTGGCGCTGCTCCAGTCCCCTCATCTATCGCGCGGTGGGTTCCTGGTTCGTGAAGATCGACCCCATAAAACCACACATGGTGGGCTGCAACAAGAAAGTGCTATGGGTACCGGCCCATATCAGGGACGGCCGTTTCGGCAAGTGGCTGGAAGGAGCCAGGGACTGGGCGATTAGCCGCAACCGCTACTGGGGCAATCCCCTTCCCATCTGGAAATGCGAATCCTGTGGCCAGACAGTCTGCATAGGCTCCAGGGCCGAGCTCAAGGAGCGCTCCGGGGTCGAGCTAAAGGATCTCCACAAGCATTTCGTGGACAAGGTGAGCTTCCCCTGCGAATGCGGGGGCACTATGACCCGCATCCCCGAGGTCCTGGACTGCTGGTTCGAGTCCGGCGCCATGCCCTACGCGCAGATTCATTATCCCTTCGAGCACAAGGAAAATTTCGGCGACCATTTCCCCGCCGACTTCATCAACGAAGGCCTGGATCAGACCAGGGGATGGTTCTATTCCCTCACCGTCCTGGCCGCCGCCCTCTTTGAAAGCCAGGCCTACGACGCCTGCATCTGCTCAGGCCTCGTCCTGGCGGAGGACGGCAAGAAAATGTCCAAGTCCCTGCGCAACTACACCGATCCGGTGGAGGTGGTGAACAACTTCGGGGCGGACGCCCTTAGGCTTTTCCTCATGAACTCAGCCGTATCCAGGGGCGAGGACCTGCGCTATTCCGACGATGGCGTGCGGGAGGTGCTCAAGAGCGTCATCATCCCCCTGTGGAACGCCTACGGCTTCTTCGTCACCTACGCGAACATCGACGGAGTGCGCCCCGGCGAACCCGATCCCACCACGATCAGCAATCCCCTGGACAGGTGGATTCTCTCGGTCTGCGAGCGCATGATCGAAAAGGTGACCGCCGGCCTGGACGCCTACGAAATGCAGAGCGGCATAGAACCCATCGTGGAGTTCATCGACAGCCTCAACAACTGGTATATCAGGCGCTCAAGGCGCCGCTTCTGGAAGTCCGAGAACGACCAGGACAAGGCCCAGGCCTACGATTGCCTGCACCGGGTCCTGCGGAAGCTCATCCTGGTAGCCGCGCCCTTTATCCCCTTCATCACCGAGAACATATACCAGAACCTGAAGCAGGAGGGGGATCCCGAATCGGTCCACCTCTGCGATTGGCCAGCCTACGACGCCCGTTTCCGAGATCCTAATCTCGAGCGGGATATGGACTCGGTGCGCCACGCCGTATCCATGGGCCGGTCCCTGCGGGTGGCCAACGATCTCAAGACCCGCCAGCCCCTGGCCTCGGTCATGCTGGTCACAAAGGTCGCCGAGGAACGGTCCGTCCTTTCGGCAATGGAAGATATTCTCAGGGAAGAGCTCAACGTGAAATCCGTCCTTTTCAGGGAAAACGAGGAAGACCTGGTGGAGTACTCGGCGAAGGCAAACTTCCGCGTCCTAGGGAAGGAGCTCGGCAAGGACATGAAGAGCGCAGCGGCGGCGATCGAAGCCCTGGAGCCCCACCAAATCGCGATCATGGTAGACGGCGGCAGCGTGACCCTGGAGATCGCGGGCCGCGGCCTGGTTCTGGACAAGGAAAAGGTGGAGGTGCGGCGTACCGAGAAGCCGGGCTTGAAGGTACTCAACGAGGGAACGCTCACCGTCGCCCTCGACACGGTGGTCAGCCCCGCGCTTTTACGGGAAGGCTACGTAAGGGACCTTATCAGGGGAGTACAGAACCTGCGCAAGGAAACTGGCCTGGAAGTGACGGACCGCATCGTCCTCACCCTGGGCGGCGACGCCGAGCTCAAGGCAGCCTACGAGGAATTCGGCGAGCTCATAGCCGGCGAAACCCTGGCCGCCAGGATTGAGTGGACTTTCGCGCTCATGGAGGCGGCAGCGAATATCGAGGCAGGGGAGAAAACCTGGCTGGCATCGATCCGTAAAGCCTAGCCGATTAGGCGAAAATCCAACCTCGGAGAGAGCCGCGGCCTTGATTTTGGTTTAAGGCCGCGGTTTGCTTTTCTGAAATGGAATCAAGCGTCCCCGGAGCGGGGAGCCTGGGATGGACTGACATCCATTTCTGATTAAAAAACATTGAAAATTTTGCGTAAACTCCCTCTTCGCCCTGTCGATCTTCATCGCCCGCGATATATTTTAACGAACGTTTTGCGAAAAGACCTGAATTCCGGGGCTTTCGCTAGGGCTAATGGCCGAAGGAAGGCGGCGGTGAGCCTATAAACGCGCCCGAGTTTTATGGAAATTTTCGCAAAAATGGGTGGACTAGGCAACTTTTACGGTTTATCATGAAAAAAGTACTGCGTTGGATTAATAAACTCAATTTCGCAGGAGGATTTGTATGCATAAAGGATCGAAACTTTTCGTCGCTCTCATGGCGATGCTCGTAATGACATTCGCCTCGTGCGCGACGAAGGACAAGATACCGAGCGAACCGCCGCCTCCCGAACCGACGACGACTACGACAGTACCCGCTCCGGTTGTAGAACCGGTAGTTACGACGGGCGCCGAGACAGGGGAAAAACCTGTGGTTGTCGAACAGCCTTCGGTTTCGGAAATCGAACTGCGCAATCTCTTCGGACAGGCCAACGCTCTTAAGGGCGAAGCGCTCTCGTACGGAGTCGACAAAGTGGTCGCCGAGGACTACGCCAAGGTAAATTCCGATTTCACGGCGGTTAAGGCCGAATACGACGGAATCATGGACCAGGTGGGATACGACGGCGTCAAAGCCTTCCCGCTCAAGGAAAAACTGGAGAAATCGGTCGCCGCCTGGGAGGGTCTTCTAGCCAAGGGCCTGCCGATGAGGGCCGATGAGGAGAGCGAAAAAGCCGCCGGCCTAAAACTCGCCGCCATCGCGGCCGAGGCTCGGGAACTGGCCGCCGATCGTTATGAAGGCGCCGAGTCCCTTTTGGCCGATGCTGACTCCCTCAACGAAAAGGGTTCCTACACGATGGCCATCCCAGCCTACCAGCAGGCTGCCGCGGCTTTCGACGTCGCAGCCGAGAAGGCCAAGGCCAACGATCTTCGCTCCGACATTTCCGACAAGGACTATACGAAGTACGCCGAGAACTTCTTCGTGGCCGGCGAGAAGAAATACTACGCCGAGGAAGATCTCTGGGCGGCCGGCTCCCTGGCCGATCTTAAGGCCGGCGCGAACACCCTGAGGGACGCCAACGCCTACTACGGCTATGTAGTCTCCGCCGGCGCGGAGGGAAAAGCCCTGGAAGCCAAGGAAGCCGCCCTGGCCGCCCAGGAAAACGCCCTCGCCCTGGGCGCCGACAAGAACGCTCCCGACCAGTACTCGGCTGCCACCGACATCATGAACGAAGCGCTGGCTAATCACGAGGCCGCCAATTACGAAAGCGCCTACCTCTGGTTCGTCGATGCCGAAAAGGCCTTTAACGACGCCGCCGAAGCTTCGGCCGGACTCAAGTCCGAAAACGAGGCGGCCTTGGCCGCGGCCAGGGAAGCCGTGGCCGCCAGCGAGGAAAAGGCGGCCGCTGCCGGCGTAGAGGACGCGGTCTATTTGCCCGAGGCTCAATACTATCTCTCAAGGGCTGAAATTCAGAGCGATAACGACCTCTTCGCCGATTCAACCTATAACGCCAACGAAGCGGTAAACTACGCGGGCATGTCCGAGCGCTACGTGGACGGCAAGCTCGCCGAACGGGCAGCCGCCGATAAGGCTAAGGCCGACACGGCCATGGGCGACGCCAAGACCAGGATGGCTTGGGCGGAGAATAACGAAATCTCCAAGGATTACCCGGCCGAGTACAAGGAAGCCGGAGCCGCCATGCAGGGCGCCGAGCTAGCCTACGCCAACGAGCGTTATGCCCCCGCCACCGAACTAGCGGGCGAGGTCTCCACCATACTCTCGGACGATTTCCAGGCTCATGTACTGGCCTCACGCGAAGACGCAGCCCGACTGGCGACCGAGAAGTCCGATGCCGACGCCGCCATGGGCGACGCCAAGACCAGGATGGCCTGGGCCGAGAACAACGAAATCTCCAAGGATTACCCTGCCGAGTACAAGGAAGCTTCCGCGGCCATGCAGGGCGCCGAGCTGGCCTACGCCAACGAGCGCTACGCCCCGGCAGCCGAGCTTGCCGGCGAAGTATCCTCCATTCTCTCGGATAATTTCCAGGCTAAGGTTTTGTCTGAGCGCGAACAGGCCGTTGCCAAAGCTGGTGCCGACGCCGCCATGGCCGACGCGCAGGCTAGAATGGCCTGGGCGAACGAAAATGGCGTCAAAGAAGATTACCCCGAGAAATTTTCCTCCGCTTCCACCTCAATGATCGCTTCCTTCAACGCATTCGGGAAGGGCGATTATCCGCTTGCCGCCTCCAAGGCCGAGGAAGTCTCCTCCGTTCTTTCCGACGATTTCAAGGCTCAGGTCCAAGCTGATCGCGAGGCCAAGGCTTCTGCGGATCTCGCGATCGGTGACGCCAAGACCAGGATGGCCTGGGCCGAGAACAATGAAATCTCCAAGGATTACCCCGCAGAGTACAAGGAAGCCTCCGCCGCCATGCAAGGCGCCGAGCTTGCCTACGCCAACAAGCGCTACGCCCCCGCCACGGAGCTGGCAGGCGAGGTTGCCTCCATTCTTTCGGACGATTTCCAGGCTCAGGTGCTGGCGGAACGCGAACAGGCCGCCGCGACCGCCGCTGCCAAGGCCGATGCCGACGCCGCGATGGGCGATGCCAAGACCAGGATGGCCTGGGCCGAGAACAACGAAATCTCCAAGGATTACCCGGCCGAGTACAAGGAAGCTTCCGCGGCCATGCAAGGCGCCGAGCTGGCCTACGCCAACGAGCGCTATGCCCCCGCTGCCACCCTGGCCGGAGAGGTATCCTCAATACTTTCCGATGACTTCATGAACAAGGTGCTGGCCAGCAGAAACCCCGAGGCTGTTCGGGCTGCTCAGGAAGAGGCTAAAAAGGTTGAAGAGGCCCAGAAGGCAGCCGACCTCAACGCTGCCGCGAAGGAAGGAGCCTACCTGGAGATCGACAATGCCCAGGCCCGCTACGACTGGGCCAAGGACAACAACGCCGAGAATAACTATCCCGATCTCTTCGCCAAGGGCGGCGCCGATCTGGCCAAGGCCAAGCAGGCCTATGGCGACGGCAAATTCTTGGACGCCTCTGCTTCAGCCAAGGAAGCCATGAAATCCCTTTCGAACATCAAGGTCTTCGCTCCGCTGCCCGCGGTCTATATCGTACGGCTGATACCCGAGCGCAGGGACTGCCTGTGGAGAATCGCCGAGTATCCTTTCATCTACAACAACCCGCTCAAGTGGCCGGTGCTGTACGAGGCGAACAAGAAAACCTTCAGGGATCCCTCCAACCCCGATCTGATCTTCCCGGACCAGGTCCTCAATATCCCCGCCATAAAAGGCGAAAGCCGCTCAGGCACATGGGATCCCAAGAAGACCTACAATCCGCTGCCTAAAAAATAAATAAAACCCGCCAGGGAGCCTCATCGCTCCCCGGTAAAAAAAGGGCCTGCCGCTTCAAAGCGGCAGGCCCTTTTTTTAGGTAGATCCGAATTAGGGAAGTTTCAGGTTCTCCGCATCCAGCTGGTAGAATTCCTGGAGGAGGGAACAAAGCGCGCCGTGGTCGGAGAAATCGATGGTTTCCCTGACCGCGTGCATCGAGAGCATGGGATGGCCTATGTCCATGCAACGCAATCCAAGTCGGGCCGCCGTTATGGGGCCGATCGTGCTCCCCGGCTGACTGTCGGCCCTGGCCATATATTTTTGCCATGGTACGTTGGCCGTTTCGCAAAGCTGGCCGAAAAGGGCTTCGGTGACGCTGTCGGTGGCATAGCGCCGGGAAGCGTTGAGCTTGAGGGCCGGTCCGCCGCCTAGGCGGGGGGAGAAGCGGCCATCGTACTTATCGGCGTAGGCGGGATTCCATGCCTGGGCTGCGTCCAGGGATACGCAGAGCGACCGGGCGCCCGCCCTGTAGAAATCCTCCGCCGTACCCTTAAGGCTCAGATTGATCCGGGCCAGTATGTCCCTGAGAAAGCTGGAGTCGGCGCCCCCTGGACTTCGCGAGCCGATCTCCTCGGCGTCCAGGAAGCATGCGACTTGGGTGGCAAGCCCGGGCCTGGCAGCGCAGAAGGCGAATCCGACTGCCCGGCAGCCCGCGAGATCGTCCAGCCGGGGCGCGTTGATCAGCTCTCCGCCGCCGAAGGCTAAAGCGCCCTGGGGATCGTAAAACGAAAGGTCCATGCTCAGGATGATATCTTCCCTAAGGCCTAATTCCTCGGACAGCTTCGAGGCGAGCCAGCGCCCTGGTTTATCGGGGACGGATTCGGCGGCAAGCATGTCGACGAACACGGGCAGGTGGGTATTCGCCTTAAGCTCTAAACCCTTGTTGAGCTCCCTGTCCAGGTGAATGGCCAGGCCCGGCACGACTCCCAATGGGCCGTTGGAATTGTAGAGGTAGGCTTTATACCCTTCCTGATCCCTGATAATGACCTGGCCGGCCAAGCCGAGCGGCCTGTCCAGCCAGCCGGAAAGTATCGCCGAGCCATAGGGTTCCACAGCCAGCCTCAGCATGGATCGATCTCTCAGATCAGCTCCTGGCCTGAGCCTGAGGCAGGGACTGTCGGTATGGGCGCCCGCCAGGAGATATCCGGAGAGTCCGGGGGAATGGAAGCCTGGCCTGAAAGCTATAAGCGCCGTGCCGCTGCGGCGCACGAAGTAGGCGACCCCCGGTTCGAGCCTCCAGGCATCTTCTTCCTTCAGCTCCTGGGCTCCCCGGGCGACGAGAAACGCCGCGAGATTCTCCGACGCATGATAGGGCGTCGGCGAGGCGTCGATAAACTCACAGAGGCTTTTCACGCAATCGCTCATGCTACCGAGCTCCTTCCCGCGTTTCTTCAGAGGTTTTTTCAGGCGGAACGCTATCCTTTCGCAGCTCCCTTAAATCGCTGAAAAGCGAAAAAAGCATGGTACGCAGTTCCATGATCTCGGCCTTGAGCGAAGGATCGCCTTTGGTGATTTCCTCCTCCATCGCCCTGCAAGCGGCCTTGAGCCCCAGGTCCCGAACCAGGGCGAGCCGTTTCAGCCTGGCCAGCACGCAGAGATCAAGGGGCGAGTAGGTTCTTCTGCCGAAAAGATCCTTGCGGGGAGCCAAAAAGGGCACTTCCTTTTCCCAGAAGCGCAGCGTGGAGGCTGGAAGGCCCAGCAGGGCTTCGACTTCGCCTGTGCTATAGGATTTCATGGCTTTTTTCTGGAATTCCAGTCCTTCCTGGAGGCTTTCAGCTCGAGGCTCAAGGGTATTCCGTCCAGGCCGAACTCCTTGCGCATCTTGTTTTTCAGGAAAGAAACGTAGGAATCGGGAACTACGTCGGGCCTGGTTACGAAAACGACGAATTTCTGGGGATTGACCGAGGTCTGGACGGAATAGCGGAGCTTGAATCTCGTGCTCGGGCCGATGGGGGGAGGATTGCTCTCCACCCATTGGGTGATCGCCTTGTTCAGCCGCGAGGTCTCGATCTTCCGGTTCAGCATGGCATGGACCGAGATCACCGTGTTCATGAGCTTGTCCAGGCCGCTGCCTTCCTTGGCCGATACGGCCACAACCGGGGCGTAGGCCATCTGGCCGAAAAAGAACCTCAGCTTGTCCCTGGAGGCTTCGAAGGTGTTTTTTATCTCGGGCATCAGATCCCACTTGCTCAAGGCGAAGATCACCCCACGGCCCTCTTCCACCGCGAAAGCGGCGATTTTCTTGTCCTGGTCGGTCAATCCTTCCTGGGCGTCGATCATGAGTATCACTATGTCCGCCTGGCTTACCACGGCTATGGAACGGGTAACCGAATAATATTCCACGTCGTCGTGCACCTTCTTTTTTCGCCTGATGCCGGCTGTGTCCAGGACGACGACCCCCCTGCCCTTCCAGGTAAAACGCCCCTCGACGACATCCCTCGTCGTGCCGGGAACGTCGCTCACGATGCTGCGCTCCTCGCCCAGAAGGATATTGAGGAGGCTGGATTTCCCAGTATTGGGTTTTCCCATTATCGCGATGCGGATATCAGCCCGCTCGACATCCACCGCCCTGATATTGGAGAAGTCCAGGCGCCTGCCGATTTTTTCGATCAAAAGATCGATGTTCCTGTTATGTTCGGCCGAGATGAACACCACATCGTCGTAGCCCCAGCGGAGGTGGGTCCAGGCCTGGTTGTCCCTGTCCGGCGAGTCGGCCTTGTTCACCACCAGCACCAGGCGCTGGCTCATGGGCCGCAGCAGGGCGGCGAACTCCTCGTCCTCGGGGCTGATGTCGGTCGCGTCGACCAAAAACAGCAGCAGATCGGCCTTGGAAAGGATGGAAAGGCTTCGGGCAACCACGAGGTCGTCGAGGCCTTCCCGTTCGAGCTTGAAACCACCCGTGTCCACCAGCCTGCAGCGGGAACGGCCGTCGGGCAGCAGCAGCTCTGCCTCGATCGGGTCTCGGGTGACTCCGGGCCGGGGATCGGTGATGGCCCTGCGTTTATGGAGAAGCCGGTTGAAGAGAGTCGATTTTCCCACGTTTGGCCTGCCCACCAGGGCGACCAAGGGCAGATTCTCATAGCGCAGGAGGACTTTTTCCGGCGCCGAGGAACCGCCGGGCTCTAGGGATGTTTCAAGACTCTCCGCTCTACTACCAGCAATCCCGGCTTCGGGTTTGGCCGCTCTTCCGGCAGCAGCCCCGATTTCCGGCTTTGCCGTCCTCCCGGACGCCTTAGCTCTTCGCGTCGACGCGGGTTTGGATTTTTCTTTTTTTTCCATGGAGGTACCTGCCTAGGCTTTGAAGCGATTGGCGATATAGGTCGCCACTTGGGTCGAACTGGTCATTTGCATAACCGCCTCGGCGAGGTTTTCAGCATCTTCCAGTTTTTGAGAAAGGAGAAAGCTTTTCACGAAGGGTATCGAGACTGCGGACATGGAGAGCTCCCGCAACCCCATGCCCACCAAGAGAAGGGCGGCCAGGGGATCGGCGCCCATTTCGCCGCAGAGGCTCACCTCGATCCGCGCCTTGCGGGCAGCCTCGATCGTCGTGCGGATAAGCCGCAGCACCGCGGGATTGAAGGGATCGTGCAGATAGGCGACCTTCTCGTTACCCCTATCCACCGCCATCGTATATTGGATCAGATCGTTCGTGCCGATGGAAAAGAAATCGGCGCTCCTTGACAGCACGTCGGAGCAAAGAGCCGCCGAAGGAACTTCGATCATTATGCCTGCCTTCACCTGGGCAGGCACCTCGAAGCCCCGCATGCGGCATTCCCACTGGGCTTCCTCCAGGATCCCCCGGGCCCTGACCAGTTCTTCCATGGTGCTGATCATGGGGAACATTATGCGCAGATCCCCGAAGGCGGCGGCGCGCAGCAAGGCTCGCAGCTGGGTGCGGAATATATCCGTCTTGGAAAGGCAAAATCGGATGGCCCGCCAACCCAGCAAAGGATTCTTCTCATCTTGGGCTCCCAGTTCGGGAAGGACTTTGTCCCCTCCGATATCCAAGGTCCGGATCGTGACAGGCTTGCCCTGCATGCCCTCGACTACCTTTTTGTAAGCCTTGAATTGGGCTTCCTCGCCGGGGATATGGCCGCCGAGAAAAAGGAATTCGGAACGGAAGAGGCCGATACCGTCGGCGCGCTGCTCCAGGACCGCCTCGAGTTCCTCGGGCACTTCGATATTGGCTTTCAACAGAATCCGCTGCCCGTCCTTTGTCGCCGCGGGCAAGTCTTTGAGTCCAGAAAATTCTTTTTCCCTGGCTATTCTCAATGAACGGGCCGCCCTCTCCTTCTTCAGCGCCGCTTCGTCCGGGTCGATAACGACGAGTCCCTTGTCCCCGTCCACGATCATGGAGGTTCCGCCCCTGACGTCGGCCATGAAAGGTCCTAGGCCGAGCACGGCCGGGATTCCAAAGGCTCGGGCTAGGATAGCCGCGTGGCTCGTTCGGCCTCCTGCTTCCAGCGCTATGCCTCTGATTTTGGTCCTAGCCATCCCTACCATGTCGGATGGCAAAAGATCCCGGGCGACGAGGATGACTTCCCGCTCAAGATCCGCCAGGGAGAAGCGCTCCCGGTGAAGAAGGTGCCCAAGTATCCTATGTATCACATCGTGGACGTCGGAAACCCGCTCTTGTATGTAGGGATCCTGAGAAGAGGAGAGCTGGTCGATCATTTCCTGTTCGAGGGTGAAAACGATGCTTTCGGCATTCATCAGGGTGGAGTGCAGTCTTTCCCGCACCTGCCCGGCCACGTCGGGATCGTCCAGCATCAGAAGATGGGCATCGAATATCGCCGCCTGCTCCTCCCCCGCCACGGCGAGAGCTTTTTCTCGAAGGCTTTTGACCTCTCCCTTCGCCTGAGTGACGGCTTCCTGAAAACGCTTGAATTCCCGTTCCGTATCCTCGGATTGGATGGGGTAGGTGGGAATGGAGCCGCTGTAATCATCGGAGTACAGGAAGGCCGAGGCTATGGCGGCCCCGGGGGATGCGGCTACGCCGCGGATTTCTCGCATGGAGAGACTGTAGCAGATATTAGCCCCATCGTCAAATAAGCGAGGCCTGCGACAGAGAAGGGGGAAGCGGTCTTATGCGGCCGTTCGGCAGTCAATCATTGGAGAACGTTGATCGGATTCACAAGCTTCCCGTTCTTGTAGACGGTGAAATGGAGGTGCGGCCCCGTGCTGTACCCTGTGTTGCCCGAGAGACCTACCCTGTTCCCGCGGGCCACATACTGTCCCTTTTTCACGGAAATGGAGGATAGATGGGCGTAGAGGGTCTGCCAGCCGCCGGGATGCCTAAGCATGACGTAGTTTCCCATAATGGGCGAATAGCTAGCCTCGCTGACGCTGCCCTCCATGGCCGCGGCCACGTGGGTTCCGGAAGGCACGCCTATATCGACGCCGTTATGAAAGCTGTTCCTGCCGGTAAACGGATCGCGGCGCCAGGAGAACCATGAGGTGATATAGCCCCGGACGGGCCAGCGGAAGAGATCCCCGGATATCTCCCTCAATACGGCGTTCGGCAGCTTGGCGTCGGGCAGGAAGAGCGTCCTTCCCGGCTCGATATCGTTTTTCAGAAGGCCGTTCGCCTCGATGAGGCGATCGGCCGATATGCCCTGCTCCTCCGCTATCGAGTCTATGCTATCCCCTGCCTTCGCGTGGTAAAGGATGCCCGACATAGTGGGAATCTTCAGCAGCTGCTCCGGCTGGATGGAGCGTGCGGCCTGTATCTCATTGATGCTGAAAAGCGTATCAACGGTGATGCCGAAAGCCTCGGCGATGCCCGAGACTGTATCTCCCCGCTTCACCTGGTAGACGGAGTAGAACAATCCTCCGTCATCCTCCTCTTGGGGTTCGGAATCGGGAACGATCGTGTTGAAATCGATACTTCCCACGGCGAAATCGGGGCCGGGCATGGGCCTGAAGCTCGAGCCGACCAAGGCAATGAGGCAAAGCACTGTAAAGAGTGTCTTTAATAAGGAGGATACGCTGGCTATCCTCAGAAGTATATCAGTATGCGAAGGTCTGGATCGCGACCTCACCGTTCGCTCCGGTTTCAACAGGATTTTGACAGTATAGCGAAGCTCCGCCAGCGACGCAATGCTTTTTTTTACGCCTCCAATCGCATGCCGAAAAGCTGCTGTTTTTATGCCGCTCCCTTGCACGCCGGAATCCGATGCATTATGTTTCTTTTATCATGAAAGGAAAGAAATACGTAATTGCCGCGGCATTTCTCGCGTTTTTCGCATGCGCGGCGTCGGCATTCGACATAAATCCCGCATCCATCTCGGTGAGCACGAAATCGGCGACAAGTCCAGGCCAAGCCATAGTAAGCATCAGCGCAGACCCTTCCGACGCATGGATATCGATAGACGGGGGAACGGCGTCATTCTCCAATTGGTCAGGCACCCTCGCCCCGGGAGCCCACGTGATCTCAGCCTGGGCTAATGATCATTATCCCGCCCAATTTTCGCTGAGCGTCGCGGAAAACACGAAATATACGGTCACTCTCGCGCTTGAGCCCCACACAGGCTATCTCGTCCTGGAGATTTCTCCCATCGATGCCTCCGTGTATGTGGATGGCCAAAAGGTCGAAGGGTACATGGCGGAGATTCCGGTCGGCAAGCGATCCATATCGATTCGCAAGTTCGGCTACGAGGAACAGAAGCTAAGCCTTGTCGTGCAGTGGCAGCGGACATCGATACTCAACGTCAACCTCAGCGCTTCCGCCTTCGAAATCAGGGAATGGAAGCTCAAGCCGGAAATTTTCAATCCTTCCAACAAAGGCCTATATGGACAGTCGGTCCTGAGCTTTACCATTACCGCCCCGGGGCGCGGGCTGGCGAAGATTATGGACTCCAGCGGCAACTCCTACCTGGAAAAGGAACTGCCGGTCTTTACCACCTGGTCACAGAGCTTTGCCTGGGACGGGAGGGACAGCAAGGGAAAAATACTTCCCGACGGCGAGTACCTCCTGACGTTATCGCTCTGGCCTCTTGCCCAGGAAGAGAGCGGGGCCCACACCGAAGGGGAGCGGGTAGAGCCTGAGCCTTCGATCGTTTTCACCACAAAACTCAGAATCGATTCCAGTTCTCTTATAGTACCTTCCGGCGCCCAGGCGGCTCGGCCGGGGCTTTTGTATTTCCCCGATCCAAAAATCTCAGGCCTCCTGCCCGGGAGCGCCGAACTCCTGGGGACCTATCCGCGTGGAGGATCGCTTGCTTTCGGCTTCAAGCTTGGCCAGTCCACCATGATAGCCCTGGAGGGCTCCTACGACATTGCCCCAGCGGCGGGCTTCGGGCTTTCCTTCATGCAGGGATTAGGTTCCGCCGCGGGCATGGACTTTGCCCTGCTGGGCCGCTTCGCGTGGAACAGCGCAGCCTCTCCCCTCTACCCAGGAGCGGCCTCGGAGGCGGAGATAAGCCTTCCCCTGGCCTACGCCCTGAGAGGCCTGCGCTTCGGCATAGCCCCCGGACTGGTCTACGACCTCCCCCTATCCAGTTTCAAGGGCAGGGCAGGACTAGGCTTATGGTACGAGAATCAAGGTATCGTGGCCGGGTTTTCTGCCCAGGGAGATATAGGTGCATCCATGCCGATGACTGCCGCCAACCCCCTAAGGCTAGCCCTTGAAACCAGGGTTCTCCTGGATTCGGCACCGATATCGCTCATGTTGAGGCTCACCGGCGACTTGAACCCTGGCCTTGCCTCACCGGCGGCCAGCCTAGGCTTCGGTGTAGCCTGGTGAGGGGGGATGATGCCGGGGTCATGGCTGGCGCGAAGGTCGCCGTCTTTCCCTGCGAGAATTATGATCCAGGACTCCTGGACAGGATAATAACCCAGGCGGCCGAAGACGCCGGGTTCCCCGATATCGTCGGCAAGCGGGTACTGGTCAAGCCGAATCTCCTGAAAGCGGCCTCGGCCGAAGAGGCGGTAACCACCCACCCGGAATTCGTCGCCGCGGTGCTGCGTTTTCTCTGGAAGCGGGGAGCTTCCTCCATCCAGGTAGGCGATTCGCCGGGACACCAGAACGGCAAGGCCGTGGGCAGGGCTTCGGGAATTTTTCAGGCTGTCGCGGCCGAAGGGGCCGATTGGGTCGATTTTGTTCCGGGAGAACCCCGCCCCGCTCCCGGGGCTAGGCTGGTCAAGAGCTTCAAGCTCGCGTCGGCCCTTGACGATTGCGACCTGGTGGTGAACCTGCCCAAGCTGAAAACCCATCGCCTGGCCACCTACACCGGCGCCATTAAAAATCTCTTCGGGCTTCTGCCGGGATTGGCGAAGAGTTCCATGCACCTGCGCTTTTCAGACAAAATCCAGTTCGGGACCATGCTCGTCGACCTCGGCTTGTCGATAACAAACTCCTTCCATTTCCTGGACGGCATAGTTGCGATGCAGGGCGAAGGCCCGGGAAACGGTGATCCTTTCCCCCTCGGCCTCGTATTCGCCTCAGCCGATCCAGCCGCCTTGGATTGGATAGCCGCGTCCACCATAGGCTACGACCCGAGGAAGATCCCTTACCTGGCGGACGCCATAGGGCGGGGCGGGCATTCTCCGGATTCTCCCCGGATCGATACTGGTTCCTACGTGATCGAAAAAAGGCGGGCGAAGGGATTCAAGCTTCTTCCCTACACTGCCCAGGCGAATGCCTCCCTATCGGAGATTCCCCATTACCTCGAACCTCTGGCTATGCGCTTTTTGGCCGAGAGGCCGATCTTCGACAAGGAACGCTGCGAAGGCTGCTCGGCGTGCATAAGGATTTGCCCGGCCGAAGCCCTGGATTTGAGCAGGCTGAGGGACGGCAAATATCAGGTTCTCATAGACGACAAGGCTTGCATTACCTGCTATTGCTGTCACGAAGTTTGTCCAGTCGGCGCCGTCTCCATAGGGAAGATCGCATGGCGGCCGAGGCGGCAGAGGAAGGACAGATGAGCCATATGGACCTCAGCCGCCACCTCGCCTTCGGCCAGGAGAGCGAATACAGAAAACTGGATTTGCCTCCATTGGCGATGCGCGGCGGCACGCTCGCCGTTGAAGCATGGGCGCTCGAAGAGCTTTCCCGGATAGCGTTTTCGGAGATAGCCTTCAGATACCCAAAAGGGCACCTGGAAGGCTTGGCGGCCATGCTGGACGACGAGGGAAGCTCGCCGCGGGAACGCTTTGTCATCGAAACCCTGCTGAGAAACGCCGTCGTCGCCGCTGAGGGTCTTTATCCAATCTGCCAAGACACAGGCACGGCCCTGATCTATGGATGGAAGGGAGAACTGAATGTCTCGAGTGTCGACTTTTCCGTTCAGCCGGACATAGCCGGCCTGCTTGCCGAGGGTGCGGGCAAGGCCTACGCGGAGCATCGACTGAGGATGTCCCAGCTAGGTCCTTTAAACGCCCTGGCCGAACGCAATACAAAGGATAACCTGCCGGCCCTCGTGGATATTCGCGCGGTGCCGGGCGATTCTTTCAAGCTGCTCTTCGCCGCCAAAGGAGGGGGCTCTACCAGCAGGACGAGCATCGCCATGGAAAGCCCGGCGATGCTTCGGCCCGAGGCGCTTAAGGCGCAGCTGGAAACCCGGATACGGGGACTTGGGGTGGCGGGCTGTCCGCCCTATACGATTGCCGCCGTGCTCGGCGGAGCGTCGGTTTCCCAATCTCTCTATACACTGGAACTGGCCAGCTACGGACTCCTGGACGGACTTTCGGAGGAGGCGGCAGGCGACGGCACGCCCCTGAGAAGCCAGGAATGGGAGAAAGTCATGGCGGAGATAGCCGCCGAAACCGGACTGGGCGCCCAGTGGGGAGGACGGCAGCTTGCCCTCGATACTCGATTTATCCGCCTCTCCCGCCACGCCGCCACCCTGCCCTTCGCCCTGGGCATTTCCTGCTCGGCGCACCGCAAGGCCAGAGCCATCGTGAATAGGGAGGGCTGGTACCTGGAGAAAATGGAAGAAGATCCGGCGCGGCTGCTGCCCCGATCCGCCAGCCTCCTTCCCGGGTCGGAGGAAGTCGATTTCGACGCCCCGAAGGAAATTTGGCTGGGGAAACTGCGAAACCTCAAGGCCGGGACCCCCCTTTCGCTTTCCGGAAGCGTCACCTTGGCGAGGGATTCCGCACACGCCCGCATAGCCGCTTCCATGCGCGACGGGAAAAGGGTCCCCGACTATATGACAGAGCATCCGGTTTTTTACGCCGGCCCTACCGAGCCAGCCCCAGGCATGCTTACAGGATCCTTCGGCCCCACCACCGCCTCGCGGATGGATCCCTACATGGAAGAACTGACCCGAGCCGGAGCCTGCCTGGTGAGCATAGCCAAGGGAGGAAGAAGCGCCGCGGCGACCAAGGCTATCGCCGATTCCAGAGGCGTATATATAGCCTGCATCGGAGGCGCCGCTGCCCTCACCGCACGGGATAACGTGCTCGAGAGCAAGGTCATCGATCACGCCGACCTGGGCATGGAAGCGATCCGCCTCGTGCGCCTGCGCAACCTGCCCGCCCTCCTCGTTATTGACTCGTCAGGCGGGAATTTCTATGCTTGATTTCCAATGAAATCATCGGAAAATTCGAATCTCACGGGACGACGATTCGGTACGATATATTTCCTGTTCTTCGCCATTTACGGAATATCTCCCTACCTCCAGATCATCCTGAGAAGACTCGGATACAGTCCCTCGGCGGTGGGTCTTTTCCTGGGCTTCTTCGAACTAGTGGGCATCGCAGGCCCGATCGTTCTGGCCAGGAAGGCTGACGCCCTCGGGCGCTTCAATCCGTTCCTGATCGGCTCGGGAGTAGGAATAATCCTAGGCATGGGGCTTCTGGTATCGGTAAACCACGCAATCGCCGTAGCCGTCGGGCTCAGCCTCGCATCCTTGGGCCTCAAGACCCCGGTTCCCGTCCTGGATACTGCCTTGCTCCGGGCGATCGAAACGGATCAGCGGGAAGGCAAGAAAACGCCGAACTACGGACTTATGAGAAGCATAGGTTCTATTGGCTTCGTCATCGTGACACTCATCGTACAGTTCACTCCAGGTTTCGAGTCGAGCCCTCCGATCGTTATGGCGGCGGTGATGGCCGCCCTAGCCTGCGTTTTCCTCGTCGCATTGAAATGGCTTCCCGAGACCGGCGATGGGACCAACCACAAGGCTAGGCATAGAGCAAGCTTCGGATGGATAGACGGCAGCTTCCTGCTGGGCCTGGCGGTGATCATGTTGGGCAGAATCGCCATGGCGCCGGTCAATTCCTTCTTTTCCCTCTACCTGGTTGAAGCCCTCCAGTGGCAGGCTATCGGCGCCATGTCGGCCCTCGGCGCGGCGGTGGAAATTCCCATGATGATGCTCGCTTGGCGCTACATGTCGAGAAGGAGCCCCATGCAAGCCATCTCCCTGGCTTCGGCCGCGATCGTGCTCAGGCTCCTCATCTACGCTCTCGTTCCGACAAAGACGGGCGTAATAATCGGGCAGCTTCTCCATTCGCTCTGCTACGGGCTTTTCCAGCCCGCGACGGTCGCCTTCGTCAACCTGAAGACTCCTCCCTCAGAGCGAACAACGGGCATGGCGATCCTTCTGGGAATCGGGATGGGATTCCCCGCCTTCATCGGAAGCGCCCTGGGCGGGCTTGTGGTGGAGTGGGCCGGGTACCGCTGGCTTTTCGCTTCCTTCAGCGTTTTCGCCATGGGAAGCCTGACTCTGTATTTTTCCAAGCGAAGCCTGCTCAACGCCGTGCGCTGAAGCCTTATTCGCCCGGAGTCATGTCCAGCCCTGCGCCTTTTCGATCTAGCGCCCGCGCAAGGGGGGCAAACCCTTGCCGATTAGGCATTTTTCGGCGAGGAAGATAGCCGTGCACATGAGTGCGTGACTGAGCTCCCCCTCCCCCATGGAGTCCACTATTTCAGCTGCAGGATAGAGATCGGCATCGACAATCTCATGTTCGTCAAGTTTTCTTTCCACTCCTGGATAAGGGTCCAGGGCGACGAATACATGGTAGCTGTTGCCCTGAATGGCAGGGTTGGGAAAGACGGTGCCGGCATGGAGCAGGGTTCCGGGGATATAGCCGGTTTCCTCCGCCAGTTCCCTGGCCGCGGCCTTTTCCGGCGCCTCGCCGGTCTCCACGACTCCTCCTGGGAATTCCAGGCTGGGCATGTCAGATCCGTGCCTGTACTGGCGGACCATCAAAAGCCTTGCCTCGGCTCCCCTTCCCAGGATCGGGACCACCACTGCCCAGTCCCTGGCTTTGATAACTGAAAAGAGGCCTTGCCGCCCATCGGATGCCTGGCTGGTTTTTTCATAGACCGAAAATACACCGCCCGAGTAAACCATTCGCGCGGATAGGGTATTCCACCTGTCTCCGCCCCTGCCGTCGCCTGCAACCATGGGAAGCCTCCTCGATGGGACATCCTAACGAAGCCCGAGAGGAGCGGCAAGAGTGCACGGCCGGGCCATGCGGGAGAATGGCGATATTGCGCGGCCCAGGTCGATGGGCTAGGATGAGCGCATGATCCAGGGGAAACGCGGATGAGCCTTACGGTCGTTATTCCCGTTTATAACGAAGCGGAAAATCTACAGCCCCTCGCCCAGAGCTTGACCGAGGCGCTTTTGGCCGAGGCTCAGGCCAAGCAGCAGGACTTTTCCATTCTTTTCGTCGATGACGGGAGCGAGGATGAAAGTCTCGCGCTGCTGAGGAGCATGGCTGCCCAGGACGAGCGTATCGAATACCTGAGCCTCAGCAGGAATTTCGGCCATCAGGCCGCGCTCCGAGCGGGGCTCGAGGCGGCCCGGGGCGACTGCGTGGTGACGATGGACGGCGATTTCCAGCATCCGCCCGAACTGATCCCCACCATGATCAAAGCATTCAGGCAGGGGTATGACGTGGTAACGACCCGGAGGCTCGACTCAGAGCCCGGCCAAGGCCAGGAGCTCGCCCCGGGCAAAAGGCTGAGTTCCCGGCTTTTTTACACCCTCATGAAGCTCCTCGGGGATGTGAAAATCGAACCCGGTTCGGCGGACTTCAGGCTGCTGTCCAGAAGGGCGGTGGAAGCCCTGCTCTCCATGCCCGAGAGGACCCTGTTCTTGCGAGGAGCCGTGCCCTGGATCGGTTTCCCTTCCACAGAACTAGGCTACAACCCAGGGCTTCGCCGGAGCGGGAAAACCAAGTACAGCTTTTCAAAGATGCTCTCCTTCGCCCTGGACGGAATCACCTCGTTCAGCGTAAAGCCGCTCAGGCTCGCTTCCCTGTTCGGCTGCCTGATATCGGCCGCGGGATTCCTCTACGCCATTTACGCCCTAGTCGTCCGCCTGTTTACCGACAGGACCGTGGAAGGCTGGACGAGCCTTCTGATCAGCGTGCTCATCATCGGCGGGATTCAGCTCGTTTTCATGGGGATTATCGGGGAATACCTCGGAAAGCTGTTCATGGAAGCCAAGCACAGGCCCCATTATCTGGTGAAGGAAGGTTCCCCAGGCTTGCCCCAGGGCGATGCGGAGGCGAAACGATGAACTGGCTGCCGCTGGTCTGCGGAATACTTTTTTCTGCCTCCGCCCAGCTTTTATTGAAGCAGGGCTCCAGGCTCAAGGCATGGAGCGGGGCATGGCTAGCCCTGGCCGGCGCGGCCGCCCTGCTCTATGCCTCTTCCTTCGCTGTCTACGCATGGATCTTGAGGAAACAGGACATCAGCAAGACGAGCCCCATCATGGGCAGCGCGGTGATAGCCCTGGTGGTGCTCGGGGGAGTCTTGTTCTTCGGGGAAAGCCTGAGCCCGAGGCGGATTGCTGGCGTGGTGCTGGCCTGCGCGGCCGTCGTCTTATTGGCGGGCTAGGAAGCACGATGGGCCGTCTCGGCGCGAAAGCATCCCGCAAGACGAAAAGCCAGGAGCGGAAGCCGGCGACCCTGAACCCGCCGGCGAACAACAGTGCCGAGGATATGCTGTCCTGGCTTTGCCTGGCGCTGGTCTATATTTTCATGCTCAGCCGCTTCGACCTTAGACTCCTCGTCTCGGATACCATCCTGACCGGAGGGGACAGCGCGTCCTGGTACCAGGTGCTCAAGACCCTGAAAGAACAATTCCTCCCCCGGGGAAGGTTTTTCGGTTTCAGCCAAGGCAATTTTTTCGGCTATCTTGAAGGACAGCATTATTTCATCCTACCCTTTCTGGCCGCGGCGCTGTTAGGATTCGTC
Organism: uncultured Treponema sp.; assembly: GCA_964453055.1. Taxonomy (GTDB): domain Bacteria; phylum Spirochaetota; class Spirochaetia; order Treponematales; family Rectinemataceae; genus UBA2256. The sequence goes on along the minus strand of CAYVOD010000004.1, from coordinate 18,853 downwards.
GTCCCGCTCACGGTGGCGCTGAAAATCGTCACGGTGGCGGGCGGATTCGCCCTTCCGCTCACCATGTTCGTATCCGCCTCCTCGATCAGCGGAAGAAAGCGGAGCGGCGCGATCGCGGCCGCCATGAGCCTGCTTTTTCTCTTCAACGAATCCTATTCCATTTTCGGGGGGAATTGGCTTTCCACCTTCGCGGGGGAGTTTTGCTATTCCTGGGCGATCGCCTTGCTGCCCCTGTTATTCGCATCCCTGGTCAAGGATCGACGGAAGGGACGCAAGGGATTGATGAGCGGGGCTATCCTGGCTCTCATTGGACTTTGCCATTTTTTCGTCTTCATGCCCGCCTTCTTTCTCCCCCTCTTCCCCGCCTTCTCTCTAATACCCCGGCTTCGGAGTAAAAAAATCAAAAACGGCCTCCCGAAGCCTAGCCCGGGAAGGGAAGCCGGCTTAATCGCCCGAATTCTCGTCACCTACGGCATCGCACTCCTGATAATGGCCTTCTGGCTTTTGCCCATGTCGGCCACAAGGGTTTGGGCACAACCTATAAGCATGCTTTGGCAGTTCAGTTCCTTCAAGAACTTCGCTTCTCAAACCCTCCTCTGGGTCTGGGCTCCGGCCGGATTCGGTTTTTTTATGGCTGCGCTCCTGAGAAAGAACTCTCCCCGGGGAAGGAGCCTGGCCGCGTTTTTGGCTTACGCCTTAGGCGCTTGCGCGTTTCTTTTTTTCATAGCTCCCGGCCTGGGCATGCCTGATATCCGATTCGTCCCGCCCGCCCTGCTCTTTTGCGGTCTCGGCGTTTCGCTTTTCCTGGACGCGGCTGCGGATCGATTGAGCCGAAGGATGCGCCCGGCTTCCGGGTACAAATCGAAAAAACCAAGCCGGAAGCCGGCTGCCTGGATTCCGGCACTGGTCGCGCTCTCCTGCTTAGGAGCCGCGGCCGCAGGAAGCGCGGCGCTCAGCCGAAACGCCCCGGCCTGGTTCTCCTGGAATTACTCCGGCTACGAGGCCAAGGCCGAATGGCCTTTCCTCCGCTTTCTCTCGGAACGCTACGGGGGAAATCCCAGCGACGGGCGCTTCCTCTGGGAAAAGCAGGATCAGCGGGACAATAGGGATTTCGGCTCGGAACGGGCCTTCGAGAATCTCTACCTATTCACCGGCCACCCGAGCTCCGAGGGAATACACTATGGATCGAGCATGATGGCTAGGGCGGCAACCTATCTTCAGAGCTCCTATTCGCCCAACCCAGTAGATCCCGAAGCCGAACGCATCTACTCGAAGATCGATCCAGAGTCCTGGCCGGAGCGCTTCGACCTGCTCAACGCGAGATACATCGTGACCCATACCGAAGCGATCAGAGAACTCTTTTCCTCCAGACAAGACTTTATCCTCGACGCTTCCATGGGGAAGTTTTCGGTTTTCCGATACCGAGCTTACCCGGGAAGCTATGTCAGCGTCATGCCAGAGAGCTCCATCGCCCTCGTCGACGCCGGGGCGGGCGGATTCAAGACCGATTATTATAGGTTTTTCAGGGATTACGAACTCTATGGCGCTCCCTTCGTGAGCGCAGAGTTCGCCGACCGGGAGCTGGAAGCGAGGTTGAGCCAAGCTGGAGGGCTTTGGCCCGATTACGATTCCTACAGGAATGTTGGCTTGGCCAAGAAGGCGGTGGAAGACCAAGGAAGCGCGAGGATCGGATCTCCGCAAGCCGGCGGCGAGGATATGAAGGAAAACCTCACGGGGAGAGTGGCGGATAAATCCGCGGCCATCTCGCGGGAATATGTCGATGATTTCGAGATCAGGTTCAGCACCACTGCTCCCGGCAAACCTCATTACATCAAAATATCTTATGCCCCCGGCTGGCGATCATCGGGCGGGGAGAAAATATATCCGGTCTCTCCGGGTTTCATGCTGATTTACCCGAAGGAAGCCCAGGTTGTGTTGCGTTACCGCCGCACTATCTGGGAGATCGCCGGCATAGCCTTGAGTCTTCTTTCGATTCCCTTCGCGCTGATTGTCGCCAAAAAAAAGCCCAGAAGAAGCTTTCAATGGAAAGCTTTCCTGATTACCGGCCTGGGGCTGTTTTTCAGCATAGCGATATATCTGAGCGCGCAAAGCTTGGTGGGCTATCCCGCCCTGGCGAAGGACATGGCGAGGGCGAGGCGAATCAATCCGGGCGATCCTCTCCGACGACAGGAGCTTTTGACACTGGTAGAGCCCTGGGCGACCAAGGAGAACCTCGATCGCTTCGACAACAGGCTCGTCTTCGATGCCTACAGGCTGAAAAGCCTCGTAGTGGCCGCCGAAGGCCGTGCAAAAGAAGCTTCGGAACTCCTCGATACCCTCAAAGCTAGGTACGCCCATACCCGTGTTCTCGATTCTCTCCCCCCAGCGCGCTGAATGCTGGATCTTGTCGCGTATCGGCGGTCTCTTCAGTGAATTGCCGCCATCGACCGCGAGCAGCCTTGCC
>CAYVOD010000004.1:0-16289 GCA_964453055.1 uncultured Treponema sp. | reverse complement strand
TTCCCCGGCAGAAAGCCCTGGTCGGTCTACGACTTCAGCCTGAAGGAGCTAAAATCCCTGGACGCGGGCTCATGGTACGTAGATGCCGATCCTTTCGGGCAGATCGCGGCCGGCCGCATCCCTCAGGCCGAGCGGGAAGCCTTCCGGGGTTTGCGGATCCCCACCCTCAGGGAGGCGCTGCTTCTCACCAAGGAGCTGGGCTGGAGGGTCAACGTCGAGATAAAGGATGCGGCCGGCCGGCCCTGCGACGCCTGGATAGTGGAAAGAACGGCCGCCCTGATAAGCGAACTGGGCATGCTGGATTCGGTGCTCATCTCTTCCTTCAACCACAGCTATCTGGCAAGGGTGAAAAAAGCCGAGCCCCGCCTCCCCGTCGCTGCCTTGGTGGACAAGCCCCTGGCCGATCCCCTGTCCCTCCTTCAGTCCCTGCCCGCTGTGGCTCTTAATCCGAACTACAAATACCTGGATGAAAAAACAGCCGCGGCCCTGCGCCGCGCAGGCTTCGGAATCCTGGCATGGACCCCCAACGAGCCGGCCGACATGAAACGGCTCTTGGACTGGGGCGTCACGGGCCTCATCACCGATTTTCCGGACAGAGCTTTAAGCCTGCTCGAAAGAACCAACGCCAAATGACGCGACCCCGGGTGGTCGGGGAAAATCAGGTCGTTCCGCATCCATATCGTTGGCTGCGCGAGGGCCGCCGCGCGAAAAATTGTGATTGTCAGAGTTCGTTTCCGGGTTTACACTGGAATGCGCTTCGACGGACCTGTTAAGGTCCGTTTTTAGTCTACCAAGGAGGTATTTCTAATGAAGAAAATTGCGCTTGTGGCAATGGTCTTCCTCGCCGTCGCAGGGGCTTGGGCCCAGACGAACATCGAGTTTTGGCACGCCATGACCGGCAAGAACGCCGATACGGTGCAGGCTCTGGCAGACAAATTCAACGCATCCCAGAAGGAGTTCAAAGTAGTACCGGTTTTCAAGGGATCCTACAGCGACACGATGAACGCCGGCATCGCCGCCTTCCGCGCGGGCCAGGCGCCGCACATCATCCAGGTCTACGAAGTGGGCACCGCCACGATGATGGCCGCCAAGGGAGCCGTGAAGCCTGTGTACCAGCTCATGGCCGAGAACAACGAAAAGTTCGATCCCAAGGTCTACATCCCCACCATCACCGGCTATTACTCCACCTCTGACGGGAAGATGCTTTCGCTCCCCTTCAACTCCTCCACCTCCGTCATGTACTACAACAAGGACGCCTTCAAGAAAGCCGGCCTCGATCCCGAAAAGCCCCCCGTCACCTGGCCCGAGTTCTTCGAAATGGCCAAGAAACTGAAGGCCTCCGGCATGGAGGGAGGATTCTCCACCAACTGGATCTCCTGGATCCAGCTCGAGAACTTCTCAGCCTGGCACAATCAGCCTTTCGGCACCAAGAATAACGGTTTCGACGGCCTGGATACCCAGCTCGTATTCAACACCCCGCTTGTAGTGCGCCACCTCCAGACGATCTACGATCTGTCCAAGGATGGCGTCTTCATCTACGGCGGACGCGAAAACAAGGCCAACCCCCTCTTCTCTTCGGGAAGAGTCGGCCTGCACTTCGAGTCCATCGGCGGATATGCCAACTTCAAGAATACCTGCAAGTTCGAGTTCGGCGTCGCCACCCTTCCCTATTATCCCGACGTGAAGGGCGCTCCCCAGAACTCCATCATCGGCGGCGCGAGCCTCTGGGTCTTCAACAACAAGCCAAAGGCCGACTACAAGGGCGTGGCGGACTTCATGGCCTTTATCTCCCTGCCCGAGAACCAGGCATTCTGGCATCAGAACACCGGCTATCTGCCCATCACGACGGCCGCTTATGAGCTCACGAAGTCCCAGGGATTCTACAAGACCAATCCCGGCCCCGAAGTGGCCATCAAGCAGCTTCTGCGCGCCGCCCCCACCGGCAATTCCATGGGCATCCGCTTCGGCAACTTCAACATCATCCGCGAAATCGAAGACCAGACATGGGAAGACATTCTGGCCGGAAAGATCGGCGTCAAGGAAGGCGTGGACAAGATGGTTCAGGATGGCAACAAGACCCTGCGGGAGTTCGAGCGCCTGAATAAATAGTTCGCCGAATTCCTTTTTCATGTTATACTGAAAAGGCCGCCTTAAAGGCGGCCTTTTTGCGGAAAAACCCGGCACGCTGCCGAGAGACGGCTTTTCCATTATAATCGCCTGCATTAGGATGCGTCATGGCTAAACAATACGAGTTTCCCTCCAAAGGACTACCCTATCTTCTAGTAATGCCCCAGATGGTCATCGTCTTTTTGTTTTTCTTCTGGCCATCAGCCCAGGCCATCTGGCAATCCTTTTTCCTCCAGGACCCCTTCGGGGGAAGGGTTATCTTCGTCGGCTTCGAGAACTACGCCAAACTATTCGGCGATCCCGACTACTGGGCTTCCTTCAGGGTTTCCGTGCTCTTCGCCCTGGCGATAACCGTCTCTTCCATGGCGATTTCTCTTTTTCTGGCCATACAGACCAACAAGAAGATCCGCTTCGATTCCTTTTACAAGACGATGATGATATGGCCCTACGCCGTCGCCACCATGGTGGCCGGCGTCCTTTGGCTTTTCATGTTCAATCCCAACGTGGGCGTGATAGCCTGGCTGCTCAAATACGAGCTGGGCATAGAATGGAATCACCTCTTGAAGGCGGACCAGGCCTTTCTGCTCTTGACCATAGCCTCCAGCTGGAAACAGATCGCCTACAACTTCGTGTTCTTCCTGGCAGGCTTGCAGAGCGTGCCCCTTCCCTTGGTGGAAGCGGCGGCCATCGACGGAGCCGGGCCGGTAAAACGCTTCTGGAAGATCGTATTCCCCATGCTTTCGCCCACGACCTTCTACCTCCTGGTCATGAACCTCGTGTACGGATTCTTCGAAACCTTCCCCATTGTCCACCAGGTCACAGCCGGCGGGCCGGGCAAGGCTACGCAGATACTGGTCTACAAGGTATGGAGGGACGGGGTGATCAATCTCGATCTTGGCGGTTCATCGGCCCAGTCCGTCATCCTCATGATCATGGTAATAGTCCTCACCGTGGTCCAGTTCCGCTTCATCGAGCGGAAGGTCACCTACTAAAGGAAGGCTCCCATGATAGAACAGAGAAAATCCGCCCGAGCCTTCCCCCATATAGTGCTCTGGATCTCGATATTGATCATCCTCTTTCCGATTTACTTCGTCTTTGTCGCTTCGACCAGGACCAATGCGGACATTCTCTCCGCGCCGATGCCGATCTATCCCGGCTCCCACCTGATCGAAAACTACGGCCGCGCCCTTTCGGAAGGTGCCAAGAACCTCGGCGCCTCGGCCCTGACCATGATGAAAAACTCCTTCATCATGGCGATGGGAATCTCGGTGGGCAAAATCGTCGTTTCTCTCCTGGCGGCCTTCGCCATAGTCTTCTTCAATTTTCCCGGCCGCAAGTTCTGCTTCTGGGCGATATTCATCACCCTCATGCTGCCCGTGGAAGTGCGTATAATGCCTACCTACAAGGTTATATCCGACCTGGGCCTTCTCAACTCCTACGCCGGCCTCATTTTGCCCATGATCGTGTCGGCCACGGCCGTATTCCTGTTCAGGCAGTTCTTTCTATCCGTTCCGAGGGAGATCGCCGAGGCTTCCCAAATCGACGGAGCGAGCTCGATGCAGTTCTTCCGTTCCATCCTGGTGCCGATGACCCGCACCCCCATCGCGGCGATGTTCGTGATCCAGTTTATCTATGGGTGGAACCAGTACCTCTGGCCCTTGCTCATTACGACGAAGCAGGAATACTACACCCTCCTCATCGGCATAAACCGGATGCTCTCGGGCGCCGACGTTCTCATAGAGTGGCAGATCGTCATGGCTACCGTCCTATTGGCGCTCATTCCCCCGGTTATCGTGGTGATGGTGATGCAGAAACAGTTCATCGCCGGCATGACGGACACTGAGAAATAAGAAAGAGTCCGGCTGGAGACGCGCGATTCGCCCTTATGAAGCGATTGGCGCATGTAGGATCGAAAAGCGACAGGGGCGTTCAAAAGAACGCCCCTGTCGCTTTTATACGATAAAACCCTTTTCCTTAAATTCCGAAAATCTTCGTCATCCCGGCAGGCCTTTTACCGTACTTTCGCCGCCCAGGCCGGAATTTCGATACCGAAGTAATCCCTGGCGTTGAACCAGCTTATGTTGCGCACCAAGCTTGCCGCGTAGGCATCGTCGGCGGGGAGCTCCCCGTCCTCCACCCAGCGCCCGACCATCTTGCAGAGAATTCGCCTGAAATACTCGTGCCTGGGGTAGGAGAGGAAGGACCGGGAATCGGTGAGCATTCCCACCCAGGGGCCTATGGCCGATACCGATGCCGTCTGCGCGAGGTGGCGGATCATGCCGTCCAGGTGGTCGTTGAACCACCAGGCGGCGCCGTACTGGAGCTTTCCCGCCATCCCTTTTTCGCCCGAGTAGCTGCCCGCGAAGCATTGGGCCAAGGTCGCGAGGCTGGCGTTCTTCGTTTCGTCCAGGCTGTAGAGAATGGTCTTCGGCAGGGAGCCTTCGGCGTCGAGGCTGTCCAGGAAGGAAGCCAGCGGCGCGATTATCACGGCGTCGGAGATGGCGTCCCCGCCCCCGTCGGGGCCGTAGAGCTTGAAAAGCCTGGTGTTGGTGTTGCGAAGGGCGCCGATATGGAGCTGCATCACCCAGCCGGCCTTGGCGTTGAGCCTCGCGACATGGAGAAGCACCGCGGTGGCCAGCTTTTCCCTGGCCCGCTCCTCCGCGCTCCTGCCCGAAAGAAGGAGGGCTACGATGGTGTCCAGCTCCTCTTCGGTGGCCGGAGCGAAGGGGGGGGTCAGCAGGGCATGATCCGAGAGCCTGCAGCCCCTCTCGTGGAAGAAGTCGTGGCGCCTGGACAAGGCTTCGGCCAGATCGGCGAAGCTGCGGATTTCCAAGCCCGCCGCCGCGCCCAGCTGGGCGATGTACGCTCGCCAGGCCACGGCGTCGGAAGCGTTCATGGCCTTGTCCGGCCTGAACGCCGGCAGAATCCTCGCGCACTGAGCCCCCGAGGCCGTGGCGGCGGCGCCGAATTCGGGATCGGCGGCGATGGCGTCGTGCCAGCGCAGATCGTCGGCGGGGTCGTCGGTGGTGCAGACCACCGCCACTTTGTAATGCTTGAGCATGGAGCGGGGGGAGTCGCCCCGTTCCCGGATTATGGCGTTGGCCCGCTCCCGTATTGCGAGGGCGTTCCGGGAGCTGAGAACGTCGCGGATCCCGTAGCTGCGCTGCAGTTCCAAGTGGGACCAGTGAAGGACGGGATTGCCCGGGGATTTTTCCAGGGCGGCGGCGTAGGCGACGAATTTTTCAGCCCAATCGGCCTTGCCCGAGCAGAGGGATTCGTCGGCGCCGTTGGAGCGCATGACCCTCCATTTGTAATGATCCCCGCCCAGCCATATCTGGGCTATATCGGTGAAAGGCTTGTCCTCCGCTATCTCCCTGGGGGAAAGATGGCAGTGGTAGTCGAAGATAGGGAGTCCGTCTGCCTTGTCGTGAAAGAGGCTCCTCGCCGTGTGCGTATCCAGCAGAAAATCCTTGTCCATGAACGCTTTCATCGCTATTCCTTTCCCGCGGCCCGCCGCGGCACGCCGGCGGCCGCCGAAACGCGCCCCTCGCGGGGCCGCGCGGCGGGCCGCCCGCAGGAGAACGCCTAGATATTGTCCGTGAGGTAACCGCCATCCACGGGAAGGGACACTCCGGTGACGAAGCTGGAAGCCTGGTCGCTGGCCAGGAAGAAGGCAGCGCCCCAGAGTTCCTCGAACATGCCGAAACGTCCCAAGGGGGTCCGGGCTATGATGGACTTGCCCCGGGCTGTAAGCCCGCCGGATTCGTCCAAAAGCAGCGCCCTGTTCTGGTGTCCCACGAAGAAGCCGGGAGCTATGGCGTTGACCTTTATCCCGTGGGGGGCGAGCTCCTTGGCCAGGGCCTCGTTGAGGTTCAAGACCCCCGCCTTGGCTGCGTCGTAGGCCCAGGTGCCCGAGAGGGCCTTATAGCTCGTCATGGAAGTCATGTTGATCACGCTGCCCTTGATGCCCCTGGCTATCCAGTACAGGGCGAAAGCCCTGGTGGGGGTGACGAGCCCGGCGAGGAGATTGAGCTCCAGGATTTCCTTGAAGAGTTTTTCGTCCACGTCGACGAAGGGAACCTTGCCCCTGTTGCCCCCTACCCCGTTGATGAGCACGTCGGGAGGGCTGCCGGCCAGCCTTTCCGATTCGGCGATCGCGGCCTCGCAGGCTTCCCTGGTGCCGGTATCCACGGTAACGGCGAACACCTTGGCGCCGGGGACTTCTTCGGCGACTTTGCGGGCCGCTTCCTCCATGGGATGGTTCGTGCCCCTTCCCCATAGTACGACCTTAGCCCCAGCCTTGGCAAAACCTACGGCCAGGCTGCCGGGGATCCCTCCGGCCCCTCCGGTGATCACCACTGTCTTGGCGGCGGGGGAAAACATTGATTCGATGAACGACATGGACACTCCTCTGCGGAACTTATCCTGAATTCTAGCCTTAAAAGCTAACAGACTTTTGAATTCGGCTCAACCGCCTGGCATGATCAAGTTTGGCAGGAACATCGTGATCTCCGGAATATAAGTGACCAGCATGAGGACAACGAACATGCTTATATAGTAGGGTATCATCGCCTTGCTCGCCTTCTCGATGGGCACCTTGCCGATCGCGCAGCCCACGAAGAGAGCGGAGCCAACGGGGGGGGTGCAGAGGCCGATCGCCAAATTCAGCATCAGGATAATGCCGAAATGCACGGGGGACAAGCCCAGGGTGCCCACCACCACAGGGTAAAGTATCGGCGTCATTATGAGAATGAGAGGCGCCATGTCCATTATCATGCCGAGAAGAAGCAGAAGCACGTTTATAAGCAACAAGAGTACATACTTATTGCTGGAGACCCCTAGAATCAGCTTGGTGGCCATGGCGGGGATCCGCAGGTAGGCCATGAGCCAGCCGAAGGCGCTAGCCGCGGCGATAAGGGCCATCACCATCGCCAGGGTCTTGAGAGCGTTGTAGAAAATCCCCTTCATGGCCTTCAGGGGGATTTCCTTGTAGACGAAGAACGTAATGATGAATGCGTAGATGACCGCCACGGCCGCAGACTCGGTGGCCGTGAAGATGCCGGTTATTACGCCGCCCATGATAATGACCGCGGTCATGAGACCAAGGAACGCGTCCCTGAAAATATGCAGCGCCTGCTTGAAGCTGACCTTCTCCTCTTTGGGGTAGTTTCGTTTCTTCGCGATAAAGTAGGACATGATCATCAGGGAGATCCCCAGGCTGATGCCGGGGATATACCCCGCCAGGAATAGGCGCCCAACGGAAACCCCACCGGCGGCCACAGAATATAAGATCATGTTGTGGCTGGGGGGGATTATGACGCCCTGGGTGGAACTGGTCACGGTGATGGCCACGGAAAAATCGTCGTCGTAGCCTTTCAGTTTCATCATTGGTAGAATGATCGTGCCGGTGGAGGCGATATCGGCCACGGCCGAACCCGAAATGCCGCCGAAGAACATGGAGTCAACGCAGTTGACCATGGCCAGGCCGCCCCTAACGCGGCCGACGAACACGTTGGCCATCTCGATCATTTTCCGGGCTATGCCGCCCTGACCCATGATTTCGCCCGAAATGATGAAAAATGGTATCGCGAGCAGCGAAAAGGATCTCACGCCCTGGACCATCTGCTGGACAATCGCCATCAGGGGAATGCCGAGATAAATGGCCGTTGCGAGGGAGACCGATGCGAGGGCATAGGTTATAGGTACCCTCAGCGTTATGAGAAGCAGGAAACCGCCTAGAAGAATAACGGTCGCGACGGTGGGATCAGCCATGGGGCCCTCCGAATAGATTCCTGAGCTTCCGCTCTCCCGCCAGGAACTCGTCCACGTTTTTGTCGTAGGTATCCCAGCCGACTATGTGGAGAATCGCTTCCAGGGTGGTGATTAGGCCGGCGAAGGGAACGACCACGTAGAGAATTCCCGCGGGCCACTTGGTGGCGGGCATTATCGAAGTCATGGTAAAGCCCACGAGCCTCGCTCCGTAGATGATCATGATGACGCCAACGAAGATCACTATGATCTCCGCCAGGAGGTCGAGAAGCTTGTTGAGCCAAAGGGGGATTTTCTCCCTGGGCACCAGATTGATGACAATATTGAGTTTTTGTTTTATTCCCAGCCCCATGGAGATGAAAATGAACCAGACCGCCAGCAGGAGGGCCATTTCCTCTGACCAGAGGATGCCGCTGTTGAACACGTAGCGCAATACGACGTTGGCGAAGATGATGAGAATCATCGCCACGATAAAAACCTTCGCCAGCTCCATGAGCAGGATATGGAACCCATTGACGATCTTCAGGATCGCTTCTTTCATAATCTTTCTCCCGAGGAGGCAGCTTGACCTGGAGTATTGAAAAACCGAAGGCAGTCCGGGTCTTAAATCCCCCGGACTGCCGCTACGTTTTTGAAACGAAGGTCCTGAAGCCTTATTTCACGGCCTGGATCTGCTTCACGAAGTCCTGGATCTCCTTGCTCTGCTTCTTGTAGAGAGGATCCATGAGCTTCTGCCACTCGGTCTTGTCGCCGATGTAGGTGATCTGGGCTCCGCCGGCCTTTACCTTGTCGATGGAAATCTGCTCGTACTTGGCCCACTCGGCGCGCTGATAGTCGATGGCGTCCATGGCGGCCTGCTTGATCAGGTCCTGGTCGGCCTTGGAGAGCCTGCCCAGGGAAATCTTGGAACCGATGATGATCTCGGGAACCCTGGTGTGCTCATCCAGGCAGAAGTACTTGGCCACTTCATAATGAGAGGTGGAGAAGTAGGAAGGCCAATTGTTCTCGGCTCCGTCCACGACGCCGGTCTGCAAGGCCGAATAGACTTCGCCGTACGCCATGGGCGTGGGCACGGCGCCGAAGGCCGAGACCAGGCCCATCATGAGTTCGCTTTCCTGCACGCGGATCTTAAGGCCTTTGAGATCCTCGGGCTTGGTGATCGGGCGCTTGGAATTGTAGAAATTGCGCGATCCGGCTTCGAACCAGCCGAGGCCGATGAAGCCGAAGGGCTCCAGGCTGGCAAGAAGGCTCTTGCCGATATCGCCCTTGAGCACCTTCCACTGGTGCGCTTCGTCCCTATAGAGGTAGGGCATCTGGAACGCGTTGAGCTTGGGCACGAAGGAAGCCACCGGGCTGATGGACACGCGGGTCATGTCGATGGCGCCGAACTGCACCTGCTCGATGACGGCCTTTTCCTGTCCCAGCTGGGATCCGTAATACACCTCGATCTGGATCCTTCCGCCGGAGCGTTCCTTCACCAGGCGGGCAAACTCGTAGTCGCCCTTCGTGGTGGGATAATCCTGCGGATGGGTTTCAGCGAGCCGCAGCACGATGGGTTTCTGCTGGGCGAATACCTGGGTCGGCAACAACGCGGCGACCACGAGCAGCGCGACGATCAGTATCCTTGCTTTCTTCATCTTTTTCCTCCTGTCTGGAAAAATCTACTTTTCCTCTGCCCGTAGTCTGAATTCACTTTCGAAATTGCGGATTTGTAAAGACCTGATTCTTATTGGTACTTTTTTGCGATTTCGTTCTGGTATTCCCCTGGGGTTCGCCCTTCGAGCTTCTTGAAAACCTTGGTAAAGTAAGCCTGATCGGAAAATCCCAACAAATAGCTAGCCTCTTTCGCGCTTCCGCCGCCCGCGAGTATCTCCTTCGCCCGGCCTATCCTCAATCGCTGCAGCAGCTCGCTGAAGCCCATGCCCAGTTCTCGGGACAGCATATGGGAGAGATGGAAGGGACTCGCGCCCAGCTCGCTCGCCAGGCTCTCGAGGCTCCAGTCCTTGGCGCAGTCTTCTCTCAGAATGTCCAAGGCCCTCACGGCGAATCCGGGCTTAATCTTATCCTGGAGATCAGGCTGGATGCCGCTTCTCTGATTTTCCCCCGAGAAATGTCCGAGACGGACGAGCGGAAAGTCGGAGCGAGCCAGGCGGCAGGCTTCCAGGGCCCGTGAGAGCAAGAGATTCGCCGGCTCGGAGATCGAAGGGCCTGAAAACCCATAGAGAAGCCGAAAAGGGCTCATGGACATGAGCATCGCATCCATGGCCAAGATCGCCGGCCCCAGGGGATTAAGTCTCAGGCGCTTTGAGCGGTTTATAGCGCACTCGGCGCTTCCATCTTTCAGCGCTTCGGCTGTCAAGAACGGCTCCGCCGTAACCGGATCGGGGTTCTTCCCGACTTTTTTCGCCGTCTCTGGAAGTTTGATCCCCACTGGATCTTCGCCGTAGACAAGAATGCATCCGCCTTCCTCATTTTTTGCGCCAAGAACCCGGACCGCCGAGGCGAGGGCCTTGGCCGCCTCGTCATAAACCATGGCGAACAGAGCCTTGTCGAGGTTTGGAGACATTTTCGCGCCGCTGGTGTCCAGCTTGAACGCCAGGGCGGACTTGGGCATCCCGTCAAGGGAAGCGAGCCTCTCGAAATCCGCGGCCGTTGCTTTTTGCACTTCGCCTCGCTCCATTTCCCGGATCATCTGCCCTTCCAGCCTCGCCAGGGCAGAGGACACGACCGAAACGGATTCGCGCCGGAGCCGAGCCAGCGATTCGGGCGCCCGTTGCAGTTCCAGCGAGCGTCTCAACGCCTTTACCACGTCCTCCCTGGACGCTGGCTTTAGCAAATACTCGTATACCCCCAAGCGTATGGCCTTTTGCGCGTATTCGAAGGCGTCGTATGCCGAGACGATGACAATGGCCGACTGGATACCGGCATTCCTCAAGCCTTCGGCGACGGCGACTCCATCTATCCCAGGCATTCTCACGTCGAGAAAGATGATGTCGAAATCGCCGCTTAAGCCTAGAGCGAGAGCCTCTGGTCCGTTCTTGGCTTCCTCCACGGAAAACTCTTCTCCAGTGGAGGCTTCGGAGATGATCAGCGTCAGTGCCTGGCGCTCGAGGTCCTCGTCATCGGCGATCAGGATTCTGGCCATCGCTGCGCCCCTTTGAGCGGTATGGAGAGCCTGACGATCGTGCCCTTGCCGGGCTTTGAAAACAGCTGGAGGCCCTTGGATTCGCCGTAGAGTATCCTCAGCCTGGTGGAGAGGTTGGCCAGGCCGATTCCCGATCCCGCGAGGGCGCCCGGCAGGTCGGAGGGCGGGGGCGCACTGTCTTTTTCCGGCCGGGTTTCCTCCCCGTTGCCGCCTTGCCGAAGCGCATAGCCGGCCGCGGGAAGCCTGTCCATGGTGGCCGCGGCGACGACTCGCCGCAGGCGGACCAGGTCCTGAGCGTTAATGCCCACCCCCGTGTCCACTACGAAAGCCTTCAGCCTCTCGCCCCGGCGCTGCACGGAAACGAGAATTCTCGTCTTCTCGATCTTGGGCTCGATACCGTGACGAACGGCGTTTTCCACCAGGGGCTGGAGCAAAAACCGGGGAACCTGGAAATCCTTGAGGGCGGGATCGAACTTAAGCGTCCAGTCCAGGCGCTCGCCGAATCGCACCTTCTGGAAATTCAGGTATTCCCGCACTACGTCGATTTCCTCGCCCAGGCTCGCGTAAGGTGTGCCCTCCTTCATGGTGGAGCGGAGAAGCTTGGCCAAGGATATGGTGAGCGTCTCGGTTTTAGGCGCCTTTTCCAGCAGGGCGCTTCTTGCTATGGAGTTGAGCGCGTTAAAGAGGAAATGGGGCCTCATCTGATCCTGTAGGTTCATCAGCTGGGCTTCCCTTAATGCCTTTCCCATGCTGAGAAGGCTCATCTCCTCGTCGTGGAGCCTTCTTTCGAGTTCGGCCTTCTCCTTGAGGCTTTCGATGTAGCTGCGGATATTGGCGCTCATGGCGTAGAAGCCCGAAACCAGCACGCTCACCTCGTCCCTGGTCCTCGTCTTTATCGGCGCCACGTTCATGTCGCCCTTGGCAAGCCGCTGGGTAGCCTTTGCGAGCTCGCGGATTGGCTTGGTGATCGAGCTGGCGACCAGGAAGGTATAGCCGATCAAGGCTAAGCCGGCGACGATCATGCCTATGAGTATGCTTCTGTTGAAAAATTCCGAACGCTCGAGCGATGCTTTGAACTTGAGCTCGCCTTCGCGCATGAGTATTGATAGAAGTTTTGACAGATAGGTGTCTACAAAGCCGGCGATACGTTCAGCCCTGGCGAAGTCGGCGTAAAAATCGCTTCTCCCCGCCGCCCTCAAGGAGAGGGAGCGGGATACCAGGGGGAGGTAAGCCTCCATGCCGTATCCGGTGGCCTGCACTTCGAAGGCAGCCTCCTGGGATATGCCTGTGAGGGAGGATACGGCCGACTCGTTAGCCGAAAGGCCGGCTATCGCCTCGTAGAGCCGGTCCACCGGCAAAGCGGAAGGATCGCGGATATACCGATCGCTTTCGGTCCTGAAACTCGCCAGGGCTACCCTCATCCTGTGCACGAGATGGTAGGTATCCATCAGGGATTGGTACTCTTCGGTTATGCCGTAGCTCACCCGTTGAGCGCTAATTTCGAGGGCGACGATCGCGACGATAGCCGCCCCAAGAAATACCAGGAGGCGGCCCCGTATGCCAATTCTCGCCCGCCCGCCGCCGGCCATGTACCTTACCCGATAAAGAGCGGCAGCATGTGGCGCTCGAAAAGGTTGAGGCTCACGTTCCGGTAAATGCTCGGCTTGCAGTAATCCAGGGCGTCCAGGTATTCCTTTCCCAGCTCCCCCGCCACCTTGAATCCCACATGCAACAGCTGGCGGAAATCGGGATTGTAGGCGGGATTTTTCCGGTCGTGGCGCAGGGCGTCCACAAAGGTCCTTGAATCCCAGGCCTTTACCGTGGCGGGCTCGGGTAGCCGCTTCAAGGAAATGTCGATGACGCTAGCGTAGGGTTGTGTAAGCTCCGGAATTCTGGAGTAGGCGGTCGCGTAGATTCGCTTTGCCAGCTCCAACCCATCGCCGCCGGCCTCGGCCAGTCCGATCAACTCCTCCAACCAGGACGTGCCCGCCGTCTTGAGGTGAAGCCCGCAGCCCAGCTTTTTGACGATGCGGCCGATGCCAGGATAAATGCTGAACTTGTCGCTTCCCGAGTGGATTGAGAGCTTAAGGCTCTCGGGCAAGCCGAAGGCTTTCGCCGCCCAGGCTGTCACTTCCGCGTCAGCCTCGAACTCCTTCAGAAAGGCGGTCACGTCCCCCACGTAATCGACGCCCTTGTTGAACCGTCCAGAGAACTTGGGCGCTATGGTCTGGACCGGAACTCCGACCTCGGCCAGCCCGGCCAGTATGACCGCCATCTCCGCAGGCGACTGGGGCGCGTCGGTTTCGTCCATCGATACTTCCACGTGGAAGTCCCCGTCGGGCTTAGCCGCGAGGATTCTGGTGTAGACCTTGGCCGCCTCGTCGATGGCGTAAAGGTATTTGGAGGCGCTTGTTTCGATAGTCGCATGGTCGATGGGCACCGGGGCGCTTTTGTTCTTTTCCAGAGGCTGGCGTGCCGCGATGAAAGCCTTCGTTCTCTCCTGGGAGGCAGGCTTTCCGATGTAGTCAGCCACGTCGATGGTGAAAAAGTCGCACCAGGGAATGAACTTGTCCACGTTACTTAGGTTGATATGATCCGCGTCGACGCAGTAGATGCCCTTGTACGCCCTGGCCCTGACCGCGGCGTCCGAGGCGGCTCTCTGATCCTTGGGCTCCGTGCCTATAAGGAGGTGCTCCCTGTTGCTCTTGTTCCATGCGATGGATGCTTCAACCCCCTGAGCGGCCAGCAGCTCGAAGGCATGAAGCTGGGCCTCCCCCTGCCTGCCGAAACGGTCGCCTGTGCCTACCGAGTACCTATTTAGAACCTTCATTTGTTTCTCCTATAACGGATCTCGGGCGTCCGCCCTATTCTTGATATCCCGGAAGCCCTTCGGGGTCAAGGAGGATACCTTGTGGCAGAGTCCTGGCATGACTACAATCCAGGCAACAAATGGCGCTTTCGCGCCGGAGGGAATCCATGATGTACGCAGAACGCGGTTCGATCCGCGAAGATATTTCTTCGAACGAGCTTGCCGCCTTGGTGCGACAATCCTTGAAGGCCTTGGGCGCGGCCAAGCGAGTGGTGGCCGTGCCTCCGGACATAACCAGGGTTCATTCCCAAGCCGGCGCAATCACCGATATCGCTTATCGCGAGCTGGGCCCCCGTCTCGGCGCCGTGCTTCCCGCCCTGGGCACCCATGCCCCCATGAGCGATGAAGAAATACGAAGCATGTATCCGGGTACGCCCCACAGCCTTTTCCGCGTCCACGACTGGCGGAAAGACCCAGTGGAGCTGGACAGGATTCCCGCGGCGTTCGTGCGCGAAGCCGGCGAGGGGGTGGTGGACTACGACTATCCCGTCCAGGCCAATAAAATCCTAACCGACGGCAGCTTCGACGCCATCATCTCCATCGGTCAGGTGGTTCCCCACGAGGTCATAGGCCTGGCCAACCACGCCAAGAACATCTTCGTCGGCACCGGAGGCAAGGAAGCCATCGACAAGAGCCACTTCTTAGGCGCCGCCTACGGCATGGAGCGGATGATGGGCAGGGCTGACACGCCCGTGCGCAGGATTTTCAACAAAGCATTGGAGCTTGCCGCCCCCAAGCTTCCGCCCATTCTCTGGATCCTCACAGTGATGCAGCGCGACGAGTCGGGCAAGTTGGTCATGCGCGGCTTCTACGCCGGGGACGACCTGGAATGCTTCGAAAAGGCCGCGGCCCTCTCCAGGCTGGTCAACATCGACACGCTGGACGAGCCGATAACAAAGGCTGTCGTATGGCTGGATCCCCAAGAGTTCAAGAGTACCTGGCTAGGCAACAAGGCGGTGTACAGAACCCGCATGGCCATGGCCGACGCAGGCGAATTGATTATCCTCGCCCCCGGCCTTGTCCATTTCGGCGAGGACGCGGGGATCGACGCCCTGATCCGCCGCTACGGCTACCGACCCTCGGCCCGGATCAGGCAGCTGGTGCTGGAGCACGAAGACCTGGGCGCCAACCTTTCAGCCGCCGCCCACCTCATCCACGGGTCCAGCGAGGGAAGGTTCACCGTCACTTACGCGCCCGGCCCCGGGGTTACGCGGTCGGAGATAGAATCTGTTGGTTATAACTACGCCGCGCTGGATGAAACGCTAGCCCGATATCCTGTGGACAAGCTCGCCCAGGGCTGGAATACGCTGGCAGGGGGTGAGCGTATCTTTTATGTGCCCAACCCGGCACTGGGGCTCTGGACCACCAGGGAGCGTTTCGAATATGGCATACGATAACCTCGCCGATTTTGTCCAGAAGCTCGATTCGATAGGGGAATTGAGAAGAATCAACGTCGAGGTCGACCCGGAACTCGAAATCACCGAAATCGCCGATAGAATCATGGCTGCCGGCGGTCCCGCGCTGCTGTTCGAAAAGGTCAAGGGTTCGCCCTGGCCCCTGCTGATCAACGCCATGGGCAGCGAGCGGCGCATGGCGCTGGCCTTGGGCGCGGAAAGCCTGGACGCCAAAGCGGCGGAAATCGAGGAGTTGCTCGCCTGGGCTTGGAAGCAGGCCAGGGATTTCTCCTTCCTTTCGGCCATACCCCAGGCCCTGCCCAAGCTTCCCATCGCCAAATCCCTCTTGCCTAAAAAGGTGGCTAGGCCTCCCTGCAGGCAGGCGATCGACGACAAGGCGGGCTTCGACAGCCTGCCGGTGATCAAATGCTGGCCCCAGGACGGCGGCCGATTCCTCACCTTGCCGGTCGTCTGTACCAAGGATCCGGAGACAGGAGCCCAGAATTGGGGCATGTACCGCATGCAGGTATACGACGACAGGACTGCGGGCATGCATTGGCACCTGCACAAGGACGGGGCCCACTTTTTCCAGAAATACAAGGCCAGGGGAGAGCGCATGCCTGTGGTAGTCACCCTGGGGTCGGACCCCGCCGTAACATACTCCTCCACCGCGCCTCTTCCCGAAGGACTATGGGAAGCCATCTTCGCAGGATTCCTTCGGGGCAAGTCGACGGAAGTGACAAAGGCCAGCCTATCGGAAGTTCTCATCCCTGCCGACGCCGACTTCGTCCTCGAAGGCTACGTGGACCCGACCGAGACGAGACTCGAAGGTCCCTTCGGCGACCATACGGGATTCTATTCCCTGGCCGACCAGTACCCGGTCTTCCACCTGGAGCGATTGACTCGGCGTCAAAACCCAATATATCCCGCCACCATCGTGGGCATTCCCCCCAAGGAGGACTGTTGGATGGCCAAGGCCACCGAG
>CAYVOD010000003.1:0-80483 GCA_964453055.1 uncultured Treponema sp. | reverse complement strand
CGTCGTCCAGGGCTTGGACCCCGGGGAAACTTTTGGATATATGGTTCATCTCCAGAACATATCCGGAGTCGCCCATGGAAACCTCCCTTTGCGTACAGGATAAAGAATGGGCTGCGAGCTTAGTATTACACCCTTTCATCCCCCAAGAAAAGGGAAAAGCGGCGAATGGTCGCCAATCACGGGAAGGGGCGGCTCCGCGGTCTTGCGCAAGACCGCGGAGCCGCCCCTTCCCGCTTGATTCGAACGGAGCTTGCTTATTTAAACTGAGTGTAGTTGTCCTTCGTCACCATCTGGTAGGGAACCCAGACATACTTGCCGTCGGTGATTTCCCAGCCGGCCTTGGTCACGTCCTCGCCCTTAGCCAGAGCGTAGGCGATGTCGAAGGTAGCCTTGCCCTGGTTCTTGGCATCGTTGAGCACCGTGCCCAGGAGAGTTCCTTCCTCCAGCGCCTGGAGGGCGGGGGCCGTGGCGTCCACGCCGACTACGACGATCTGCTTGCCGCCGGTGAAATAGCCTTCGGACTTGAGGGCTTCGATGGCTCCCAAGGCCATGTCGTCGTTATTGCAGAAGACAACCTCGATCTTGTCTCCATAGGCGGCGTAGAAGGCCTTCATTTTCTCGAAAGCCTTGGGCCTGTCCCAGAACGCAGTGTCTTCGGCCAGCTTGTCCACCTCGATGCCGGCGTCGGTGACCGCCTGGATGGAATATTGGGTGCGGAGCTCCGCGTCCTGATGTCCGGGCTCGCCCTTGAGCATGATGTACTGGATCTTGCCGTCCTTGTTCTTGTCGGCGGCGGGATTGTTCTTCCAATAATCCACGACGATCTGGCCTTGCATGGTGCCGGACTGCTCGGCCTTGGCGCCGACATAGTAGACCTTGTCCCAGGAAGCCATGTCCTCAGGCAGGGGCTCGCGGTTGAAGAAGACCACCGGGGTCTTCTTGGCCTTCGCTTTTTCTATTATAGTCGCCGCCGCCGTACGGTCGACGGGATTTATGGCGATCGCCTTCATTTTCTTCGATAAGAAGGCGTCCACCTGATCGTTTTGGGTAGGCTGGGCATTCTGGCTGTCCACTACTTCGATTTCCGCCTTGTCCGTCGCGTTTTCGGTTATCGCGTTGCGGACATAGGACATGAAGGTGTCGTCGAATTTGTAGATCGCGACACCGATCTTGGGTTTGCCGCTGGCCCCACCACCGCAGCTGGCGAGGATGAGGACGAGTACGGCGAGAGCAACAAGAAGCTTTTTCATTTGCTTCCTCCTGTGAACGTAGCGCCATTTTTTTCATTCTTTTGGCGCAGTTCAGATTCTATTCTTCTCCGATTGCCCTGTCCATATCCTCCGCGCTTTTTCGGCACGCAATCAAGTCTTTTAATATATTTATAGAAAAAGAATTAACCAGAAATAGTTTTAGCCTTTCGAAAGCCTGCGCAGCCATACGAGCCGGGCGACGTTTCGCATGGTCCCGACGGAGGCCAGGATTATAAAGGCGGCGTAAATCCCGGGTTCCATGGTCATGAGGTCATGATACCCGAGGCGGGGCATACCCAAAAAAATTCCGACAAGGAGCGGCGCGGCGAAGAGCAGGAAGGCCCGGGCGGCGACGCCCGACACGGTTCTCGCCAGGATGAGCGTATGGAAGAGGCTTCCGCGGCCTAGCTCCCTTCTTTCCAGCAGGTTTTTGGCCCAGGATTTGGAGATGGCCGTCTGGAAAAGAAGGCTCACGAGGTAAACTAAAAGGCTTATGCCGAGAATTATCAACACCCGGTTTATGGCGAAGAGCCGGGGGCTCGATCCCGTGAAAAGAAGGCTTTCCGCAGCAGAGCTGAGTATAGGCAGGACAATATTGGATTGGATGATACCACCCTGGGCCGATAGTATTGCGATGCCGGCGTTGCGTTCCGGCCATATCACCACCCGGGAGGAAAAACCCTCCACCGAGCCGCCCTGGTACACCCTTCTATCGCTGCCAGAGTTTTCCACCCTCCATCCGAAGCCCGCGCTGCCATCGGAACTTAGGGGCTGGTACAATTTGGCGACCTGGGCGGGCGGAAGGCTTTCGATGCCCTTTCCCGGCGGCGCCGTGATGTAGGAGAGGAACCTGGCAATATCCTCGGCGGTGCTGACGATGCCGTCCGCCGGCGCGGCTATGATGGGAACCCGGGAGTCGTAGGGAAAGGCTAAGCCGAAAAAGAGGCCCGATCCCGTGGCGATGCCCTGGAGGGAATCGGGGTCTGCGGTAGTGCCGTGCATCCCCAGGGGAATCAAAAGTCTCGATTCTAGCAATTTAGAGAAGCTTTGGCTTTCGGCGTTCTCCATCACCGTGCCGAGCAGCCGGTAGGCGAGCCTGCTCCGCGGGACTCCCTCGGAGGAAAGCCGGGAAAGAAGGAAAAACTCCGGATTCAGCTCTCCCGCCTCGATACCCGATATCCTTGAACGGAAGGCGCTCAAATCTCTCTCGCTCAGGTCGATCGCGTGGGAGGCGACCTGGAGAATGGTGATGGGCTTATCTTCCAGCTCGGCGCCGCTTTCCTTAATGCCGACGATATCCCGCAGGTTGCGGGGCTTGGACATGTCCAGGCCCGGAAGGTGCTTGCGGATGTCGTCGTCAAGGGAAAGGCTTCCTTCGAGGATCAGGGAATAGAGGAGAGCGCCGGAGAGGATTTCCGAGCTTGGTCCCAGGTACATGGGTGAATCCCTGGCTATCGGCTTGCCCGCTCCGTCTTTTCCGAAGGAACCCTGGTAGATTATCTTCCCGTTTTTGCAGACCGCGACGGAAAAACCCGCGTTGGCCTGTCGCCGACGCTCGGTCCCGAAGAGGCTCGAAAAGTCGGTGTAGCGCTCTGGGTCAACATCGGGCAAATAGATCATCGCCGCCACGGTGGCGGCGATGACGAGCCAAGGGATCAGCTTTCTAAACCAACGCATCGGCCCTAGTATAGCAGCGCCGAGGGCTTAGAGCGAGTAGAGAAGATCCTCGTAGTTGGGCAGGGGCCACTCGTTTTTCGGCATCAGGCGTTCTATCTCGTCCACGACCAGCCTGAGGTTGTCCATTCGCTGGACGACGGCCTCCCGGTAGGCTTGGGCAGCCGCGAGGCTATCCTCGATCCGCTGGGCGTCGCTCAGGGCTATCTCCAGCCTGTCAGCTTCCTCGATGAGCTTGCCCGACAGGGATGCCAGCCGGCGTGCGCGCTGCTCCTGGGCGACGCTGGGCGCACCGACGGCGGCCAGGCCCGAGGCAGCCCTGGCGAAGGCTTCGGCGCTCTTGGAAGCCGCGGGGAAGACCGAGCGCCTGGCTATGTCCAGGGCGACTCCCGCCTCTATGTTGACCTGCTTCGCGAAGCGTTCGAGATAGATGATGCAGCGGGATTCAGCTTCCTCGACGCTGAGGATGCCCAGCCTGGACAGCATCTCCACGTTGGAGGGCTTCATGAATTCGGGAATGGCCTCGACGGCGGACCTGAAAAGCGGCAGGCCCCGGGCCGCGGCCTCTTTTATCCACTCCTTGGAATAGCCGTTGCCGTTGAACACCACATGCCGATGGGCTTTCCATGCGGCTCCAGCTACCCTCAAGGCCGCTTCTTCCACGGCGAGCCCTTTGCCCAATTCCGCTTCCAGCTTGTCCCCGAGGTATTCCAGGCTCTCCGCGACCGCCGCGTTGAGCGCCATGGTGGGCGTGGCGGCGGACTGAGAGGCGGCGACCATCCTGAACTCGAATTTATTGCCCGTATAGGCAAAGGGGCTGGTCCTATTCCTGTCGGAAAAATCCTTGGGCAGCCGGGGAAGGCTCTTGGCTCCGGTCTCGACCTTTCCCAGGTCGACCCGTAGTTTCTTTTTCCCGTTGATGAGGGAATCGAAGAGCTCGGTAAGAGGCTCGCCCAGGAATACGGAAATGATCGAAGGGGGGGCCTCGTGGCCGCCTAGGCGCCTATCGTTGCCGGCGGTGGATGCCGACGCCCTGATCAGCCCGGCCCTGGTATCCACCGCCTGGATCACGGCGATGGTGAAGAGGATGAAGCGAGCTATGCCCAGACTCCCAAGCTGCGGATCCTCGGAGAGCGCCTTGTCCGAATCCAGCAGGTTCAGGCCCGTATTGGTGCTCAACGACCAGTTTATATGCTTTCCCGAGCCGTTTACTCCGTCGAAAGGTTTCTCGTGCAGGAGGGCAGCCATTCCGTGACGACTGGCCACCTTGCGCAGGGTTTCCATGACCAGTTGGTTGTCGTCCGCGGCGATATTAGCCTGGGTGAATACGCAGGCGATCTCGAATTGGTTGGGGGCCACCTCGTTATGCTGGGTCTTGGCCGCGACGCCCATCGACCAAAGCTCGGCGTTAAGCTCGCTCATGAACGCGGCGACCCTTTCCTCGATGGCGCCGTAATAATGGTCCTCCAGCTCCTGGCCTTTGGCGGGCATGGAGCCGAACACCGTCCTCCCGGTGAGCAAAAGGTCGGGGCGCTTCTTATACAGGTCGGCGTTGACAAGAAAGTATTCCTGCTCGGGGCCTGCGGTGGGGAGTATCCGCTCCACGTCTTTTTCGCCCAAAAGATGAAGCAGCCTCAGCGCTGCTTTGTTCAGGGCGTCCATGGATCGCAGCAAGGGGACCTTCTTGTCCAGGGCATGGCCGTTGTAGGAAACGAAGGCTGTGGGAATGCAAAGGGTGACGCCCTTAGGATTCGTCTTCAAAAAAGCGGGGCTTGTGACGTCCCAGGCCGTATAGCCTCGGGCTTCGAAGGTCGCCCTCAGGCCTCCAGAGGCGAAGCTGGAGGCGTCGGGCTCTCCTTTGACCAGCTCCTTGCCCGAGAACTCGACGATGACGCCTCCGTCGGGGAGGGGAGACACGAAGGATTCGTGCTTCTCGGCGGTGAGACCCGAGAGGGGATGAAACCAGTGCGTGTAATGGGTGGCGCCATGATCCGAGGCCCATTCCTTCATGGCCGAGGCTACCACTTCGGCTACCTCGAGGGTGAGTTCCTTCTTGCCGGCCTGCACTTGCATAAGTTCGGCGTATATCGAACGGGGAAGCCTTTCCCTCATCACGTTATTTGAGAAGCAGTGATCTCCGTAGAAATCCGAAAGCCTTCCCGACGCCGCTTCTTCGCGCATATCCATAAGTACTCCTCCGACCGCTGTCGAACCGCGGTACGGAGAATATAAATGCAAGCATCGTGCCAAAAAGATCGCTAAGATTCTAAATTATTTCTGCGTTAAACGCCAAATACGCAATTTGCTCTCTTTGCTGGAATTGCCCGCAGAATAAACGTAGGCGATCCGCCTGAAAACAGCGTGAAAGAGAAGCGGCGTCCGTCATTATAACGACAAAATTGTAGTAAATATCAATAAAGTTACAATTTTGTCCTGAATTGTCTATAATCGATCTTGTAGCGCTGGAGGGCGAAGCGGAATCTTCGCTCGGTGATTCCAAGACGACGGGCTGCCTGGGCCGAATTCCCCAGCTCGATCTTGAGAGCTTCGACGAGCATTTCCTTTTCGAGTCTCGCGATAGCTCCGTCGAAGCTGGAAGCCGGCTCTGTGCCGGTGGAGGAGGCCGATTGAAGGCTGGGGGGGAGGTCGTAGGAATGGATTACGCTGTCGCTGCTAAGGATAATAGCCCTGGCGATGCAGTTCTCCAGCTCCCGCACGTTTCCGGGCCAGTGATAAATCATGAGAAGGTCCAGGGCGGGGCTTGAAATTCGCTTTATCGGCTTGTTCTGGCCGAGCCCTAAGGTCTCGGCGAAATGATCGGCGAGCAGGAGGATGTCGGCTCCCCTTTCCCTCAAGGGGGGCAGGCGGATTGGGAATACGTTCAGCCTGAAGAAGAGGTCTTCCCGGAAGCGTCCTTCCCGAACCTCCTTCTGGAGGTCCCGGTGCGTGGCTACGATTATGCGGGCGTTTGTTTTTACGCTTTTGTTGCCGCCCACCCGCTCGAAGCTGTGTTCCTGAAGTATGCGCAGCAGCTTGACCTGCACAGCCGGTGACAGGTCCCCGATTTCGTCCAGGAAGAGACTCCCGTCTTTGGCCGCTTCGAAGCGGCCCTGCCGGCTTGCCACGGCGCCGGTGAAGGCTCCTTTTTCGTGGCCGAAGAGCTCGCTTTCGATGAGGCTCTCAGGCAGGGCCGCGCAATTCACGGCCACAAAAGGACCGGCGGCCCTCCCGCTGCACATATGAATCGCCCTCGCCGCCAGCTCCTTGCCGGTTCCGCTTTCTCCGGACAATAGAACTGTAGCGTCGGTGTTCGCGACCTGCCCTATGAGGCGGAATACTTCCTTCATGACGTCGGAACTGCCGATCATGCCGTGAAAGGCCATTCCTTCGCCCTTGGCCGGGCGCTGGGCCGTCAAGGAATCGGCGTAGCCCTTCGCGCCGATTTCCTCCTGTCTTTCGAGCCTGCCCAATAGGGCCGATCGCAGGCTGAGGGCTTCCTCGATGAGATAAGAGCTCCAGCGGATAAGATCTTCTGCCCTTACGCGCCTCGAGTCAGGAACGAGTCGGCTTTTCGCCTGTTGTCTGGACTTGCCTTCTGAAGAGCTTTCTTCCGAACTTTCGGTCAGGAGGAGGCTCAGCGCGCCTTTAAGCCGCTGATTCTGGAGAATGGGGGCCTCGATGCAGTAGCCTTTTCCGGGAATCGCCGTCGCCAGGAGTTCTTCCTTTTCCAATGCCAATCCGCAGGGGTAGTATCCCAGGCGAATCGGCTTGGATGCGTATTCTTCCATTAGAAAATCAGGCGCTGCCGCTACGATGCCTATCGCCTCGCCCCGATCGTCGGAAAAGCTGGCCAGCACCTCCGATTCGGGGAATTCCCTGGCGATGATCTGGACGCAGAGCTGAATGGCGGGCATGACTTCGCTATGCATCATCAGGGTCCTCTGCAAAGCGAAGAGGGAAGCGAGGTTTTCGGGTAGCGGATCTTTGCGCAGCGAACCTGCGGCCGTCATGGCGCCCCTCCTGTTTGCCTGATCCTGTGAGCTGGGCTTAGTATATCCTTCCTCCCCTGAATTCTTGAAGTAGCTGATTCCATTTATCAAGAATTCTCGACTGTATGAGAAAAAAGATATCCGGGGCCTAAAAGGTCTTGCATCCGCGGTCCAGGCGTGATACGGTCCACCCAACCGATGGAGGAGCGATTCCCAACAGTACCGCAGCGGAGGGCGAGGACCTGAAGAAGCCGCGGGAAAGGGGTGAATCGCCGAAGGGTAAGCGCATACCCACTGCGCGAACCTTGGACGACCGGGCTAATACCCGGCGGCTGTCGCGGGAATCCAAATCCCGCGGAGTGCCATAGGTATCTCCTTCTTCCTGTTAAAGCAGCCGGCACAATCGCCGCGCGATGAAGGGTTACCAAGGCAGCTTCCTCGGTCGAAGGAGCAAGAGCCCGGTAGCTCTCAGATGTTCGGTTCGGAGCACCGGTTTTACTATTCCCCGTTCGAGACGATGACGATGCGAATGCTATTGGCCTTAGCCAAGGAGGTAGGAGTATGGATCTCGTGGTAATGAAGTTCGACGGAGCTTCCCTCTCGGACGCCGATGGATTGAAGCTGATGGCGGACCGCGTGCGGAGCGGCTTTGCTTCCCCGGCTAAGGCAGGAGCAAAAAATAAGGCCAAAACAGCGGTAAAACCTCAGGGTTCCCTTGTCGTCGTCTCCGCCCTCGCGGGAGTCACCGATTCTCTCTTTTTCGCCGCCGGCGCAGCAGAACAGGCGGATCTGGGAACGGCAGAAAAAGTGTGCGCCGAACTTAGGGAAAGGCATCTTTCCATAGCACGGGAGCTGGGAGGCGAGGGCGAATCGGCCGCGGAAGAAGAGATAAAGGCTCTTGTAAGCGCGCTGGAATCGAGGCTGCAGGGCGTCCGGCTCGTGGGGGAGCTCACGGACCGAAACATGGATGAGATCGCCGCCGCCGGCGAAAGGCTTTCAAGCATTCTCGCGGCCCTTGCGCTTGGCGCCCCCTGCGTGGATGCCCGGAGGGCGCTCAGGACCGATTCCCGCTTCGGCAGGGCCCGGGTAGATTTTAACAGCACCGAAAGGCTGTCCCGGGAACTCTTTCTCCCCTTATTCAAAACCAATACTTGCGTCGTGACCCAAGGGTCCATAGGCTCGGATAGCCTGGGCAGCACGACGAGCATAGGTAGAGGGGCTTCGGATCTTTCGGCCAGCCTTTTCGGCGCCGCCTTGGACGCTGCGGAAATTCGCATCTGGACAGATCACGAGGGCCTGCCCTCAGCCGATCCGAAGATAGTGCCCAAGGCGATGACGATTCAGAAGCTAAGCTTCGAAGAAGCATCGGAGCTTGTGGCTTTCGGGGCTAAGATCCTGCATCCCGCGGCCATCAAGCCCGCCCTCGAGGCCGGCATACCCGTTACGGTCCGATCCGTGACCAAGCCACGGGGAAGGTATAGCACGATCATTCCAGGAGCCTCCAGCGGAAAGGCGGTGGTGGCCTTGGCCCTGAGGCCGAATGTCGCCATCGTGTCGGTGAAGCAGGAATTGATGATGGATCAGGCAGGCTTCCTCGCCAGGCTATTCGCCGCCTTCGGACGTCTAGGCGTCAGCGTCGATCTTGTCTCCACCTCCGAAGTCTGCGTGTCGGTATCGCTGGATATGGCCGCCCCCCTGGACAAATTAGCGCCCGAGTTGGGCGAGCTCGGGAAGGTTGAAATCGTGCGGGACAGGACAGTCATCGCCGTAGTCGGCGACATGCTCAAGGAAACCCCCACGCTGCTCAGGAAAACCTTCGACGCCCTGGGAGAGGTGGACGTGGATATGCTCAGCATGGGAGCCAACGATATCAACCTGAGCATCGTCCTTTCGGCGCGACAGGCTCCCGGCGCTCTTCGCCGCCTTCATAAAGCCTTTTTTGAGAACTCTGAGGCGACGAGTGAAAGCGGAGCCGCGACATGAGATTAGGTATATTCGGGAGGGGCCGCTTAGGCGGCGCCATCGCGATGGAGATCGCGAAGTATACGGCCAGCCCGGAGGCATTGGAGCTCCGCTGGACCGAGGGGAGGGAACCCTGTCCCCGGGATCGAGTGGAGGTGGCGGTAGACGCGAGCCACGCTTCAGCGGTTCTCGATCACCTCGCCTGGGCTATCGAGACGGGAACCGATCTTGTCATCGCCACGACGGGCTGGAAAATCCCCGATCTGGCCGAGCGGGTCGGCGGACGGATAGGGGTGCTTGTGTCTCCCAACCTCAGCTTGGGTGTCGCGCTTATGCGGAGGCTTGCCTCCCTCATGGGGGCATACGCGGCCGCGGATCAAGATGCCGAGCTCGGCATCATCGAGCATCACCACAGAATGAAGCTGGATTCGCCTTCGGGCACGGCGCTGAGCATCGCCCAGGCGGTGCAGGGTTCCTGCCCTCGCCTTTCAGGCTGGAACATCGGAGCGTGGGAAAAAGACAAGGTGAACATCGCCTGCCTGCGCACGGGTTTTGAAATAGGCAGGCACGAGTTGATCCTCGACGCTCCCCTGGAGTCCCTGACTATCAGTCACAGGGCCAAGGACAGGAGGGTTTTCGCCGCGGGAGCCATGAGAGCGGCCCGCTGGATATGGGGCAGGAGGGGAGTGTTTTCCATGGACGATTTCGCCTCCGACTTTTTCAAAGCTTGATCAAGGAGATAGCATGGACGATACGAGTAAGGGACCGACGCCGCAGGTCGGCGAACTGGAGAAAATCTTCGAAGCCAAAGGCTCCTTCGATGGGCAGGAATGGGAGGCGTTTCTATCATCCCTGGAGTCAGGGGAGCTCGGGGCGAGCAGGAAAGGTCCGGATGGGTCTTGGGAGGCTGTTTCCTGGGTAAAACGGGCGATTCTTTCCGGCTTCAAGGCCGGCGGCATAGCCCAATGGGACTGGCCGGGAGGCGCATGCGACAGGCCGGCCTTCCCTCCCCGGCATTTTGCCTCCGTCGATGGAGTGAGGGTAGTCCCGGGCGGCAGCTCAGCCAGGCGGGGCAGCCATATAGCCCAAGGCGTCGTCATCATGCCTCCTTCCTACATTAATGTAGGGGCTAGCATTGGAAGCGGAAGCATGGTCGATAGCCATGTCCTTGTGGGATCCTGCGCAAGGATAGGCCAGAGGGTCCATCTGTCCGCGGGAGTCCAGGTGGGCGGGGTTCTGGAGCCTCCTCAGGCCAGGCCTGTGGTTATCGAGGACGGAGCTTTTATCGGAGGACTCTGCGGAGTCTTCGAGGGAATCGTCGTAGGGGAGGGCGCCGTGCTCGCCCCGGGCCTGATCATCAGCGCCTCCACCAGGATATTCGATCTGGTGAACGAGAAAGAATGGCTGGGGGAAGTGCCGCCCGGGGCGGTCGTGGTCCCCGGCGCGCGGCCGGCCCGGGGCGGCTGGGCGCGGGAACGCGGGCTATCCCTGCAAGCCCCGGTCATCGTAAAATACCGGGATTCGGACACCGAAGCTTCGGTGGTCCTGGAGGCCGCGCTCAGATAGAGAAGGCCGAGCTTAGCAATGGAGCGTTCGTGTGAGTTACAAGCTTGGAATCATAGGCGCAGGTAAGATCGGCGAAGCCCTCCTCTTGGGCGCTTTCGCCCGGGGGCTCTTCAAGCCCGAGGAAATAATCGTTTCGGTGAGAACCGAGGCTCATAGGGCCGATCTCCACCAGCGATTCAAGGTGGAGAGCAGCCTGGACAACCGCAGGGTCGCGTCGGAATCGGACATGGTCATCCTCGCGGTAAAACCCAAAGCCATCGTGGACATACTCAACAGCATCTCCGGTGAACTGCGCAAGGGAAGCCTGTTGGTATCCACCGCGGCGGGAGTCCCTCTCGATATTATCGAATCCAGGGTGCCGGGGTTTGTGGCGGTAGTGCGGACCATGCCCAATCTTGCCATTTCGGTGGGCGAAGGCATGACTGTATTCGCCTGCGGGCGGAACGTATCCGAGTCGCAAGCCGACATGGTCAAGGGGCTTTTCGGATCGGTCGGCAGGGTTCTGCGTCTAGAAGAACAGCATATGGACGCGGTGACGGGCCTTTCGGGGTCGGGACCGGCCTATATTTATGTCATCATCGAAGCCTTGGCGGATGGGGGGGTGAAAATGGGCCTTTCACGGGAGGTGGCCATAGAGATGGCGGCCCAGACCGTCCTGGGCGCCGCCAAGACTGTGCTCGTCACCGGCGAGCACCCCGCCAAGCTAAAGGACCAGGTTACCACCCCGGCCGGGGTCACCATAGACGGCATCATGGAACTGGAAGAGGGAGGCCTGCGGGTCACCCTCATCAAGGCGGTGATCAAGGCCACCGAGCGGGCCAGGCAGTTATTGCACAAATAGGCAGGGGTATTCCGGCCTTGCGAAAGCTACCATTTAGAAACCGTATCTAAACCATATAAGCCCGCCGCAGAACCGTAGGCGGCGGGAGCTGTTCAAGTCTTCCTATTCCCTGCTCAGTATGGAAGTAAGATGTTGCCTGAGGCTCGCCGAGAGCTGGAGCGACCGCGCCGCTCCCCGCCTCGTCCTGGGAGCCAGCTCGGAAAGTACTTTTTGGGCGAATATCTGCGCCCGTCTGGTCAGCTCGTTCAAGGACAGCGGGAAAGCGGCTTCCAGGGCGTTCAATATTTTTTTGCTCCTGCTCGAAGGCGCGCAGGAGAAGAGCCTGTCGTGGGCTATGGGTTCCATCGCCTGGATGAGGGAAGCCAAGAGCGACGGTTCGAGGCCAGCCACGACGGATTTCAAGACCCTTTCGTCCAGTTCCAGGATGAGATTGCTGATATCCGCCACCAGGCTTTCATCTACGCCGCTGCTCCAGTCTTCCTGGCGTAGCTCGGCGGGATTGGCTTCGTCGAGCGAGCCTAAAAGCTCCATGAAGGCGCTCTGGGCGTCCGAGAGCTCGTCGGAGGAGAGCCGGGACCTCGCCTCCCTGATGTTCCACTCGAGGAGAGCCCCGCCAAGCCGCGAGTAGGCCAGGGATTTTACTAGATCGACCGTTTGCCTGGGGCAACCCGCCAGGCTCGCCGCGACAAGTTGATTTCCCCCCATCCGTATCGCCAGATTTATCTGGCCTGTAGAAAGCCCTTTGTCCGAGAGTATCTCCGAAAGATCGCCGGGGATGATTAGCTCCTCGTCCTCCTCTCCCTTTTCCCCGAAGTGCTCCAGAAGCCAGGATTCCACCTGGTCGAATACTTGCATGCCCAGATAGGCTGTCATGCTCCGCATTATCACTATCGGATGAGCCTTGGCTATAGCGAGCCTGGTGCCCGTGATGAACATTTCGGATTCGCACTCGTCCGGATAGCCTGCTGCGCTCGAAAGTCCCGCGCTGTGAAAGGCCTGCCTCACCAGTTCCGGGGCCGTGGATGAGGCTATTAGAGAGTAGGAATATTTCGCGAGCCGTCGTTTTTCTTCCCTCGCCGCCAAAAGCATTTTTTCCTTGCCATCTCTCTGGTAATGCCAAACGTTCATGACGAAACGGGCGGCTAATTCCAAATAGATTGCGGTTTTCTTCGGCGTGGCGGCGTAGCGGCTTTGCAAATGGGGAGCCGCGGGCTTTTCCTGCTGCGCCTGGGCGCTTTTCGTTCTCAAGGAGGCTTTGGTTTTTTCGCTTCCGGTCTTCTTGGCCTCGAGACTCTGGTTGCGATGAAGCTCGCAGAGGGAGTTGATGATCATGGCGTTTCCGCGAGGGGATGAGGTTCCTGGGCTTTCAGGAGGGCGAATGCCTTTTCCGCGCCGCAGTAAGGCGCCAGCTTGCGGAGCAGCAGATCGCGGGTGTCGCCGGCGGCGATGCTCAGCAGGGCTTCGACATAAATGCACTGTACCAGGAACTCAAAGCCTGTGAGCGTGCTCGTGGCGAGATAAATAGCCAGCACTTCTTCCAGCGTTTCCATCGAAAGCGCTTCCGAGATCATCCGCAGTCCGTAGGCGAGTATATCCTGATCTTTTTCCAGATCAACGCCTATGAAGGACTTGATACCGCCCGCTCTCAACCTGTCGGCTAAATCGAGGAGTCCTGTGATGAGGGCCGGAAGGGCGGCCTTTTCCTTTTCCGTGCATGAGAGCCGTTTGGCCAGCTCGGCGTTCCACATGATCATGGGAGTCTCCGGAATTTGAGCTCGTCGCGTTTTTCCATTATGCTTCTTCTCGTACTATACGGTTCATTTATTATTCTGACAATGCCGAATTATGTCCCGGGACAGCGAAACCAGCTCCAGCTCATCGAGATCGGGAGTCGGGGCTATCCGTAGAATCGGCCTTGATCTCAGCTCCGGGAGTCGTCGCAGGAGTTCCTCCTCCAGCGCGGGCCGAACGCTCAGGACAAGCGGCAGATTCCCGGACTTCGCCGCCGTCTCCAGGGCCGGCATCAAGCCGCGGCCAGCCCGGATTTCTTGGGGGCCGATCTCATCCATGATCAAAATTCCGCATCCTTGCGCCAGCGCGGCTCTTATCTTGTCCGAAGCCCATGCGAAGGCCGAGTCGTCGAAGGCAAATGGTTCTCTTCCCCGGTAGAATTCTCTCCTGTCGAACCTGCCGTTTCCGGCTGCATTCCCGCCTTGCGTATAGACATTTCGACGCCCGAGAAAACGTTGCTCTCCTCCGGGCAGCTCGATAAGCCTGAGCTCTACCGGAAACCTTTCGGAATCGCGACGGTTTTCTTGAATGATCGCGTAAGGATCGAGGCTTTCCTCCCTCATCGCCCTGAACAGGAATTTGCAAAGCGAGGTCTTGCCCGACGCCATCGGGCCCACGATCAATACCAGAGCGCTCATGAGCCATTCTCTCCTTCCGCCGGATTCCTGTCTAGGCAGAGATATTATATCGTGCATAAAAGAACTATATAATCCTTTTACCTGGCAGTCTTTGCGATTTATTCTTATATTTTCATAAAAATTCTAGCATATGCACTTGACGATTTTTAAATCCTGCGATATGTTTTTTATCGACAGAACGGGATGAAACCGGTGGCGAAACGGCATAGTCCCCTAACAGCGGCAGCGCTAACTGCCAGGAGTCTTCCGGGGTATGCCTCCTTCCCCGGAAGGCTCTTTTATTATATGCTCCAGCCATGACGCTTTCCGATTTCGACCTCTGGTGCCGCTCGTTCCTCCAGATCGACGAGCTTCGCGCCATCGACGACTCCCTGAACGGCATTCAGGTAGGGCGCTCGGCGAAAGGACTCACCAAGGTAGCCTTCGCCGTGGACGCCTGCGCCGCGTCCATCCGGAGGGCCTCCGAAGCCGGCGCGCAGCTTCTTTTCGTCCATCACGGCTTGTTCTGGGGCTCTCCGGCCAGGCTCGAAGGCCCTCTTCTCGAGCGCGTCAGAGGCCTGATCGCCGCCGACATGGGACTTTACGCCTGCCATCTTCCCTTGGATATGCATCCGGAGTTCGGCAATAACGCCCAGCTGGCAAACCTTTTGCAACTCGAGGAAAGAAAACCCTTCGGCGTCTACCATGGGGTTTCCATCGGGGTCTCGGGCCGGCTGAAGGAAACCCGGACGGCTGAAGAGCTCCTCAGCGCCATTCTTCCTGACGGCTCTCGGGCGAGAACGCTCATCGCCGCAGGGCCGGAACGGATCAACACCCTGGCCATAGTCTCGGGAGGCGCGCCTTTCGAAGCCCTGCAAGCCTTAGGAAGAGGGATCGACGCCTTCATAACCGGGGAGCCTTCCCATTCGGTCTATCATCAAGTGGTGGAGGGAGGCTTGACCTTTATCGCCGCCGGCCATTACGCCACCGAAACCTGGGGGCTCAAGGCGGTTGAGGCGAAACTTAGGGCAGAAACGGGTCTCCAAACCGTCTTCATCGATCTGCCGACGGGGCTCTAGGCTTTAAAGGCCTTGAGTTGACGGAGCATATGGAACCGACATCGAATTCCGGACGGGAAGCCCCGGCTCGCGCGCGGCTGCTGCTGCTCTTGGGGGCCTTCTCGGCGGTCATCGTCATTCTCGATCAAATGGTAAAGGCTAGAATCATCGCCTCGATTCCGGAGAACAGGATAGGCCTGAGGCTCGCGAACGATTTTCTCTGGATAGTGCATACCAGGAACCTGGGTATCGCCTTTTCCATCGGCGATGGCGTGTCCAAGCTTATAAGGGTCGTTCTTTTCATCATAGTTCCCGCCATCTTCATCACCGGGGCTATCCTGTATTCGGTCAAGTCCAGAAGCTTGAGCTTGACGCAGAGAATTTCTATTGCCTTTATTGTCGGCGGGGGAACGGGCAACCTGATCGATAGGATTTTTAGGCCCAAAGGTGTGGTGGACTTCATCTCCTTTTCCTTATACGGTTTTTTAGGACTGGAGCGCTTTCCTACCTTCAATATAGCCGACCTTTCGATATCGATCGGAGCCGGCCTCTTGCTCTTGAGCGGATTTCTGTACAAGGAAGGGAAGGAGCCCGGCCATGACCAGGGGAACTAAGACCTTTCTGTTCCTTCTTTTGGCCACCCTCGGAAACATAGCGTTGACGGGGCTCTTCTTCCTCCTGCTGCTCTGGCTTTACTCGATAAGCCTCGCTCGCCTCTTGCCCTCCACGGCTGTGGTCTGGGCGATGACTGTCAGTTTCGTCCTGGCCATGGCCGGCACATTTTTCGTCTATAGAAAACTGCTCGTACTGTTGCGGGTAAAACAACATTTGGAAAAGAAACCATGAACGATTGGACCAAAGAACTCGAATCGCTGGGCGTCGGAATTCCCGAGCCGCTCCTGCCTTCCGTCGGATTGGATTACCGGTCCTGGGCCGTCGTGGCCTGCGACCAATATTCCTCCGAGCGGGAATATTGGGAGAGGGTAAGGGAGCGCGTCGGCGGCAAACCCTCGACCTTGAACCTGATCTTTCCGGAGTGCTATCTGGAGGATGATGACGCCCAGGACAGGATAGGGCGAATCCATAGGGCCATGGATTCGTATTTGAGCGAGGGATACCTGAAAAGCCCCGGGAAGGGTTTCATGCTGGTCGAACGCAGCACTCCCTACGTGTCCAGTCCGAGGCTCGGCCTCCTGGCGCTTCTCGATCTCGAACGCTACGATTACCGGCCGGGCTCGAAAAGCCTCGTTAGGCCTACGGAGGGGACTATCCTCTCCCGCCTTCCCCCCAGAATGGCGATCCGCAGGGCCGCGCCCCTCGAGTTGCCCCACGTGATGGTGCTGGTGGACGACCAGGAGAAAACGCTCATCGAAGCCCTCTACAGGCGCAAAGAGTATTACCGCAAGCTTTACGACTTCGAGCTCATGGAAGGCTCGGGACATGTGCGCGCGTGGTTTCTGGACGATGAAGCGAGCCTTGGGCTTATCGGCGCGGCCTTGCGAAACCTGGCCAATCCCGAAGCTTTCCTGCGCAGGCACGGCGCCGAGGAGCCGCTTCTCTTCGCCGTCGGCGACGGCAATCACTCGCTGGCAACCGCCAAGGCGATCTGGGAAGAGACAAAGGCGGCGATTTCCGGAACCGGCATGCCCGAATCCGGGAGAACGGCGTTCCTGAATTCCCATCCGGCCCGATACGCGCTGGCGGAGATAGTGAATATCCACGATGAAGGACTTCCTTTCCATCCCATCCACAGGCTCCTGATCAATGTGGACCAGAGGGATTTCCTTGCCTCCGCGGAAAGCGAAGGAATCGAGATTTCTCAGCTGTCAGACGCCAAGGAAGCCTTCAGGCTCTGCGACGAGAAGGATCCCCAAGGGGCCCATAGAATCGCCTGGGTTATGAAGGGCAGGGCGGGTCTGCTTCGATTCGCCGAGCCAGGGGCGAAGCTCGCCGTCGGAAGCCTTCAGAACTTCCTCGACCGGTACCTCAAAGCGAAGCCCGATTGTTCGATAGATTACATACACGGCTCGGGCAGCCTTCTTTCGCTGGCAACAAGGCCGGGCAGCCTTGGCCTTTATTGTCCCCCCATCGACAAGTACTCATTCTTTTCCACGATCGTAAGGGACGGGGTTATGCCGAGAAAAAGCTTTTCGATGGGCGAGGCTCCGGAAAAGCGTTTTTACATCGAGGCGAGGCGCATATCCGATAAGTAGTGCATACGAAAAGCATAAATATACAATAAGCTTGGACTGTCTTCTTGACAGTCCCTTGCGCCCTTACTATCATCGGGAAACATTTTTTTCGCTCCGCCCGCATTGCCGTCAGCACATTCCGGTCCTTCGCAGAGCCACAGCGTACGCAAGGAGGTCTTGATGAAAATTCTACTGGCCGACTCTTTTTTCCCCGACCTGCCCCGGCGGCTTTCCCGCTACGGGGATGTCTTTTCTGACATGGGGAGGCTTTCGGAGGCGGAAGTGCTCATCGTGCGCTCCAAGACCAAGGTGGACGCGGCCATGATGGACCGCGCGCCC
This sequence comes from uncultured Treponema sp., assembly GCA_964453055.1. Taxonomy (GTDB): domain Bacteria; phylum Spirochaetota; class Spirochaetia; order Treponematales; family Rectinemataceae; genus UBA2256. The sequence continues at coordinate 63,204 of CAYVOD010000003.1, read as the reverse complement.
AGGCTGAAATATATCATCCGGGGCGGGGTAGGGGTCGATACCATCGACGTGGAATCGGCCCGGGCGAGGGGCATAATGGTGGACAACACCCCCGAGGCATCCAGCGTGGCCGTGGCCGAGCTCGCCTTCGCCCTCATGCTCGCCCTGCCTAACCATATCAGCCTGGCCGACAGCTCGACCAGGGAAGGACGCTGGCTTAAGAAAGAGCTCGAGCGCAGCGAGCTCTACGGCAAGACCCTCGGCCTCATCGGCCTGGGCAGGGTAGCCAGGGAGCTGGCGTTCCGGGCGAAGGCCTTCGGAATGAGGGTGCTGGCCTATGACTTGTATGTGGAATCTTCGGACCTGGCGGAACTGAAAAGCCTGGACGAGGTCCTGGCCGAGTCGGATTACCTCAGCCTCCACACTCCCCTTACCGACGAGACCAGGGGCATGATCGATGCCAGGCGCATCGCCCTCATGAAGGATGGGGCTAGGCTGATCAATACCTGCAGGGGAGAGGTAGTCGAGGAGGAGGCGGTGGCGGCGGCTTTGATTTCCGGCAAGTTGGCCGGATACGCCACCGACGTATACAGGAAGGAACCGCCGGGAGAATCGCCGCTTTTTTCTGCTCCCAACCTGCTCTGCACCCCGCACCTGGGGGCCTCGAGCGCGGAAAACCTGCTGCGTTTGGGCGACGCCATCGAAAAACGGCTCAAGGCATACGTCGAAAAGGCCAAAAAGGAGTGAGCCCCATGGAACGAGCAATCAATTTCAACGCAGGCCCGGCGGCGATCCCGCTGGAAGTGCTCAAGGAAGCCCAGGGGGAGCTGCTCGATTGGAAATCGACGGGCATGTCGGTCATGGAAGTCTCCCATCGTTCCAAGGAATACGAGGCGCTTCATAACGAAGCGCAGGAGCGGTTCAGGCGTTTGGCGGGAATGGGCCCCGAGTGGAGGATTCTCTTTCTCACCGGCGGCGCTTCTAGCCAATTTTTCATGCTCCCTATGAACTATCTCCACGGCGGGCGGAAGGCGTGCTACCTGGTGACCGGCAGCTGGAGCAAGGCCGCGCTCAAGGAAGCCCGGCGCTTCGGGACTTGCGCCGAGATCAGCAGCGAAAACGCCGCGGGCGGGTTTACCCGCATCCCGAAAGAGTCGGAAATCGACATTCCTTCCGATTCCACTTATGTCCATTTGACAAGCAACAATACGATCTTCGGGACCCAGTGGAAAACCTGGCCGGAAACCAAGGATGTTCCCCTTGTTTGCGACATGTCCAGCGACGTTTTTTCCCGCCCCTTCCCCGCCGGCGATTTTTCCCTGATCTACGCGGGAGCCCAAAAAAACCTGGGCCCGTCAGGCCTCACCGTGGTCGCGATCCGAAAGGATTTCCTGGATCGGGCTGGAGTTAAGGAGGAACTCCCGACGATGCTTTCCTACAGGGTTCATGAAGAGCACAACTCCCTCTACAACACCCCGCCTTGCTTCTCGATCTATATGCTCAACCTTACCCTGGGCTGGCTGGAAAAAAACGGCGGACTCGAAGTCATTGGAAAGCTGAACGAGGAAAAGGCGGCACTGGTGTATGAAGCGATCGATTCTTCCTCAGGCTTTTACAGAAATCCCGTGGAAAGGGAAAGCCGCTCCTCGATGAACATCGTCTTCAGGTTGCCTAGCCCCGAGGCCGAGGAAGGATTCGTCAAGGAAGCCAAGGCGGCGGGAATAATCGGGATAAAAGGGCATCGCTCGGTGGGCGGGATACGGTTTTCGATCTACAACGCCAGCGGCTTGGGCGACGTGAAGACTGCGGTTTCCTTCATGGAGGACTTCAAGAGGCGCAGGGGCTGAGTCCGAGGCCGGGGATCGCCGGCCTGTGCGCCCGGAAGCCGAACCTGAGCCGGCTTAGCCTTGCTCGGGCATGAAAAGGGGCTGCCCCGGATACTTCCGGGGCAGCCCCTTTTTTAAGGTTTTTGTCGATTAAGACCTGCCGTGCCGTCTTCTTCGGCCCGAGACGCGCTTAAGACCTTTATCAGAAAGGCAGGGAGTGGGGCAGCTTGCAGCGCTCCTTGACCGCCTTGAAGGCGTTCTTTAGCGGTTCGTTGAAAGGAACGCCCTTATCCTTGCGATACTGGGACACCTCGTATTCCTTTTCGCCGGGGGTCCAGATGCGCTGGGCGCCGGGGGCTTTCCTGGAAGCCCTAAGCTGACGGGAAATCTCGCCCACCTGATGCTTGAAGGCTTCCAAGTCGCAGAAGGCATCGACCTTGATGGCTAGGAAGGAGTGGCCAAGCTCTATGGGGGCGGGCTTTCCGTCCTTGACGCCCATGAGTGACTTCATGAAATTGGCCTGAGAGAGGGCGGAGGAGAGCAGCTCCACCACCATGGCGTTGCCGTAGCCTTTGTAGCCGCCCAGGTCCTCGCCAAGCCCGCCTACCGGAGTGAGGGCGGCTTTGTCCTTGGTAAGGTCTATCAGCACTTGATGCGTGTCGTGGCGATACTTGCCGTCCTCGCCGATGACCCAGCCGTCGGGGAGCTCCTTGCCGAGCCTGTCGTAGAGTTCGATCTTGCCCCGCTGGGTGACCGAGGTGGCGTAGTCCGCCATGAAGGGGAAGGGCTCGTCGGAGGGCATGCCCCAGGTCATGGGGTTCGTGCCCAGCATGGGCTCGACGCCCCAGGTCGGCGCTATGGAGGGCCTGGCAGAGGTCGTGGTCATGCCGATCATTCCCCGCTCCACCGCCATGTTGGGATAGTAAAAGGCTGCTCCGTAGTGGGTGGAGTTGCGCACCACCGCCATGCCGAGGCCGTATTTGTCCGCTTTCTCGATGGCCATCGCCATCGCCCGCTTGGCGATGTAGTGGCCCATGCCATTGTGGCCGTCGATGACGACGGTGGTGGGACTTTCCTTGACTATCTCGAAATTGGTCTTAGGCAGCTGGGTGCCGGCCCAAATCCTGTCCAGGTAGATCGGCTTGTAGCGGCCGACGCCATGGGAATCCACGCCCCGCTTGTCCGCCGCGACGAGCACGTCGGTGCAGACTTCCGCTTCCTCCGGCGGAACGCCCACGGCCTCGAAACCGGCTTTCATGAATTCCGCCACTTCTTCGAACTTCCACCAGGTTACCCTGTCATCCATCTAAGGCTCCTTGCAGATGAAGGGCGCCTGACTCGAGAGGCGCCCCGGATAGATACTGTGCATTAGAAGAATAGACCAATTTTGCCCGCTTGGCAAAGGGTTTTGGCGGGATTAGAGGCCATGGCCGGGTCTTTGCCGCGGCCTGCCTGAAGAAGGTCAACCTACCTTGAGAACATCCTTGATGGCGGAGACGAAACTTGCCTTAGGGAGGGCTCCCATGGCCATCTGGGGCTGGTCGCCCACGGGAATGAAGAGAAAGGAGGGGATGCTCTGTATGCCGAAAACAGCCGAGAGCTCAGGTTCCTTGTCGGTATTCACCTTGTATACTTTCAGTTTTCCTTCGTAGTCCTTGGAAAGGGCTTCCAGCACAGGGGAGACCATCTTGCAGGGTCCGCACCAATCGGCGTAGAAATCCACGATGGCGGGAAGTTCGCCCTTGTACTCCCACTCTTTTTTATTCTCGAAATCGAATACCTTATCGATAAAATCCTGCTTGTTCAGCTGTTCCGTCATAACCATCTCCTTATATATTAAAAAATATATATTACATTGCTTTTTATCAAGCCTTAGCTTCGCCTGCCCTCTACATTAGACCGGTTTACGTTAAAAATCGAGGCCGGTTTTTTTAAAGTAAGATATAATCGAATTGGCTTTTAGTGATGTCCTATAGGAAGCGGTCACTATAGAAGAATTATGCGTGAGCGTATTTTCGAGAGCGTTCGCATTGAAACGTTTTTACGGGAGCGGCCGGTAAGAAAAAACGCGCAGCCCGGCAAGGAGGTCGCAGGCATGAAAAACCTTGAGCCCGGAACTTGGACATTCGAATCGGAGGAGTTGCCATCCTATCCTTCCTTCATGGAAGGCATACGGAGGGCGCCCCGTCGAGACGCGCCTTTAAGCCCGGCGCAGGAGAGGCTGGCCCTGCGAAACGCACTACGATACCTGCCCAAACGCTGGCACGATGCCCTGGCTCCCGAATTCCTTAAGGAATTGAGGGAGCGCGGAAGGATTTACGGCTATCGCTTCAGGCCTGAAGGACGGATCAACGCGAAGCCGATCGACTTCTATCGAGGGCGCTGCCTCGAGGGGAAGGCGCTTCGCCTGATGATCGACAACAATCTCGATTTCGACGTGGCGCTTTATCCTTACGAGCTGGTCACCTACGGCGAGACGGGCCAGGTCTGCCAGAACTGGATGCAGTACAGGCTGATCTGCAAGTACCTGGAGATCCTCGACCGGGACAGCACCCTGGTGGTCGAATCGGGCCATCCATTGGGGCTCTTCGCGAGCCACCCCCTCGCCCCGAGGGCGATCGTGACCAACGGCCTCATGATCGGCATGTTCGACAACCAAAAGGACTTCAACATAGCCGCCGCCCTGGGGGTGGCCAACTACGGCCAGATGACGGCCGGCGGCTGGATGTACATCGGCCCCCAGGGCATCGTCCACGGCACCTACAACACCCTCCTCAACGCCGGAAGGCTCAAGCTGGGCCTGGCGCCGGAAGCTGACCTGGCGGGCAAGATCTTCGTCTCCTCGGGGCTCGGGGGCATGTCGGGCGCCCAGGGCAAGGCAGCGGTGATCGCCGGGGCCGCGTCGATCATCGCCGAGGTGGACTATTCCCGCATAGAGACCAGGCTTTCCCAGGGCTGGGTTTCCTGCGCCACTTCCTCCCTCGACGAGGCGTTCGAGCTGGCCCGCGGGGCAGCCGCCGGGCGGAAACCCATAGCGGTGGCCTTCCACGGTAACATAGTGGATCTACTGGAAGCGGCCGCCGGCTATGCCGCGGCGGGCGGCGAGGCCGGCGCTTCGGGGGCCGGGGCGGCGTTCCGCATCGACCTCTTGTCCGACCAGACGAGCTGCCACGCCGCCTACGAGGGCGGCTATTGCCCGGCGGGGATCGATTTCAATGAGCGCACCCGGCTTCTGGCGGAGGACCGGAGCCGGTTCAAGAACCTGGTGGACCAATCCCTGGGCCGCCATTTCAGGGCCATTCAAAGCCTCGTAAACCAGGGCAGCTACTTTTTCGACTACGGCAACTCCTTCCTAAAGGCAGTTTTCGACGCGGGGATCAGGGAAGTCTCGCGCAACGGCCTGGACGAAAAGGACGGCTTTGTCTTTCCCAGCTATGTCGAGGACATCCTTGGTCCCGAGCTTTTCGATTACGGCTACGGGCCCTTCCGATGGGTCTGCCTGTCGGGGAAGCCCGATGACCTCCGCAAGACCGATGCCGCCGCCATGGCCTGCATCGATCCAAAGCGTCGGGGCCAGGACAGGGATAACTGGATTTGGATCAGGGACGCGGAGAAAAATGCCCTGGTAGTGGGTAGCCAGGCACGGATTCTCTACCAGGACGCCCTGGGACGCAGAGATATAGCCCTGGAGTTCAACAGGATGGTAAGGGAAGGCTTTATAGGCCCTGTCATGCTGGGACGGGACCACCACGACACGGGTGGCACCGACAGCCCCTTCAGGGAAACCAGCAACATCAAGGACGGATCCAATATCATGGCGGACATGGCCACCCAATGTTTCGCCGGCAACGCGGCTCGGGGAATGAGCCTGGTCGCCCTGCACAACGGCGGGGGCGTGGGCATAGGCAAGGCGGTCAACGGCGGCTTCGGCCTGGTTCTCGATGGCTCAAAGCGGGTGGACAGGATTATCGAAATGGCTATGCCCTGGGACGTGATGGGAGGAGTCGCCCGCAGAGCCTGGGCTCGGAATCCCCACGCCAGGGAAACCTGCCTGGATTATAACGAAAACCACGGCGATCTGGGGCGAATTACCCTGCCCGAAGAGGCCGAAGACTCCCTTTTGGACAGAGTGCTCGAAACGAGATGAGTCCGCGCCGAGCCGGCGGCGCCTGAAAGGAAATGAGTCCGGGCCGAGCCGGCGGCGCCCGAAACGCTAATCCGGCCCCTAGAGCGTTTCGATAAGGCTTCGCACGCTTTCCTTGAGGGCTTTCATGTCCTTGCCCGTCGACTTGACGAAGGAATTTTCCTCCGGCCTGCCCAGGACGGCGAACATTTCCTCTTCCGAGCGGAAAGTGGCTTTTCTGAAAGAATTGCTCCAATCCTTGGCCCTGGATTGATATACCTGCTCGGCTACGAAGTCCGAAAGCAGGGCGAGATCCCGCAAAGCTTGGAGCAGAGCCTCCTTTGAAGGCCCCGCGGCCACTCCCGTCGCGGCGCCGGCCCTTTCCCATGCGGGATAAAGCCAGCCCAGCACCGACCAGGCGTAGCGAAGCTTATCCAAAGGATAGATGGCGGAAAGGCCTGAGTATTCGTCATGGAATTCCTTCCAGGTCGGATAGGCTCCCGCCTCCGCCTTCCGCAGCAGCTCCTCCAGCCTCGCGCGGCTTACCAGGAGGCCCCCGAGGTTTTCCCATTCCATCGCGATGCCGTTGTGGGAATCCGGCGCCAGGTTCTTACTCAGATTCTCCCAACCCGCAACCGCCGAATCGGAAGCAGCGTAGCCCAGCAGCTCCCGTCCCGCGAACCAAAGCAGCATATCCTTGTAAGCCTTGTACGCCCTGCAGGGTTTCCTGACGACACAGTCCCTGTTCGAATGCTCCACCTCCCGAGCAAGCACCTCGAAGGGAAGGGGATCCTGGCGGCTTTGCAGCAGCGCCCTGCCCGCAGCCTTGCCCGAAAGCCCGGCTGCCGCAGCTAATTTCTCGGCCGCCTTCGGGTCGGACGCCCTGAAGGCTTCCAGGGCGGCGCCCGTCCAGTCTTCCAGCAAACCCAGCGCGCCGATGATTTCTTGGGCCGTATCTGGGGCGAAGGGCGAATATTCGAAATACAGGCTCTTGTCGCAGCGCTTGTCCCTGGACTTGAATTTCGCCTCGTTTCGCATCAGCGCGTATTGGTTTCCTGTCCACCAATAGGCGGGTGAAAGCAGCAGTCTGTCGTCCTTGAAATCGTTGTCCACCAGGCAGAAGGGAAGGGGTATGTTCAACTCGAAACGGTAGTCCCCCTTGGCCAGGAGGCAGAAAGAGGCGAAGCGGGACGAATGCTTCACCGAGGTGCAAAGCCCCGGCCAGAAACCTCTACCCGCCTCTATCTCCCCGTCGGGAGCCCGGGAGTTATGGTTGGAGCCGATGGTCGCCCCGGCGGCCATATTGGACTGGCCGCGTATGAGGCTGGCGATGAGGAAGCTGGTATTGTGGTGCTGCTCATGGGCGGGGAAAATGAGGTTGTTGAGGATTTCGCAGCAGGAAACCGTGGAGTTCTCGCCCAACACCGAATGGATAAGCCTGGCTCCGTACTTGAGGGCCGAATTGTCCAGCATGACGAAACGAACGGCCTTGCAGCCATAGAATATCTTGCAGCCGTAGCCGATAATCCCGTTCACCAGCTCCACTCCCTCGCCGACCTGGGTCCGGGCTTCTTCCTTGGAGTTGATCGTGAGGTTTTTCAGCTTGTTGGCGCCCTTTATGTAGGCGCTTCTCCCTACCATGACATCCTTAATGATGCCGTTGGACTTGACCACCGAGCCGGCGCCTATCATTCCGTACCTTCCCCTTCGGGGATCGAAGAGGGCGTCGCTCATCCTGCAGAACTGCCGGATCAACTCTTTTCTGTCCCTGAACCGGGCCCAGAGATAAGCGTCGCCGCAGCTCATGCCGTCGAAGGGGTAGATCCACCGGCCACCAGCCTCGTTCATCACGTCTATGGTGATCCTGACCTCTTCGGGTTCGCCCTCGGCCAGGAAGCCGCTGCCGAACTTGGCGTGGTTGGATACGTGGATTTCGGCGTTGTCGATGAGGATGCAGTTGTCGCCGATTATATAATGGGAGATATAGCTGCAGTTGTTGATGGCGCAGTTGTCCCCGATATCGCAGGCAATGATCTGGGAGTTGGCAATGCCTGCGAATACCTGAAGATCGTGATGCTCCAGGGACACCCGTTCCAGCTTTCCGATCCTCACCATGCCGGCGAAGCTACTGTTGCTGATCAATTCGGGGATGAAGGGATCGCATACGTAGAACTGGGTCCAGTCGCTGCAGCTATTGTTCTGCCTGACCAGGGTCTCCAGCTCGAAAGGCTGCAGCTTGCGGTAGCTTGAAGCTTCCTTGCCCGCGGCCTTGAATTGTTCGTTTCTGATCCTGTATTCGTCCTCTCCCGGCTTGAGGTATTCGGAAGGCACGAAACCGATGCCCACGTTCAGGTCACGACTGATTATGATATCGTTACTCATGGGGGGAATTATCAGGCATCGAAAGTTCCGGCGCAAGCGTTTTCTTATAAGGCGGCGCAGGAAATCCCGGCCTCGGGAAATCCGGGGCCAAACGAGGCTGCTTCGCACCCCCTTGACCAAAAGTGTCGCTTTCGACATCGTACAGCCATGGATTATGCCGAACCATCAGTGTTGGATGCCTACCTGACCGACACCGAAAAAAGGACGCTGGAGCTGTTTCAAGCCCTCGTCCGCGAGAAGGGCGCCCTGCGGGAATCCTACGCGATCCGCCTGGCCGACGTCCTCGGCAATCCCGGCGAGTTCGCCTTCTACATACACTGCAGCGACGATCAGCGCCTCATCAGGACATTCCATCTGCTTCGTGTTTTCCGCGAGAACGTAGAACTCCTGGTTCATAAAACCTGGGTGAACGAGTCGGAGGAAAAGCCTAAGCAAATACTCTTCGAAGACCTGAAGGTGTTTGTGGAGGACTACAGGGCCGAGAGGATGGGTTCAGCCTTCCGCCGCTTCGTCAGCATCGCCAGGGCCATCCCCTCCCTCCTCTTCGGATCGGCCGGCAGGGCTCCCGATTTCCTGGAGTATGCCTTCCGCATAGACCCGAAATTCGGCCTCTTCTTCTGGTTCGTAGGGGAACTGGAAAAGCAGATGCGCTCGAACGAGGAAATAGAAGCCCGTGACGAGCTATATATGCTCGAAACCCTCCTGGGCGCCTATATTCTTTCCTGCTTCTAGCGCACTATAAGGCCCGCTAGCGCAGCTTGGGCTGGAAGTGGCTGAATTCCATGGAGAAGACGGCCCTGCCCTGGCTTACCGACCTCAGGCTTGTCGTAAACCCGAACATAGTGGAGAGAGGCGCCTCGGCGTGGACCACCTCGGTCAAGGCCTTGGAATCCGATCCGTGGATCAATCCCCCCCGCTGTGAAACCAGGCTCATCACTTCGCCCACGAAATCCTTGGGCGTGAGAATATCCACCTTCATTATAGGCTCGAGAAGAACGGGTCCCGCGGCCCTGCAGGCTTCGTCGTAGGCCATGTTGGCGCAGGCTTCGAAGGCGAAGGGACTGGCGGTGAGCTCGTCGTATTCGATCTCCACGAGGCTGATGCCGATATCCACCGCTGGATACCCGAATTGGATCCCCGAGGAAAATGCCGAAGTGATGCCCCGCTCGACGGCGTCGAAGATTTCGTCCGGTATTTGGGGAGCCCGGACGAGTTTTTTGTAGCTGTTCCCGCTCCCCCTGGGGAGGGGAGACGCCAGGAGGGTCAGGGCGGCCTTGTTTTCCTTGCCCGCCAGCACCTTCGAGAATTCTTCCCGGTGGCGCACTTCCTTGGTGATGGACTCCCTGTAGGTTACCTGAGGATTGCCCACCTTGGCCTGGACCTTGAAATCCCTGATCATCCTGGTGACGAGCACGTCGATATGAAGCTCCCCCATGCCCGAGATGATGAGCTGGCCTGTCTCCTCGTTGTCCTTCGTCGCGAAGGTGGGATCCTCCTTGGAGAGGATTTCCAGGGTTTCCTTAAGCTTTTCCCTGTCCGAGAGGGTCTTGGGCTCGATAGATACCGAAATCACCGGCTCGGGGAAGTGCATGCGCTCCAGCACGACTGGCCAGCCTTCTGTGCCTATCGTGTCCCCGGTCTGGGCGTTCTTGAGCCCCACGAGAACGGCGATGTCCCCGGCCTCGGCGGCGTCCAGGGGCTCGCTTTTGTTGGCGTGCATCCGCAGAAGCCTGGTGATGCGCTCCCTTTTTTTCTTGGAGACGTTGTATACGACGCTGGAATTGTGGATGACTCCGGAATACATGCGCAGGTAGCACAGGGGGCCGGCCTCCCTGTCCCACTGGACCTTGAAGACCAGACCGAGCGGATAGCCCGAGGTCTTGCAGGGCACTTCCAGCTCTTCTTCCTTTTTAAGATGAAAGGCCTTGGCGGGTTCGACCTCATCCGGCGCCGGCAGGTAGTCCACGATCGCGTCGATGAGGGGCTGGATGCCGATATTCCGCCGGGACGCCCCACAGAGCACGGGCACCAGCCGCCGGCCTATGCAGGCCTTCCGAAGCTCTTGCTGTATCAGTTCGGCTGATATATCGCCTCCCTCCAGATAGAGTTCGGTGATGGCGTCGGAGTGGGCCGAGAGAGCGTCGATAAGGGCCTCCCTGCGCTCGCGCGCATCATCGAGGCGCTCGGGCGATACGGCCGACTCGGTGATCGTCATCCCGTCGTCGCTCCAGCGGAGCTCCCTCATCCCTATCAGGTCGATGGTTCCCTCGAAGCCCCCCTCGGCGCCGATAGGCACCGACACCGGCAGGGGAGATGCACCTAGTTTGGCCTTCATGTCGGCGAGCACCGCGTCGAAGTTGGCCCCCAGCCTGTCCATTTTATTCACGTAGGCTATTCGCGGAACCTTGTAGCGGTCCGCCTGGTGCCAGACAGTCTCGGACTGGGGCTCCACGCCCCCCACGGCGCAGAACACGGCCACCGCCCCGTCCAGTACCCGCAGGGACCGCTCGACCTCGGCGGTAAAATCCACATGACCTGGGGTGTCTATGATATTGATCTGGTGATCATGCCAGAAGGTGGTGGTCGCGGCGCTCTGGATGGTAATTCCCCGCTCCTGTTCCTGATCCATCCAGTCCATGGTCGCTTCACCGTCGTCGACTTCTCCTATTTTGTAGGTTTTTCCCGAATAGAAGAGGATTCTCTCGGTGGTGGTAGTCTTTCCGGCATCGATATGGGCCATGATGCCTATGTTTCTGGTCTTGTGAAGATCCATGGGTTTCTCCGAAAAGCAGGGATTGTCGCTAGAGATACTATACAGAAATTCTCCCTTAGTGTCACGGAGCCTCAGGAGCGATGACGCCGAATCGGCCGGGACGTTTGGCCCGGGATTCCTAAGCCTTTATCCCAAAAAAACATCGGCAGAACACTCCCGCCTTTGCACGGGTTGATCACGAGCGATCATTCAGCCTATAAGAGTGATGTGAAAATTCCAGAATTACTCGCTCCCGCGGGATCTCCCGAAGCGCTGGACGCGGCAATCAGCGAAGGCGCCGACGCGGTCTACCTGGGCTTGAGATCTTTCAACGCGCGGATGCGCAGCGCCAATTTCGCTTTCAACCAATTCGAGGCAACCCTTCAGGCCGCCCATGACAGGGGCAGGCGCATATACGTAACCGTGAACACGGTCTTCGAGGAAAGGGAAACCGACCGGGTTTACCAGCTGCTGCAGTACCTTGATCGCCTCAAGGCGGACGGGGTGATCGTGCAGGACCTGGGCATCATCAAGATGGCCAGGGAGAATTTTCCCTCGCTTCCTCTCCACGCATCGACCCAGATGAATCTTTCTTCGTCCAAGGGCTGCCATTTTCTTTCGAGGCAGGGTTTCAAGCGCGTGGTCCTAGCCAGGGAGCTAAGCCTGGAAGAAATCCAGGCTATCAGGCAGAACACGAGCATGGAGCTAGAAGTGTTCGTTCACGGGGCACTCTGCGTTTCGGCCTCGGGGCTTTGCCTTTTCTCCTCATACCTCGGAGGGAAGAGCGCCAATCGCGGCGCGTGCACACAGGCCTGCCGCAGGCTCTACGACAGCGACCTGGGCAAGGGTTACTTTTTCTCCCCCGACGACCTCCAGCTGATCGATTATGTTCCCAGGCTCATGGATATCGGCGTGGATTCCTTCAAGATCGAAGGAAGGATGAAATCCGCCGAGTACGTGGGCACCGTCGTGGCCGCCTATCGCCAGCTCATCGATAACTGCGCCGGGGACGAGGAACGGGCCCTGGCCAAGTCCAAAGCCATGCTACAGGCCGATTTCGCCCGGAGGAAGACCAGCTTCTTCATGGAAGGCGGGAATCCTGACTATATCCACCCCGACCAGGCCGGAGGCACAGGCATACACCTGGGAAGGATCAGGGACGCCAGGACCATAGACGAGGAACGCTGGGCGCTGATGGGCAGTTTCGACGGGCTGGCCGAGGGCGATTCCGTCAGGATTCACCGCGCTGATGATTCGGGGAGGATAACCGCCAAGATCAAGGGCATCCAGAACCAGGTCAACGGCATGCTGCTCAAGATCGAAGGGGACTGGCGGCAGAACGACGACGTGTACCTTATCCAGACAGCCTCCATGGCCCGGCGCTACAAGAGCATTCTGCCCCATAGCCTTGACCGCTTCCGCTCCTTTCCCTCCAGGGACAGCGCGCCCCGGCCCCAGGTGACCGCAGGGTCCAGGCGGGAGATCGATTCCCTGCCACAGGGCTACTACGCCCTGGTGGGCAAGGTGGCCGACCTCCACGCCGTGCTGGCGGCGGCTCCCAAGAAGGCCATGATCGTTTTCGACAAGCTGAACGCCGAAGGGCTCCGAAAGAACGAAGATACCATCCCCTATAAGCGTGACAGGCTCGTGCTCTGGCTGGATCCCTATTACCCCGAGGCCGACGCCGCGTGGCTGGAGGCCGAGCTGGAATACTGGATCGGTAAGGGCGTCAAGACCATGGTAGTCAACAATCTCGCCCACTTTTCCCTTCTGCGAGGCAGGGACCTGGAATTGATCGCGGGGCCGTGGCTCTATGCCTTCAATCTCTGGGCGGTCGCCTTCCTCTTCGACCAGGGGGTCAAGTATCTCATTCCTCCCCAGGAAATCTCCAAGCAGAACCTTCAGCGCCTGGCCGAGGAGCTTAACCCTAGGGCTTTCATGCCGATAACCTTCTCCTATCCTCACCTGTTCAGGATCCGGGGAGACCTGGCGTCCAAGTACGGTCCGACCAGTTTCGTCGATCGCGACGGAAGCTCCTACAAGCTGCAGGGGAGAAGGGACTATACGATCCTGAGTCCCGACAAGCCATTCTCGATCATCGATAGGGTACCCTTCCTCAAGAAAGAAGGCTTCGACAAGTTCATCCTGGACCTTTCCAGCGCCAATTCCTCCCGGGGCATGTTCAGGGACATAGCAAAAGCCGCCGCCGACGCCCTCCCTCTGGACGATAGTTCCCGCTTCAATTGGAAGGACGGCTTCTACAACGACGAGGAAAAACAGGCCGGCGGTCCCAAGGCCTTTAGCCCAGGTCTTCCCCGGGCAGGGGCAAGGGGCGAGGGGAAAGACGATCAGCCTTCGGTCAAGCCAGGCCGAGATGAAGGAAACCGCTACGGGAAGGATTTAGCGAGGGGACCTAAGAGAAATTCCGGACGAGGCCCCGACAGGAATCCAGGCAGGAACCTAAGGGATAGAGCAGGAAAACGCGGCCCTCGGCAGCGCCCCAAGGATTAAAATTTTATCTATTGAAATTTCCCTTGACTCAGGTTCGAGCCTCGCTATACTCTGTATCAGAAAATAAAACGCGGTTTTATTTTTTCTCTTTCGAGGTTCTTTTTACAAGGTCGAACGACTTTTAGCGGAACCGAATTCCTACCCTGACCCAATAGAGAAGGTTTACATGAGTGAGTCGGCTGGCAAGGCGCTGGACATACTATTCTATCTCGCGAAGGTCGAGGACGAGGTGAGCCTCGCCCGCCTGTCCAAGGAAACCGGCATGAACAAGGCGACGGCCCTTCGCTATCTGGCCGTGCTGGAATCCAGGGGCGTAGTGGAAAAAAGGCCCGCGGGCTGGTCGCTCGGACTTTCGCTCTTCGAGCTGGGCAGCAAGGTGCCCGTGCGAGCCCTGGTGGTGGAGAAAGTACGTCCCCTGATCGAGCGCCTGGCGAGGGAATCGGGGGAGTCCTCCAACCTGGCCTGCCTGGCGGGCGACTCGGCGATCTACCTGGATCGCGCCGAGGCCAACCGAAGCCTGCGAATGCGCTCGGTGCCCGGCGACCGGCTGCCCCTCCATTGTACCGGCGTGGGAAAGGCGATACTCTCCCAGCTCCCCGAAGAACATATGAGGGCGATACTGGGCAGCGCTCCGCTTCACCGATTCAGCGAGCACACCCTGGTGGAGCCCGAAGACGTCATCCGGGAAGCCAGGAGGGCGAAAGAACAGGGCTACGGGGTGGACAGGGACGAGTACGAGGTCGGCCTTACCTGCTATGCGATGCCGCTAAGGCTTCCCGGCTCCGATTTCGCGGGCGCCGTGAGCATCTCCGGACCTTCGGCGCGCATGAGAGACCCCGAGACCAAGGAACGATTCCTCGAGCTCCTCAGCCAGGCGAGCCGCGAAGCCATGCGCGCCATGCAAGCCTACGAACCGAATCAGAAGACGCTCACCGTCGAGGTTTCGTCGGCCTCCTCCTGAACCGAATCTTCTTCCTCCTCCTTTTTCGCCCCCTGCTTCTGCGCCTTGAACTCCACGTGCTCGGCGACTATCTTGACCTTCGCCCGCTGCTTGCCTTCGGGATCGACCCAGCGATCCTGCTTCAGCCGGCCCACTACCCTGACGCCCCGGCCTTTTTTCAGATACTGGGCGCAGCTGGCCCCGAGGCGCGACCAGGCCTCGACGTCGAAATAGGAAACCTCCTTTTCCATGCCCGTGTCCCCGTTTTTATAGAAGCGATTGGAAGCCAGGGTGAAATCGCAGACCTGGTTTCCGCTGGGCAGGACCTTCGAATCGGGGTCTCTGACCAAATTGCCCTCCACGAGAATGCTATTCAGTGAATTCATGCTCCCTCCTTGTCTTGTTGCTGGGGCGGCGAGGCGCCGCGGCCGCCTCGCCGCCCCAGCAACAGACAGACGCCCGCCGGAGCGCGATTCGCTTCAAGCCGTATTGGGGTTTGGGCGAAAGTCGTCAGTATTTTCAGTCTTCCTTCCTTCTGCTATAGTCGAGGGATGAAAGACTATTCCGCCTACCTCTCTCCCTTTTCCTGGCGATACGGAAGCGAACGAATGCGGCACCTTTGGAGCGAAACGCATAAACGCGAGCTATGGAGAAGGCTCTGGCTGAGCCTCGCGAGAGTCCAGTCGCGCTATGGCCTGGTGAGCCCCCAGCAGCTGGCCGAACTGGAATCCCAGGTCGAGAAGGTGGATATGGAGCGTTCGCTCGCCATAGAGGCCGAGATCCGCCACGACCTCATGGCGGAGATAAAGGCTTTCGCGGAACAATGTCCCGGCGCCGGCGGCGTCATCCACCTGGGAGCCACTTCGATGGATATCGAGGACAATGCCGATGCCCTGCGCATCCGCGAATCTCTCGGCCTCGTCCGCGAAGGGCTTAAGCGCCTGCTGTTGAGCCTCGCCGAAAAAATCGAAGCCTATTCGGATTTTCCCGTCATGGCTTTTACGCACCTTCAGCCGGCTGAACCCAGTAGCTTCGGATACCGCTGTTCCGTCTGGGCGCAGGATTTGCTTTCGGCCTATGAAGACATCGAAAGGCTCGAAGCCACGCTAAAGGGAAAAGGATTCAAGGGGGCGGTCGGCAGCTCGGCTTCGTATGGGGAACTCATAGGCCTGGATGAGCTGCCCGGGTTTGAAAAGGCTCTCGAAAAGGAGCTAAAGATAGAGTTTTTCCCCGTCTCCACCCAGACGAGCCCGCGGCTGCAGGAATACCGGGTGTTGGCGGCTCTGGCCAGCCTGGCGGCGGCGCTTCACAAGATGGCCTTCGACTTCAGGATACTCCAGTCCCCGCCCATCGGCGAGCTGGCGGAACCTTTCGGGAGCAAGCAGGTGGGCTCCTCGGCCATGCCTTTCAAGCGCAATCCCATAGACGCAGAAAAAATCGATTCCCTCGCCAGACTTCTGGCGGCCTATCCACAGGTGGCATGGAGCAACGCCGCGCTATCTCTTCTGGAGCGGACGCTGGACGATTCGGCGAACCGGAGGAGCAGCCTGCCCGAGTCCTTCCTAGCGGCGGACGAACTGATAAGGACGGCGCAGAAAATCATCAGCGGCTTCCGCCTGGATGAGGACGCAGCGGGACGTACCTTCCGCCGCTACGCCCCCTTCGCCTGCACAGAGCGGGTCATGATGGCCATGGCCAAGGCCGGGGCCGACAGGCAGGAAACTCACGAAAGGCTGAGGAAGCACGCCCTCGCGGCCTGGGAAATCCTGCGCGGCACCGACGAGAATCCGCTTCGGCAGCGCATCGCCGGCGATCCCTTCTTCACCCGTCTGCTCCCGGCGGAAAAAATCGACCAGCTTATGCGCATCGAAGGCTATCTCGGGGACGCCCCCAGGAGGGCGGGAGAGTTCGCGAGGTTGCTGAAAACAAGGTTTGCCCAATAAGGACAGGCTGGAATTGCGATAGGAGTATCTGCTGGGCCTCGGTTTCGAAATCCTGACTCCTTGACTAGATTTTTCGCCTATGATAGGCATTTGTATGGAACATCAACTTCCTGTCCATCGTTTTACGATCCGGGAACTAAAGCCGGGGGCCAAGTCCTCGGCGCTGATCGTGCGCGAGGCGGGGCGGCTGGGGTTCGAAGGAATCAAGGCCGTACTGCGCTCCGAGATTTACTTTGTGCGCGGGAATATAGCGCCCGGGGAACTGAGTTTCCTCGGGCGCTTTCTTTTATCGGATCCCGTCACCCAGACTTGCGAAATCCATACCCTCCCTCAGACACCAGAGGACAAAGGCCTCGTGGTCGAAGTCACCTATCATCCGGGGGTAACCGACCCGGTGGCGGACGAGATCATGCGCTCCGGGCGGGAGTTGGGCATACAGGGCATCGAGGCGGCATCCACGGGCTTGCGTTACGAGCTTGTCTGCGACGAAGGCTCCTTCATCGGAGCCGAAGACCTGCATAGGCTCGCCGCCAAGCTCCTGGCCAATCCGGTGGTGCAGCGCTGGGCCTTGGGTCCCGTGGAGCCGGCGTTTCCGGGCAGCGATGCCGAGATTCCGCCGGAAGAATGGATTCCCATCCACAAAATGGACGACCAGGAGCTCGCGGAGCTCAACCGCTCCAGAAGGGCCGCTCTCGATCCAGAGGAAATGAGGTCCATTCGCGACTATTTCGCCGCCCAAGGCAGGGCTTGCTCGGACGTGGAATTCGAAATGATAGCCCAAACCTGGAGCGAGCACTGTTTCCACAAGACATTCAAGGCTCTCATAGAAGTCGAGGACGCCGAATCCGGCGGCCTGCCCGTGAGGGTCGACAATATTCTCAAGACCTACATCAAGGCGGCGACGGACGAGATCGGCGCTCCCTGGGTAATTTCAGCTTTCAAGGACAACGCAGGCATCATCGAGTTCGACAAGGATTTCGACCTGTCGTTCAAGGTCGAAACCCACAACCACCCTTCGGCTATCGAGCCCTTCGGAGGCGCAAACACAGGGGTGGGGGGCGTGATTCGGGATGTCATGGCCGTTTCCGCCCGGCCTTTCGCGGTCACCGACGTGCTGTGCTTCGGGATTCCCGGCCGGGGCGAGGGGACGTCGGCTCTTTCGGCCGAGCGGATCCGAAGCGGAGTCGTGGCTGGTGTGCAGGATTACGGAAACAAGATGGGCATCCCCACTTTGAACGGAAGCATCCACTATCACGAAAAATACGCGGCCAATCCCCTGGTGTACTGCGGCTGCGCGGGCATCGCCCCCCGGGGGGCTTTCTTTTCGGAGCCGAGGGTAGGGGACAGGGTGCTGGTCCTGGGCGGCAGAACAGGCCGTGACGGTATAAGGGGAGCGACCTTCTCCTCGATGACGATGGACGGAAGCACCCTGGAGACCTCCGGAGCCTCAGTGCAGATCGGGGCCCCCCTGGTGGAGAAAAAACTATCCGAAATAATCCTGTCAGCTCGGGACGCTGGGCTGTATACGGGCATAACCGATTGCGGAGCAGGTGGTTTGTCGTCGGCGGTAGGCGAGATGGCATCGGAGTTGGGCGCCGACGTGGAGCTGTCCGAAGTGCGGCTGAAATACCCGGGGCTTGCCCCCTGGGAGATTTGGCTCTCGGAAGCCCAGGAGAGGATGGTCATCGCCGTTCCCCCGGAAAAACTCCCCCAAGTCGCCGAACTCTGCGCGTCTAACGACGTGGAGTTCTGCGACCTGGGATTTTTCACCGGCACGGGTCGCCTCGTGGTGCGTTTCAACGACAAGCCGATCCTGGACCTGGATTGCGAATTTCTCCACAACGGGATGCCTCGGCGCCGCATGAAAGCCGCTCCCCCGGCGTATTCCGGCCGGAAGGCTTCGCCCCGGATCATGCCGCAGCCGAAGACCCCAGGCATCGGAGAGCTTTTCCCGAAGATAATGACTCACCATGCCATCAGTTCGAAGGAATGGGCGATCCGCCGCTACGACCACGAGGTCCTGGGCGCCACCAGGCTTGGTCCTTTTGCCGGGCAGGCCCAGTCCGGTCCTTCGGACGCGGCCGTGGCGGTTCCCCTCGAGACTGGGCTGAGTCGCGGCGTGGCTATTTCCAACGGCTTCAATCCGCGCTATGGGGAGGCTGATTCCTACAATGCCGCGGCTTCCGCCCTGGACGAAGCGGTCCGCAATGCCGTAGCGGTTGGCGCGGATCCGGACCGCATCGCGGTGATGGACAATTTCTGCTGGGGCGATCCGCTCAAGCCCGAAAACCTCTGGACCCTTCTGAGGGCGGCAAAGGCCTGCAAGGATGCGGCGGTGGCGCATCGCAGCCCCTTCGTCAGCGGAAAAGACTCTTTCAATAATGAATTCGAGGGACCGGGCGGCGAGAAAATCGCCGTACCGCCATCACTCCTGATCTCGGCCATGGGCATCGTGCCGGAACTCGAGGCTGTCCGCGGCAGCGACCTAAAATATGGCGATTCTCTGCTTTATCTCGTAGGCGAGTTTTCGCCCTCCTATGAAGCCTCGGTGCTGATGGACGTTCTTGAAGCAAGGCCGGGGCTCGCCGCGCCAGGCTTCTCGGCTGAAGCGCCGGCGGTCTACAGGGCCTTCCATAAGGCGTTGAAAGCAGGTCTCGTCTCGGCCAGCCACGACCTCTCCGAAGGAGGCCTGGGAGCTGCGCTCGCCGAGATGTGCATAGGCGGCGGCCTCGGGGCAGAAATCGAAATGGAAAGGCTTGCGGCAGCATCCAAGAGTTTTGGAGAGGCGGCGGCAAAGGGAAGCGAAGCTTCTCTCGAGAATCCTGCATGGCAAGCCCTCCTTTTATTCGGCGAGACCAACGGCTGCTTTTTAGCGGAGGTGAAAATGAGCCAGGCTTCCGCCTTCGAGGAATTTTTCACTGGCCTTCCGCTAGCCCTGGTCGGAAAGACCCGCCAAGCTCCGAATCTTCGCGTCAGTGCCGGGAAGAAGGGTCTGGCTTCGCTGGGCATCGAGGAATTGCATGCGGCATACCTCAGGGAATGCGCCGAAATTCTTGACCAGGCGGAGCCGGCCGCGGCCAAGACCCGCGCAGCCCATCGGGAGGGAAGATGAGCATGAAACCCAAAGCCCTCATCCTGCATGCTGCGGGAATTAACCGGGACCTGGACGCGGCCTTCGCCTTGGAGGCGGCCGGCGCCGAGGCCGCCATAGTCCACGTCAACCAGCTGCGAGCCGACCCCAGCATGCTGCGCCGGGCCAGGCTCCTCGTGATCCCCGGCGGCTTTTCCTACGCCGACGCCCTCGGCGCCGGCCGCCTCTTCGCCCTGGACATCGCTTCCTTTTTCAAGGACGAAGTAAGCCGCTTCGTCGAAGAGGGCAAGCCCGTCATAGGCATCTGCAACGGCTTCCAGACCCTGGTGAAGGCCGGCCTGCTCCCGGGCAGGCAATTCTTTCCCTCCGACGAGGACCACCGACACTATACCCTCAGCGACAACGCCAACGGCCGTTTCGAATGCCGCTGGGTCACCCTAAGGGCTGAAAAGAGTCCTTGCATCTGGACGAAGGGTATCGAAGAACCCGTAGCCTGCCCGGTAGCCCATGGCGAAGGACGTTTCCTCGCCTCGAGCCAGGCGCACCTGGACGCACTGCAGTCCGCCGGCCTCGTCGCGCTTCGCTATGCCCTGTCTTCCGGAGCGCCGGCCGATGAAGCGTGGCCCTATAATCCCAACGGATCTCCCCACGATATCGCCGGCATCTGCAACCCCAAAGGCAATGTCCTGGGACTCATGCCCCATCCGGAAGACAATGTCCTGACCGGCCCCGCGGGCCGCTCCTACCATGGAGGTAGGCAGGGTTCAGGGTTGGCCATCTTCAAAAACGGAGTCCGCCACGCCATTGACCAAGGAGCCATATATGGTTGAGAAAAGCGAAATACAGGCCAAGCTGTCCCGGGCTTTCACGGGGCTGGCCCAAGGAAGGCTGGAAAAGCATTCGGGCAAGGTGCGGGACTGGTACTCCCTGGGTGAAGGACGACGCCTGCTGGTGACAACCGACAGGCTATCGGCCTTCGATAGGGTAGTCGGCGCCGTACCCTGGAAGGGCCAGGTGCTCAACGAACTCTCCGCCTGGTGGAACCGCAAGACCGCCGATATAGTGGACAACCACCTCGTCTCCGTCCCCGATCCCAACGCCTCGGTGGTCAAGCTTGCCTCGCCCCTCCCGGTGGAGGTGATAGTGCGGGGCTATATCACGGGCGTGACCTCCACGGCCCTCTGGCATCGCTACTCCCAGGGCGAGCGAATGATTTACGGCTATTCCTTCCCCGAAGGGCTCGAGAAAAACCAGCGCCTTCCCGAGCCGATCATCACCCCTACCACAAAGGCCCTCCCCGGATTCCACGACGAGCGGCTCACGGTCGCCGAAGTGGTTGAGAAGGGATACCTCAAGAAGGATATCTGGGACCAGGTCATGAGTGTCTCCCTTGCCCTTTTCGCCAGGGGCAGCGAAATAGCTGAAGATTCGGGGCTGATTCTCGTCGACACCAAGTACGAATTCGGATTGGCCCCTGACGGCTCAATCGTACTCATAGACGAAATCCACACCCCCGACTCGTCCCGCTTCTGGAAAGCCGATAGTTACCAGGCAAGGGTCGGCAAGGGTATGGAACCTGAACTTTTCGACAAGGAATTCGTCAGGCTGCGTTATGCCGAAGTCGGCTACAGAGGAGATGGCGAGCTGCCCCTCCTCCCCGATTCCGTATGGGCCGACACTTCGCTGTTGTATCAAAAAGCCTACGAGCTGCTCACCGGCGAGCCCTTCAAGCCCGGTTCCTACCCCGTGGAATCGAGGCTTGTCGCCAATCTGGCAAAGGAGGGGATCGAACTGTGAAAAACGGAAAAGTGCTTATCCTGATGGGCGGAAAATCCGACTCTGGCCATGCGGGGCGGATAATAGAATTTCTTGACAAGTTCGGAATTACCAGCGAAGCCAGGGTAGCTTCGGCGCATAAGACGCCCGAGAAGCTCCTAGCCATTCTTGCAGAAGAAAAGAAAAAGGGCGAGGTAGGCGTCTTCATAACCATCGCAGGGCTCTCCAACGCCCTCTCGGGAATGGTGGAATTTTCCACGGAACTCCCGGTCATAGCCTGTCCTCCCCCCAGCGAGGCCTTCGGCGGGGCCGATATCTTTTCCTCCCTCCGGATGCCCCCAGGGGTGGCGACGGCGACAATCCTCGATCCCCGGAACGCGGCCCTCTTCGCCGCCAAGATCCTAGCCTTAGGAGAACCGCTGATCGCCGAAAAAATAAAGGCCTTCCAGCAAGAAGCGAGGGACAAGATCGAAGCCGACGACGCAGGCCTGGGCGCCGAACTCTACGCAAAGGGCTCCGGACGATGAATCCGCTTCAAGACTCTCCTTTCGCCGAAGCCAAGGAAGAGTGCGGGGTCATGGCGATCTACGCGCCGGGGAGCGACGCGGCCCGGCTCATCTATTACGGGCTTTTCGCCCTCCAGCATAGGGGACAGGAGTCGGCGGGCATCGCCGCCTTCGACGGGCATTCCCTTTCGGTGCGGAAAAACCAGGGCCTCGTGTCCCAGGTCTTCTCGGAAGCCGACATCGAAAGCCTCTCCGGACAGTTGGCGATAGGGCATAACCGCTACTCAACCACCGGCAGTTCCAGCAGCAGGAACATCCAGCCCTTCCTCATCGACTCGAAATACGGCCCCATGGCGCTGGCTCACAACGGCAACCTGGTCAACGCCGGCGAGATCCGGAGCAGGCTCCTCGACAAGGGCGTCGGCCTCACCTCAGCCAGCGACACCGAGTTGATGATCATGGACCTGGCCGGCTCGCCCAAACGTCTTTGGATGAGCAGGATCAAAGCCGCGATGAGCGGCTGGATAGGTGCGTTCTCTTTCGTCCTCCTCACCAGGGAAGGAGTCTTCGCCGCCAGGGATCCCTGGGGACTGCGTCCTCTCGCCTACGGCTTTACCGCCGAAAAAGCATTCGTGGCGGCATCGGAAACCTGCGCCCTTTCCACCCTGGGCTGCAGGGAAATCCATGAAATCGAACCAGGGCAGATTATTTTCTGCGACGGAAAGGGCGAAATCACCAGCGCAAAACTCGAAGGCCTTAAGTCCATGGGCATCCGTCAGGCCTCCTGCCTTTTCGAGTTCGTCTACTTCTCCCGCCCGGATTCGGTATGGAACGGACTCTCCGTCCACGAGGTGCGCCGGGTGTTCGGCGCCCGCCTGGCCATCGACTCGCCGGTGGATGCCGACCTGGTCATCCCCGTGCCGGATTCTTCCATCTCCGCGGCCATAGGCTATTCGGAAGCCTCGGGCATCCCCTACGGCGAAGCCTTCGTAAAAAACCGCTATATAGGCAGGACCTTCATCGAACCATCCAATTTCCTGCGAAAGCGGGGCGTTTCCCTGAAGTTCAACGTGCTTACCGACTCGGTGAAAGGAAAACGCATCGTCGTCATCGACGACTCCATAGTCCGGGGCAATACGATCAGGCCCCTGGTCGCTCTGCTTAAAAACGCGGGAGCCAGGGGAATCCATGTCCGGGTTTCCAGTCCCCCGGTGCGCTTTCCCTGCATGATGGGCGTCGATATGGGAGAGCGGAAGGACCTGATCGCCAATATCCTCCCCTTGGAGGAAATGGCGAAATGGAGCGGCGCCGATTCCCTGGCCTATCTCTCGCTGGAGGCGGCGGGCAAGGCCGTGGGTGACTTAGGCAAGTACTGCACAGCCTGTTTCTCAGGCGAATATCCCTTCGAAGTGGATTTATCCGAGGTCAAGGATCGTTTTGAATTCTAGCTGTTCTGAATACCGAAGGAAGGATGGAATTATGAACCTGCTTGTTGTCGGATCGGGAGCCAGGGAACATGCCATAGCCTGGAAATTGTCCAGCTCCTCCATAACCGGGCGGCTCTACTGCGCTCCTGGAAACGCCGGGACAGCCGGACTCGGGATCAACCTCGACATCAGGGCCGACGATATTCCCGGCATCCTCAAGGCTGTCCTCGACTATGACATCGACCTTGTCGCGGTCGGCCCGGAACTGCCCCTTACCCTCGGCCTGGCCGACCGGCTCAAGGAGCTTCGTCCGGCGAAACCGCCCCTCTGCTTCGGCCCCGGCTCCGCCGCGGCGCGGATAGAATCCTCCAAAAGCTTCGCCAAATCCTTCATGCGGCGGCATGGCATACCGACCGCCGACTTCAGGGTTTTCGACGACCTCAGCCAGGCCTCTCGCTTTATCCAAGCCCCGCCCTGGCCCTTTGTCATCAAGGCCGCAGGCCTGGCCGCTGGCAAGGGCGTATTTCTCCCCGATAGTCCCGGAGAGGCCGAAGCTATCCTCGAGTCCCTCATGCTCGGGAAAAGCCTGGGCGACGCGGGAAGCCAGGTTGTCATAGAGGAAAGGCTGCAGGGGGAGGAACTCTCCCTCCTGGGATTCTGCGACGGCAAGAGCGTACAAGCCATGCCGCCCTCCCAGGATCATAAGCGTCTTTTGGAAAACGACGCAGGCCCCAACACGGGAGGAATGGGCGCGATCGCTTGCGCATCGCCCGGAGCCTTGACCCGCTCTCAAGCCCTGGCCGACCTTTTCCTCCTCGGAGCCTGCAAGGGGCTCGCCGAGGAAGGTTCGCCCTTCGTCGGGACGCTCTACGCCGGCCTCATCATGACCAAGGACGGTCCCAAGGCCCTGGAGTACAATTGCCGTTTCGGGGACCCCGAAACCCAGGCATTGCTGCCGCTTTTGGATTCGGACCTGGGAGAAGTCATGCTCGCCTGTGTCCGGGGCAGGCTTGAAGAGTATCCTGTCCGCTGGAGACAGGGATCTTGCGCCACCGTGGTCCTCGCCTCCGAAGGCTACGCCCGGGATTCCGGACCCGACGCGCCGAGAACCATGGCTGACTACTCCGCCAGCGGCGATACTTACATTTTCCACGGAGCGACCCGTATCTCCCGCTCCGGCGAGATCGAAGCCGCTGGAGGAAGGCTGCTCTCCGTATCGGCCTGGGCCGATTCCCTCCCGGCAGCACTGCAGGCGGCTTACTCCCGCCTCGCCCTCGTCGATCTTCCCAGAAGCAGGTATAGGAGGGACATCGGCAGGGGGAGAAGCCTGGTCGCCGGCTTGGCGGTCACGGGCCCAAGTCTTGATCGTGCCGCCGGTAGCTACGCCGCCGCCGGGGTCGACATAGAGGCAGGGGAAAGGGCAGTCGAGCTCATGGCCGCCGCCGTGCGTTCCACCTATGGGCCAGAGGTGCTGGCTGGAATAGGATCTTTCGGCGGCATGTACGATGCCTCGGGTCTCGCCTCTATGAAAGAGCCCGTGCTCGTGGCCTCCACCGACGGAGTGGGCACCAAGGTGAAGCTCGCCTCCCGGTTCGACAGCTTTTCGACCATAGGCATGGATATAGTAAATCACTGCGTGGACGATATCCTCGTCCAGGGAGCCAGGCCCCTCTTCTTCCTGGATTACGTCGCCTTCCCTAAACTCGATCCCTCCATGGTCGCCGCCGCAGTGGAAGGCATGGCAGCAGCCTGCAGGGAATCAGGCTGCGCTCTCATCGGGGGCGAGACCGCAGAGATGCCCGGAGTTTACTTCCCAGGGGAATTCGACCTGGCCGGAGCCATCGTGGGAGTCGTCGAGAAGGACAGAAGGCTTCCAGGGGCTGGGATCAGGGCGGGCGATCTCCTGGTTGGCTTCTCTTCCAGCGGACTCCATACCAACGGATTCTCCCTGGCCCGCAGCATTTTTTCCGACGAGGATTACCAAGGCTATTCCGATATTCTCGGCAAGCCCCTCCATCGAGCCCTCCTGGAGCCTCACCGCTCCTATCTTCCCCTTCTGCGTCCCGTCCTGGAAAAAGAGCCGGGCTTGATCAAAGCCCTGGCCCACATCACCGGCGGGGGCTTCGAAGGCAACGTGCCGAGGGTGCTGCCCGGAGACCTCGACGCAGTGATCCGCGCCGACTCCTGGCCTATGCCGGCGCTTTTCAAACTGATCATGGAGAAGGGAAGGGTGCCGCCGGCGGAAATGTACAGGGTCTTCAATATGGGCATCGGCATGGTCGCCGTGGTCGCGCCGGAAAAAATCGGCCGCCTGGCCGATCTGGCGGGCGAAAAAGCCTATATCATCGGCGAGCTCGTTCCCGGAAAGTGCGAGGCCATTCTAAAGGGACTTCCGGAGAGCGCGGGGCCGGTCTCGCCTGAGCGGGGGGGAAAACGATGAATCCCCAGGCGGCCGGCCTTCAGCGATACCGGCCCGGAAGCCCCCCGCATCGGGGAACAGGCTCCGGAAAGGCTCGATTCGTCATACTCGTATCCGGCAGGGGAACCAATCTCCAGGCTTTCCTGGATGCTTCACTCGAGGGAAGCCTGGACGCCGAGGCGGTCTTGGTGGTTTCCTCGGAACCGGAAGCTCCCGCCTTGGAAAAAGCCAGGAAAGCCGGCGTAGCGGCCCAGGCTTTTCCCTATCGCCGCGAGTCCGGCCTGGACCGGGACGAATCGCGTCGGCGCTACGACGCGCGGCTGGCCGACCTCATAGAGCCCCGGAAACCCGACTATGTCTTTCTTCTTGGCTGGATGCGCATCCTCAGCAACGCTTTCATAGGCCGATTCCCCGGCAGGATTTATAATCTGCATCCAGCCCTTCCCGGAAGTTTCCCGGGGACGAACGCGATCCAGCGGGCCTGGAATGCCTGGCGCGAGGGAGAGATCGACCATAGCGGCGTCATGGTGCACCTCGTTCCCGACGAGGGGGTCGATACAGGCCCCGTACTCGAGGCGGAAAGGATGGACTTTACGCCCGGCGAAAGCCTGGAGGAATTCGAGGCCGAAATCCACGGGCTCGAACACCGCCTGGTCGTACGGGCGGCCGCCAGGCTCGCCGCGAGCCTGCGAAACAACGAAACGGATACAATAGGAGGTTGAGACGATGCCTATAGCGATTCTGTCTGTCTATGAGAAAACCGGCCTGGCCGAATTCGCCGCCGGACTCTCGCGTTTGGGCTGGAGCTTCCTTGCCTCGGGAGGCACGGCGGCCGCCCTCAAGGCTTCCGGCATCCAGGTGGAGGAAATCTCGTCCTATACCGGCGCCCGGGAAATCCTGGGCGGAAGGGTCAAGACCCTCCATCCTGCCATCCACGGCGGCATCCTGGCCAGGGCGAGCGGCTCGGACTTGGCGGAAATCGCCAGCCTCGGCTACAAGGCAGTGGACATGGTCGTCGTGGACCTCTATCCTTTCGAGAAGACAATCGCCGACCCCTCCAGCCAAAGACAGGAAATAATCGAAAAAATCGACATAGGCGGCGTCGCCCTCTTGAGAGCAGCCGCAAAAAACCACGAGAGAGTAGCGGTGTTGAGCTCGGCCGAACAATACTCTCCCGTGTTAGCCGAACTGGAACGCTCGGGAAGCCTATCCGCCGAGACCCTCAGGCGGCTTGCCGGTCAGGCTTTCGCGCGAACCGCTTCCTACGACGCGGCCATCGCCGCCTGGTTCGCGTCCGAAGGAGCCCCGAAAGCTGACTCCGCCGCCCGATCGGCTCCGCTTCCCGAAATCCTGGCATTTTCAGGCTGGAAGGTGCAGGATCTCCGCTACGGCGAAAATCCCCATCAGCGAGCCGCGCTCTATTCCGCCAAGCCAGAAGGATCCCCCATGGCGGGCAGCCTACTGCAGGGCAAGGAGCTTTCGTACAACAACATACTCGACCTGGACGCGGCCTGGCAGGCGGTCAACCGCTTTAAAACCCCCGCGGCGGTGGTGGTGAAGCATCTCACCCCCTGCGGGATAGCCGAGGCGCGGGAGGGAACCGGCGATTCCCTCGCCCTGGCCCTTTCCAAGGCCATAGCCTGCGATCCGGTTTCGGCCTTCGGCGGCATAATCGCGGTCAACCGACCTTTCGACGAGGAATGCGTGAGGACCCTGGGCGAGCTCTTCGCTGAATGCATCGCCGCTCCCGGCTTCAGCCCCGAAGCCCAGGCGCTCCTGGCCAAAAAGAAAAACCTCCGGGTCCTTATCCCCGGCCATGAAAGGCCTGAATTCGAGGTCAGAAGCGTTCTCGGCGGTTTCCTTCGCCAGGACATCGATCGGGGAGATCCTCCGGCTTCGGAGTGGAAGGTCGTCTCGGCCCGCGTTCCCAGCGAGGATGAGCTCAAGGATCTGGCCTTCGCATGGAAGGCTTGCATGTCGGTCAAGTCCAACGCCATCGTCTTCGCCAGGGAAGGCGCGACGGTGGGCGTAGGCGCGGGCCAGCCCAACAGGGTCGACTCGGTGCGCATCGCTGCCCGCCACGCAGGCGACAAGGCGAGGGGCGCGGTGATGGCCTCCGATGCTTTCTTCCCCTTCCCGGATTCCGTGGAGGAAGCGGCCGCGGCGGGAATCAGGGCTATCGTGCAGCCCGGCGGCTCCATTCGGGACAAGGAATCACTGGCCGCCGCAGACAAGGCGGGCATGGCCATGGTGCTCACGGGCGTCCGCCATTTCAGGCACTGAGCCAATATTATAGAGGAGACAGACCAGGATGAACGAGGAACTTTTCGCGACCGAAACGGCCCTTACCTTCGACGACGTTCTCATCGTCCCCGCCATGAGCGAAATCCTTCCGAGCCAGGTGGATACGAGGACTCATATAGGAGCCGGGATCTGGCTCAATATTCCCCTGCTGTCGGCGGCCATGGATACGGTCACCGAGTCCGCCTTGGCGATAGCCTTGGCGAGAATGGGGGGCATCGGAGTGATTCACAGAAACATGAGCCCGGAGCAGCAGGCGAGCGAGGTGGACAAGGTCAAGCGCTCGGAGTCCGGCATGATCCTCGACCCCCTTTGCCTGGAGAAAACCGCTACCCTCTCGGAAGCCCGGAGCCTGATGCAGAAGTACAAGATCTCGGGCATTCCCATCACCAGCGGCGAGGACAAGAAGCTTGTGGGCATTCTCACCAACAGGGATATCAGGTTTTGCGGACCCGAGGACGACGAAGCCCCGGTGAGCTCCTTCATGACCAGCAAGGGCTTGATCACCGCGCCTGTGGGCACCACCCTGGAACAGGCCAGGAACATCCTGCAGGAGCACAGGATAGAAAAGCTCCCCCTCACCGACGAAAAGCGCAGGCTCAAGGGGCTGATAACCGTCAAAGACATAGCTAAGAAGGCGGATTATCCGAACGCAGCCGTCGACTCTAAGGGAAGGCTACTCGTGGCGGCGGCGGTCGGGGTCGGCGCTGACCTGGAACAACGCTTAAGCCTCCTCGGCGCCAGGAACGTGGACGCCCTGGTAATCGATACCGCCCATGGCCACTCGAAGGGAGTGATCGAAGCGATCAGGCGCATCAAGGCGGCGGCCCCCTCGATGCCGGTCATCGCGGGCAACGTGGTCACCCCGGAAGGGGTCAGGGCCCTCGCCGAGGCCGGCGCCGACGCCGTCAAGATCGGCGTCGGCGCCGGCTCCATCTGCACCACCCGGATCATTTCCGGGGCCGGCATGCCCCAGCTTTCGGCGATCTACCACTGCGCAAAGGCCGCCGCGGCCTTCGGCATACCAGCCATCGCCGACGGCGGCATAAAATTCTCCGGCGACATGGTCAAGTCCATAGCCGCGGGAGCCCATGCGATAATGTTAGGGAGCCTCCTTGCCGGCCTGGAGGAATCCCCCGGCGAACTCGTCCTCTACAACGGGAGGCAGTATAAGACCTATCGGGGCATGGGGTCGCTGGCGGCACTCCAGGGCTGGGGCAAGGATCGCTACGCCTCGAGCGCGGGCAGCCCGGGCTCCTCGTCCGGTGCCGTGTCCGACAAGCTCGTGCCCGAAGGCGTCGAGGGAATGGTTCCCTACAAGGGCAGGCTTGCCGACTTCGTATACCAGCTCATCGGAGGTCTGCGATCTGGCTGCGGTTACGCCGGGGCCTCTTCGCTGGAGGACCTGCGGGGCAAGACGAGGTTCGTCAGGATCACCAATGCCGGCTTGATCGAAAGCCATGCCCACAACATAACGATCACCAGGGAAGCCCCCAACTACCAGCGGGGAGAATAGGCTCCGCAGCCGGCGGACAGGATGACATTCTCAAATCCGCCCTCCCGCTGGAGATAATTCTTTTCCGAAATGGATATTCGTTCAGACCGGCTGTATATTTCCGATAAACTAAAGTAGGGATTTTTCACCAGCAAGGAGTCTTCATGATCGATTTCATCGTATTAGGCGGGCCTGTCCTCTGGGTCATCATGGCCCTTTCGGTAGTCGCCTGCGTGATTATCATAGAGCGATTTCTATATCTCCGCCGCATCTCCGGCGACGAGAATAAGCTGTTCGTGCGCATCAAGGCGAGCCTTCTGGAGGGTCACTACAACGAGGCCCTGGCCATCTGCGACCAGAACCTCTCGCCTTTTTCCACGCTCCTGAAGATCGGGATCGAAAACCGCCATCAGGGCGAGGACGTCCAGCGGGATTTGCTGAAAGACGCCGCCGCTTTGGAAGCTCCCGCCCTGGAAAAGGGACTATCAGCCCTGGGTACGATCAGCACGATCTCGCCGCTTCTCGGCCTGCTGGGCACGGTGACGGGCACCATGAGCGCCTTCGGCGTCCTGGGCAAGTTCGGCGCGGTGAGCGATCCCGCAGCCCTGGCCAGCGGCGTCTCCGAGGCCCTCATCACCACCGTAGGCGGCCTCGTGGTAGCCGTTCCGGTGGTTATTTTCTACAACTACTTCGTCAGCAGGGTTAACCATATCCTCACCGAACTCGAGAGCAGGGTGAACACCCTCGTGGTGCTCATCAACGCCAATAACGGCGTCACCGGGAAGAGCGGCTCGGAGGAACTATGAGCTCGCGCCGCCTGGCCAAGAAAACGGGCATAGACATGACGCCGCTCATCGACGTCATCCTGCAGCTCATCAT
This sequence comes from uncultured Treponema sp., assembly GCA_964453055.1. Taxonomy (GTDB): domain Bacteria; phylum Spirochaetota; class Spirochaetia; order Treponematales; family Rectinemataceae; genus UBA2256. The sequence continues at coordinate 32,854 of CAYVOD010000003.1, read as the reverse complement.
ATTCTTCATGATCACCACGACTTTCAGGGCAGCGCCGGGCATAAGCCTGGACCTGCCCGGCTCTCGGACAGCCCAGTCGGTCTCCTCTACCGCCTTGAGCGTCGTCGTCATGTCGGAAAACGAAATTTACGTAGACAAGACCAGAACCAGCCTGGAAGGCTTGCCTGACACGCTGAAACAGCGGGTGGCCGGTTCCGATTCGGGCAGCCTGCGGGCGGTGCTGGAGGGCAGGGCGAGCGCCTCGTACCAGCTGATAATCTCGGTGCTCGACGCCTTCAGGATGAACGGCATAGAGAATGTTGGCCTCATTACCCGCAAGGAAAAGGCGGTTCGATGAATCCGATCGCAAGCTATGCCGAAAAGCAGGAGAGAAAGCGAAAACTCACTTCGATCGGCATAACAGCCGGGCTGTATATCCTCGCTTTCGCCGTCGGGCTTGCCCTTGAGATTCTCAACCCGAGGGAAGAGGATTACTCCAACATGACTGTGATGATCACCATGCCCGGACCGACCACCAACGAGGTCGGCCTAGGTTCTTTCAAGCCTTCCGAGGAGGGAGAGACCGCCGAGAAGATCGAGCCCTCGACTCCGAAGAAGACCGAAACGGTGGTGGAAAAAGCCGAGGCGCCTAAGGTGGAAAGCCCCAAGAAACCGGTGGAAGAGGCCGCTCCCAGTCCCTCGAAGGCTGTTACGAAAGCGGCGCCGCCGCCCGCCCCGAAACCCGAGCCCAGCGAAACCGTCGCAGTGGCGGCGGCGCCGACCCAAGCGTCGCCCGGCGCTCCCTCGGCGATACCGAGCGCCCAAGCCGCCTCGGTTCCGGATTCCGCGACCGAGGAGGCGCCTCCCGCCGAACCCTGGGTGCCTGGCCAGAGGGAACAAGGCTCACACATTAGCCAGACATCGACCATGCTCTACGTACCCGGCAAAGGGCTCGTCCCCTATTCGGGCGAAACGGTCACCATTCGCAAGTCGGAAAAGGGAAGTTCTTCCGACACCACTCTCGGCGGGTCGCAAGGGACGGTGGGGCAGAATATCTACCAGCCGGTGTACTCGAGCCTCCCCCTGCCCCGGACGGTGCCGGCTTCGGTCTATAACGCGATTCCCGATCTCATCGTGCCGCCCAACGTGGTGATTTACTCGGCCCAGGCCCGAAAGCGGGCTTTCACCGCGTATTATGAATTCGACGGCACGACTTACAAGCTGAAAGCCGATGTGCCCTTGGAGCAGCGAGAACCCCTTTGGCAGATACTGGAGGACGCGGGCTACGAGCCCGCCAAGGTAGAATACAGGCAGAACAAGAGCCTCAACCCGGTGGTGATCGGCTTTACGGTCACCAAGGACAACCAGCTGCGAGGGGCAGAGATTCTCCAGTCTTCGGGGGATTCCCAGATAGACCAGGCTGTTCTCTATGGTTTCAAGCGCTCGGTCTTCTGGAACAAGACAGGCGAAACCGTGCCGGGACGCTTTACCTACAGGTTTTGAGCTTACTATGGACGTATGACTTTCTAGTTCAGATAGTCCTCATACAGCCGGGCGTCGAAAAAAGCGTCCACGACCTCCGGCGCGAATTGCTTGCCTCTCTGGTCGCGGATCTCTTCCAGGATTGTCTGCATGGGCAAGGCGCCCCTATAAGGCCTGGTCTGGGCCATCGCGTCGAAGGTATCGGCCAGGGAGATGATTCTCGCCAAAGGGCTGATATCCTCGCCTGAGATTCCGTCAGGATAGCCCTGGCCGTCCCATCGCTCGTGATGATGCCGCACGCCGTTCACCGCCTTGGCGAATAATTCCACGATGGAGAGTATTTGCGCCCCGATGATAGGGTGCATTTTTATCACTTCGTTTTCTTCGGGCTCCAGAGGGCCTGTCTTATTGAGGATGCGCTCGGGAATGCCGATTTTCCCAATGTCGTGGAGCAGGGCGGCGATTTCCAGGGCTTCCAGCTGTTCGTCGGGCAGGGCTAGCTTCTGGGCAAGCTTCAGCGAAAGGTTTTTCACCCGCTCGCAATGCCCCTGGGTGTACTGGTCCTTCGCCTCTATGGTTTCGGCAAGAGCCTGAACGGTCTGCATATTGGCGGTCTTGAGCTTTCGATAGGTTTCGTTCAATTCGAGGGCCGTGGATTCGATGCTGCGCTCGAGGGATAGCCGATATTCTTCCTTTTTTTTGTCCAGCTCGAATTTTTCCCGCATTATTTCCCTATAGCGGATAGCCTTGCCTATTACCTCGGCTATGTGCTCCAGGCGGCTGGGCTTGACCAGGTAGTCGAAGGCTCCGTTCTTCATCGCGTCCAGTCCTGTGGCCAGATCGTTATAGGCGGTGAGCATGATCACCGGCGTAAGAGGGAAAAGCTCCCTAATCCTGGGCAGGGCTTCCCTGCCAGACAGGACGGGCATTCGTATATCCAGAAGCACGCAATCGGGGTCCAGCCTGCCGGAAGTCAGTAGGTCGAGGGCCTCCTGGCCGTTGGATGACAGCCTTACCGTGAAACCCAATCTCTCCAGGCCGAGAGAGAGAACCTTCCTTATCGACTGATCGTCGTCGACCACGAGGATCGTATGCCGCGTGCTGCTTGTCATGTTGTCCTTCCATCATAGTCCAGCGGATTTGCGTCCATCCGGAGCGCGTTTTAATGTCGGCGAATCCCCTTCTTCAAAAACGTCGGAATAAGAAAGGGCACTTTTTTTCGATACGCTTCGTAATCCTTGAAAAATCTTGGAAAGCTATACAGATCCTGGATCGAGACCAGCAGGAAGTTTAAGAATACCACGAGTAGAATGGTGAAAACAGTAGTCGAAAAACCTCTGATAATACCTAGAGGCAACAGATAGAGAATGAGCCACCAGAATCCCGGATGCCTGCATATCCCATAGGAGCCGCGGCTGAATACCTCCCTGTTTCCGAGCCTGAATTTTCTCTTGCCTAGGGCGAGTTCCAGGAAGACCGTCCAGAATAGCATGGCTGCGAATGCAAGGGAGAGGGCGAGGAGCAGGTAAAACTGCGCAGGCCGCTCGCGCAATAACGCGATCGACCTTTCCGGCGCGTCAGCCGCTTGGCTGATCGCGGCCGCCGCGGGATAGGCGAAGAATAAAAGCGCCAAGGCCACGATGCCGTATCCGAGGCCGCGGACAGCCCTTGAAGCCCTCGTTCCCCTCATTTCCAGCAGCTCCGAGAGCAGCAGAAGAGAAAAACCCAGTCCTATCGAAGAATTTAGTACCATTGCTTTACATATTGTGCTACAATACCCCGAGTTTTGCCAGACATTGTTAAAAACAGGGGATTCCGGCATGATTCTGGACGCATCTTCGCTGATTCCAGCACTATCCTTCATCATATATATCGTCTTCATCGTCTTCGGACTGTACAGCAGAAAGGACAAGGTCGACGGATCTTTTCTCCAGTACATGTTCTTCATGGCCCTGTGGAGTTTCGGCTCCTTCATGATGCACGCCAATACCGGCTTTCTCACTCCCCTGGTATGGAACAAGGTCATGCTCATGGGTCTTTTCGGAGGGCCCATTTCCTTCCTCGCCACTATGATCCACCTTTCGGGAACGGAAAAGCGACGCTACAGGATGTTCCTCTACGCGGGCTACATAATCTACATCTTCATGGCCTATCTCAACCTGAGCTCCAAGGTGGTCACCGACGCGGGCTTCGACGAGGGGGGATTCTTCTACGTTTTGGGCCCTGGAGCCGTGGTGTCCTATTCCCTCGCGTATTTTTTCCTGGGGCTCTCGATAATACTTCTCGCTCGGCAGCTCAAGGAAAGCGATAACCGATTCAAGCGCAAGACACTGAAATTGTTGATCTACGGAGCGGCGATCATCATCGGCGGCGTAGCGGTCAATTTATACAAGCCCCTGGGCAGGTATCCGATCGACCTCATGGCTGCCACGATAAACGCGGCCATAATATTCTTCGCCGTCTACAAGTATCGCCTCATCCACTATTCCTCCACGGTGCTCAATATTCTGCTCACCTTCTTCGTCTCCCTGCTTACCGGCGCCCTGTTCCTCTTTTTCTTCGTGCCCGTATTCCACCTAGATAAGAGCATTCCGTTTCCGAGGATCCTACTTCTTGCCCTCATCCTCGGATTCATAACCTCCATCGTCCTCTCGCCCTTAAGGACCACGACGCTCTCATTCCTCGAGAGGATATACGGAGGCAAGACCTTCACCTATTACCAGAGCCTGAGGGTCTTCTCGGCAAGCCTTACGTCCATCGTGGATTTGGAAACCTTGGGAAACCTCACCATCGAGAAAATATTGTCCACCTTCGGGCTTGAGTGGGCTTTCATGCTGGTCAACGATTTCAACGACAGGAATTACAAGATAAACGTTGCCAAGAAACTTCCCTTCGCGGGCGGCCTGGTCGAGGGACAAGACCAATCCATAAGCCTGAAGCGCGGAAGCGACCTGGTCCGGAGCTTCACCGTTCACCAGGGGGCCGACAAGAGCGATGTCCAATACCTATATCAGCCTCAGCGGATGATCGAGGTGCCCCTGGAAAAGGGCGGCGCAGGAGAGACGATAAAAGCCAGCCTCGTGCTTCCCCTGAAGTTCAAGGAAAGGCTCAACGGCTTCATCGTCCTGGGTCCTCAGGTGGACAAGGATTACTACAATCAGTTCGATATTGAAATGCTCCAGCTCCTGAGCGTCCAGTGCTCGGTAGCCTTGGAGAACGCCATAACCTTCGAGCGGCTGCGCCAGCAGCAGAAGAGGCTGCAGAACATAAACAACCAGCTGGAGATAAGCAGGAACAAACTGGAGGCCTTCTTCGACGGCATCACCACGCCCATATCGATCCAAGACATCAACTACAACATAATCGAAGTGAATTACGCCGCCCGGCGCTATTTCGAAAAATCCGCCGAGGAGCTCATCGGCAACAAGTGCTACAAGGCTTTTTTCAACAGGGACAGGCCTTGCATAGAATGCCTGGCCCAGGACTGCCTGCACACGAGGCTACCGTTCAACGCCGAGCGTCAGGACGTGAAGGGTCTGCTGACTTTCTCCCTTAATTTCTACCCGATTTCCGTGCCTAAATCCTCTTCGCCGATTTTCCTGGAATTCTTCCAGGACATCACGAAGCAGAAAACGCTTCAGGAGGAGCTCGTGCAGTCGGAGAAGTTGGCCGGCATCGGAACCCTGGTGTCGGGCATCGCGCACGAGATCAATAATCCCCTGGGGGCGATTTTAGGAACCGCCGACCTCATGCTCCCGGAGACTCCAGAGGATTCGAGGTTGCGCGAATACTCCCAGGATATCATCAGGTACGCGCAGAACGCCGCCGAGGTCATACGAGACCTCATGGTCTATTCGAGAAAGACGAAGAGCCAGACAGACTTCGTCAAGCCCGTCGCGATCCTCGAAAACTCGTTGAAGCTCGCGATGCGCGGCATCGATTTCGGATCCGTGCTGGTGAAAAAGGATTACGACCAGGCAAGCGAGGTGCAGGCCAATTCCACCGAGCTGCAGCAGGTATTTCTGAATCTCATCGTCAACGCCGTACAGGCCATGAACGGGGACGGAACCCTGAGTCTCGCGGTCAAGCAAGAAGAAGCCGACGTGGCTATCGTCGTTCAGGATACGGGGCTGGGGATTCAGAAGGAAAACCTCGACAAGGTCTTCAATCCCTTCTTCACGACCAAGGATCCGGGAGCGGGAACGGGACTGGGTCTTTCGATCGCCCACCACATCGTCTCCAAGCTGGGAGGAAGAATTCTCATAGATTCCAAGGAAAAAAAGGGAACGACCTTCCGGATCATTCTGCCCGCCGCCAATATGGAACGAAACAAGATACGCTTTTTGCATGCCAAGGATTCGCGGCAGATCGAAGACTCGTTCTACCTGCAGCGCAAGATCCTCGTTGGCGAAAAAGGGTATCTGGAAGAGACCATCCGCAGAAGCGAAGACGAGAACGCCTTCCACGTGCTCGCGTATAAAGGAATGCAGCCGGTGGGAACCACCACACTGCACTTGAGCGCCCTGGAAGGGAAAATCCCGATCCAGAAGAATTTCGATATAGCCCAGTACTTGGACGGCGAAAAACCCTATGCCGAGATCGATCGTCTGGCGATCATCCGCGAAGAGCGGGGCTCGATCGTCCCCTTCAGTCTCATGGTGCTATCTTACCTCTATATTCGCGGAAGGGACGTTGACACCATTTTCCTGGACGTATTCAGCGACGAGACGAAACTCATCCGCATGTACGAAAAACTCGGCTTCAGGGTGATCGGCAGCTACAATCGGCCGCTTCCCTGCACGGTGATGATGCTCAACCACGAGTCCAACTACATAGACCAGGTTTCCCGGATGGAACACTTCGTCCAGGGCTTTTTCTCCCGCCTCATGCCTCGGCTGGAATTCGAAGGCCAGGACAGGGAGTACGTGTTCAAGGCTATCCACGAGATCAACAAGAAGTCCGAGCGGATCGCGGAGGCGGCCGCGCTCGGCGAAAAAAGCAAGGCCGCGGCCGGATCGGCTTGACCTGCCTGGCAAAAATTTACTAGGACGCGGATTCCGGGAACCGAGGTTCGGCGCTAGAACTTGACCAGGGCTTCGGTATCCCGCGAACGGTAAATGCCTTCGATTATTTTCACCGCTTGGCGTCCGTCCTCCCCGATGACTGCGGGCCTGCGGCCTTCGAGTATCGCAGCCGCGAAATCTTCGATCTGCAGCTTGAAAAAATGCCAGGTAGGATCGATGCGGGAAAAGTACAGGGCGTCCTCGGCTTTCCAGGCGGCCAACCGGCTTTCCTGTCCCGGTATCGTCCACAGATCGATATAGGGAGGCTCCAATACCCCGCTCATCCCCGCTATGAACATCGCGCCGCCGTCGGTCTGGACTCCCAGGGAGGAGCCGGCGCTGCCGTGGACGGCGACCTTCGCATGGATGCCCGGTTTCTGCGAATTGGAGACGAAGACCGAACCCAAGCCGCCGTTGGCGAAATGCACGGTAGCCACCGCCGAGTCGTCCACCTCGATATAGGGGTGGTTGGCGTTTATCCAGGAGCCCTGCACTCCCGTCACGTTTCCCATGAACCAGGCCAGGAGATCGAGCTGATGGGGCGCCTGGTTTACGATGACGCCGCCGCCCTCGCCGGCCCAGGAGCCGCGCCAGGGATCGGAGCGGTAGTAGGCTTCGTCGCGCCAGCCGAGGATGGTAACCTGGCCGAGGAGGGGCTCGCCTATCAGCCCCTGGTCTATGGCGTTCTTTATGCGCCTGGTGGAGGGGTACCAGCGGCGCTGGCTTATGACTCCGAGGCTGCGGTGCTGGGCGAGGGCGGCGGCGATCATGGCGTCGCAGTCGGCTACCCTGAGGGCCATGGGCTTTTCCACCAGGACATGAAGCCCCGCGCCAAGGCATTCCAGCGAGCTTCGGGCGTGCAGGGGATGAGGGGTAGTGACGATCGCCGCGTCTGCCTTGTCCTTATCGGCCATTTCCTGGGCGGAAGCCCTAGCCTCGATGCCCCACTGGGCAGCGAAGGCCTCGGCCTTCTTCCTGTCCCTGCCGCAGACCGACACGAGCTGGGCGTTTTCGCACGTCGCCAGGGCCTTGGCGTGGAGTTGTGCGACCTTGCCGTAGCCGTAGAGACCGAAGCGGATTTTTTCCATGGCGATTTTCCTTTAGGGTTCCAGGACTACCTTGAGCAAGCCCTTCTCCCGGGCGTAGAGCCGGGCGAACCACTGGGCTCCCTCGGAAAGAGGGGCTTTCCCGCTGATGATGGACTCGCTCTTGATCTTGCCCGAAGCTAGGAGTTTGAGCACCAGGGGATACTCGCCGGCCATTGCGCAGGAACCTAAGAGGCTGATCTGTCTGGTGACCACCGACTGCAGGGGCAGTTCCACCTTGGGGCTGACGTTCCCGATGAGGGTCACCGAGCCGCCCTTGCGCGTGGCCCCGATCGCCGTGGCTATCGGGGCGGCGGCGCCCACCGCCTCGAAGCTCCTGTCCACGCCCCGGCCTTCGGTAAGTTCGAGAATCTTTTTCTGGCTGGCCGGATCGGCGGGATCCAGGGCGAAGCTCGCTCCGGCCGCCAGGGCCGCGGCCCGGCGCTCCGGATCGGTGTCCAAAGCCAGGATGAGGCCCGGGGAATGGGCTCTCACTATTTGGATGAGCAAAAGACCTATAAGGCCCGAACCTATCACCGCCAGGGAATCCCCCATGGCTATGGGCGTTATGGCCGCCGCGTGGGCCGCCACGGCCGTGGGCTCGGCCAGGGAGGCCGCGGCGAAGTCCAGGTTCGCCGGCAGGGCGTAGAGTATGCGCTCAGGGACCACCAGGTATTCGGCAAAACTGCCATCCCTGCGATAGTCGGCGCAGGAAACGCCCAGGACCATCCTGTTGTCGCAGAGGTTCACCTCTCCCCTCCGGCAATGAAAGCATTTGCCGCAGTACTCGGTGGAGTCGAAGGTTACCCTGTCGCCGACCTTGAAATCCCGCACGGCAGAGCCGGCCTCAACGATCTCCCCGGCCGCCTCGTGGCCCATGACGATGGGAGGGACGCGCCTGCCTGTGGAGCCGTCCATGCCGTGGACGTCGGAACCGCAGATAGCGGAAGCCCTGACGCGAACTATCACGTCGTCGGTAGTCCTCAAGGACGGCTCCGGGTAATCTTCTTTAAAAACGAGCTTATTATAAGCTTCGAGCACGAGGGCTTTCATTTGGCCTCCCTAGTAAGTCTGGCAGCTAGCCTGCCTTAGGCGCCGGGTTTGCCGCTCAGCGCTGTATTCTCGCCGAGCCGCCCTTGGAGAAGGCCACGACCTGGTCCAGGGTGGCCATGGTGGTATCCCCCGGGAAGGTGGTGAGAAGGGCTCCATGAGCCCAGCCCAGGGCTAGGGCTTCCTGGGGATCCTTGCCCTCCAGTAGGCCGTAAAAGAGACCGGTGGCGAAACCATCGCCTCCGCCCACCCTGTCGTAAACGTCCAGCTCGGCGGTGGGGGCGGCGAAGCGCTTGCCTTCCAGCCAGAGCACGGCGCTCCAGAGGTGACGGTTGGTGGATTTCACTTCCCTCAAGGTTGTGGCCACGGCTTTGACGTTCGGCCAGCGTTCCTTCACTTCCTCGATGGTGCGGTAGAAGGCTTCGGGATCGAGCTTGGAAGCGGCGTGGATGTCCGGTCCCTTGAGCCCCAGGCCCATCTGCAGGTCTTCCTCGTTGCCTACTATGATGTCGACCTGTTCGGCGATGCGGCCCAGCACTTCTGAAGCCGTCGCGCCGGATCCGTTGGCCGCCCAGAGTTTGGCTCGGTAGTTGAGGTCGAAGGAGACCACGGCGCCCGCCTTCTTGGCCGCCTTCATCGCTTCGATCACCAGCTCCGGCGTCGTGGGCGAAAGGGCGGCGAAAATGCCGCCCGAGTGGAACCAGCGGATTCCCTTGGCGAAGAGGGCGTCCCAGTCGAAATCGCCGGGCTTGAGGAGGGCCGCAGCTTCGTTGGCCCTGTTATAGAAGACCACAGGGGCGCGAACGCCCTGGCCCCGGTCGGACCAAACCTGGGCCATGTTGGGACCCCTCACCCCATCGTGCTTGAAACGCTTGTAGATTCCCTGCACTCCCATCTTGCGCACTTCGCCCTCGATCTTGGCTCCGATGGGGTAGTCCACCATGGCGCTGGTCACCGCCGTGCTCTGGCCGAAACAGCGTGCCATGTTGGCCGCCACGTTGAATTCGCCCCCCGACACGTGAACCTGATAGAAATCGGCGAAACCGAAGGGTATCGTGCCCGGATCGAGCCTGGTGACCAGGGCGCCGAGGGAGAGAAGATCCAATCCGCCGGCCTTCTTGGCCGGAATTTTAAGTTCTGACATCGTTGTGCTCCTTATCTAGCCTTATACGTTATAGGTGGAGGCGGAGGTCGTTCCGCCATGACCCGTCCAGTTGGTATGGAAGAACTTGCCCCTGGGCTGGTCGACGCGCTCGTAGGTATGGGCGCCGAAATAGTCGCGCTGGGCCTGCAGAAGGTTGGCCGGCAGGCGCTCGGTCCTCATCCCGTCGTAGTAGGAGAGCGCGGAGTAGAGTGCCGGGGCGGGTATGCCCGCGATGGCGCATTCGGCTACCACCCGGCGCCAGCTGGCCTGGCCGTGGGCCAGTTTTTCGGCGAAGAAGGGGGCGATCATGAGGTTAGCGAGGCCCTTGTCCTTGTCGAAGGCTTCCTTGATCTTGCCCAGGAAGACTGAGCGTATGATGCATCCGCCTCTCCACATCAGGGCGATGGAGCCGAAGTCCAGGCTCCAGCCGTACTCCTTGGCCGCCTCGGCCATGAGGAGGAAGCCCTGGGCGTAGGAGACGACCTTGGCAGCGTAGAGGGCCGCGCCCAGGTCCTTCACGAAGGCTTTCTTGTCGCCCGAGAAGGTCAGCGCCTTCGGCCCGGAGAGAATTTTCGAGGCCGTCACCCGTTCGGTTTTGGCCGCCGAAAGGCAACGTGCGAAGACCGATTCGCCGATGAGGGTAAGGGGAACGCCGAAATTGAGGGCCGCTATGCCCGCCCATTTGCCCGTGCCTTTCTGTCCGGCGGTGTCGAGGATCTTGGTGACCAAGGGTTTTCCGTCTTCGTCCTTGTAGGCCAAGATGTCCCTGGTGATCTCCACCAGATAGGAGTCCAGGTCGCCGGAATTCCACTGGGCGAACACGGCGCTCATCTCGTCTTCGCTCATGCCGAGCCTGTCCCTCATGATCTGGTAGACCTCGCAGATCAGCTGCATGTCCCCGTACTCGATGCCGTTGTGCACCATCTTCACGAAGTGGCCGGCCCCGTCGGAACCCACCCAGTCGCAGCAGGGGCTCCCGTCCTCCACTTTTGCCGCTATAGCCTGGAAAATCGGCTTGATATGCTTCCATGCCGCCGCTGAGCCGCCAGGCATAAGGGAGGGGCCGTTCAGGGCTCCTTCCTCTCCTCCCGACACGCCGGAGCCCACGAAGAGGAAGCCTTTGGCTTCCAGTTCGGCGGCCCTTCGCCTGGTATCCTCGTAGTTGGAGTTGCCCCCGTCGATGATGATATCGCCCTTGTCAAGGCAGGGCAGCAGCTGGGCGATCGTGTCGTCCACCGCCTGCCCTGCCTTGACCATGATCATCACCTTCCGGGGCGAGCTTAAGCGGGACGCCAGCTCCGAGAAGGAGTGAGCTCCTAAAATTTTCTTGCCCGCCCCCCTGCCTGCCAAAAAGTCGTCCACTTTGCTCGTGGTCCTGTTGTAAACCGCCACGGTGAATCCCTTGCTTTCCATGTTGAGCACCAGATTTTCGCCCATGACCGCCAAGCCGATAAGCCCGATGTCTGCCTTCATGTTTCCTCCGTTATCCTGCCGCGGGGCAGGAATCTTTATTGTTATCATATGAGTTTTTCAAAGATCGCCGGATCTTTGGAGTCGACTCATATCCTTCTTCCCGCTATCGCGCTCCTCATTTTTTCCACGTTACGGATTCCCCGGTTCTTGAGCTGTCCCATTACTTCTATATAGAGCGAATCGATGATAGCCAAGTGAGCGATCCTGGCCGAGAAAGCCTCGGAAATCACCGAGGAACCGGGAGCTCCGGCGACCAGGAGATAGTCCGCCATCCTCGCCAAGGGAGAGCGGGGATATGTAGTTATGACGGCGAGGGGGCAGTTGTTCCTCCTGAGCACTTCGGCTATTGCGAGGCTGTCCTTATTGGCTCCCGTATGGGATATGAGAATTCCCAGATCAGCCTCGCCGACCTGGGATGCCATCATGAGCTGGAGGTGGAAATCCTCGGCTGATTGGCAGCGGATTCCTGAACGTATGAGCTTGTGCAGGGCGTCCCGGGCCACGAGTCCCGAGCCGCCGAGCCCGAAGATGCAGACGCAGGCGGCCTGGCAGGCTTTTTGCGCGATTATCTTGACGCAGTCCCTGTCCACGAGTTTTTCGGTCATGTCCAAGGCCGCCCTGGCCGCCTTGCATGAAATGCTCACCGAATCCTCGGACTCGTCCACCTCGATCTCATAGTATCGCGATTCGGGCTTGAGGGTTTCCGTGGCAAGGGCGATGCGGAATTCCTGGTAAGAGCCGTAGCCGAGTTTTTTGACGAAGCGCAGGAGTGTGGAGACCGAAACCCCGATGAGGGCAGCCAATTCGTCGATGCTTGGATGGACGGCTTCCTGGGGATGGAGGCTGATGTACTCGGCCACACGTTTCTCCTTGGCGCTGAACGCGTCCGAATAGGAGTGAATCAAGTACATGCAGCTTCTTTCCGCCACTATCCAATCCTCGTATGAATGGTTGTATCACTCGTTCCGAGTTCTGTAAAGGAGATCGTGAAAAAAATAACCAATACGATGAAAACATTTTTCAAAACTATCCTTGACGCCAGATTAAAACGGTGGGATACTGGGGCGGGAAAGAGATCGTATATCATATATTTTCGATCAAGGAGGCTTCTATGAAATCTAAGCTGATTACCTTGCTGCTGCTCGCGGCGCTGGTATTCGGAGCCGGGGCGCAAGCCAAGGAAATCCGTGTCCTTGTCGCCAACCATCCCTATGGGGATCTGCTGAAGCAGTATATCCCCGAGTACGAAAAGGCCACAGGCGTGAAAGTCAACGTCGAGAGCCTGCAGGAGAGCCAGCTCACCACCAAGCTCACCACCGAGTTCGCCACCAACTCTTCCTCCGCCGACGTCTTCATGACCAGGCCCCTCCAGGAAGGGAAGATGTTCTACAAGAACGGCTGGTACGAGCCCCTGACGAGCTACGACTTCTCCGACTATCCCGAGAGCGCCATGGGCGTCGCCCGCTTCGGCAACAAGCCCTACCTGGTGCCCCTGGTCACCGAGTGGCAGGTGCTGTACTACAGGAAGGACCTCTTCAAGAAGGCCGGTCTCTCCGTGCCCAAGACCTTCGCAGAACTCGAAGCCGCCGCCAAGGCCTTGGATTCCACCGAGATCGCCGGCTTCGCTTCTCGCGGCAAGGGCGCCGCTGCCGTCACTCAGCTTTCCAGCTATGTGTACAACTACGGCGGCAAATACCTGGACAAGGGCGTGGCGGTCTTCGATTCCAAGGAATCCCTGGACGCCATCCGCTTCTATGGCAAGCTCCTCGCCCTCTACGGCCCCACCGGCGTTACTTCCATGTCCTGGGAAAACATAATGCCCCTCTTCCAGGCCGGTAAGGTAGCCATGTGGACCGACGCCTCGGTCTTCTTCAGCCAGATCGTCGATCCGGCCAAGAGCCAGCTGACCGCGGCCGACGTGGGCATCGCAAACCTGCCCGCAGGCCCCAAGGCCAGCAACCCCTTCTTCGTCGTCTCCTGGGGCATGGCGGTTGCCAGGCAGTCCAAGAACAAGGCGTTGGCCATGGACTTCATCAAGTGGGCCACCAGCGCTGACCTTGCCAAGAAAGCCTTGGGCGGCGCATCCATCCCGATGTCCCGCAACTCGGCTTGGGCCGACCCCGCCGTCGTCGCTAAGGCCAATCCCGAACTCGTAGTCTCCCAGGCCTTCGCCGCCAAGAACGGCAATCCCTTCGACAGGCCCTACATGAGCGCCGTGGGCAACGCCCGCGACCTCATCGGCGAGGTGATCATCGAGTCCATCAACACCGCGGGCACCTCCCAGAAGTTGGCCGATCTCGCCAAGCAGAAGGTGAAGCAGGTCAATGAGCTGCTCGAGGACACCGGCGAGTACGGAGTGTATTGATTTAAACGTTGCTCGAACCGAGCGCGGCCGCCTGGCCGCGCTCCTTTTCGTCGATCGCCCCGGAACATGGATTCCCGTTTCCGGGGCCGAATCGTTCTGGCGCTTTTTGCTTTGAAAATTCTAAGAAAAGAACAAACTTAAAATTTTATGCGACGGGGCAATTTTATCTGAGATACTGGCCATGCGGTGTAGGAGGAGCCAATGACTAAAAGTAGCTTTATCGAAAGGCATTTCAGGATTCTCTTTCCTTTGCCGGCGGTGCTTTTCATCGTCGTCATGATGCTCTTCCCCGTGATCTATACCTTGTTTTTGAGCTTTACCAACTGGAACCTCACGTCGGGAATGCCGCTCAAGCTAATAGGTTTTAAATCCTATGTCCGCGTGCTGGGCGAGCCTCGCTTTCTGGAAGCTATCGGAAGGACTTTTTCCTTCACCGCCATAACAGTCGTCGCGGAGACTGTGCTGGGCCTGGCCGTCGCCCTCCTTTTAAACCGCGAATTCAAGGGCAAATCGGCCATGAAACTCATTCTCCTTCTGCCGCTGGTAGCGACGCCGGTGGCAATCGGCATCGTGTGGAATCTTTTTTTCGATCCCACGATAGGATTGGCCAACTATGTCTTGAGCCTTTTCGGGCTTCCCCGCGCGGCATGGGTGTCCAGCGCTAAATCGGTCATTCCCTCGCTGGCGTTGGTGGATATATGGCAGTGGACGCCGATGATAGCGCTCATCGTTCTGGCCGGCCTCGCCAGCCTTTCGCAGGAACCTTACGAATCTGCGAAGGTCGACGGCGCGAACGCCCTCCAGATATTCACGAAAATCACATTGCCCATGATAAGCCCGACCTTGCTCACCGCCATGATACTTCGCTCGGTCGATGCGCTTAAGACGTACGACATTATTTACGCGATGACAGGCGGAGGCCCGGGTTACTCCTCGGAAACGCTCAACGTCATGGCATACAAGTATTCGTTCGAATATTTCCGCATGGGCCAGTCCTCGGTGATTCTGGTCTTCCTGTTTCTTCTCGTCTTGGCTTTCAGCCTTGGCATTATGGCGCTGCGAAAGCGCTTCGAGCTTTAGGGGGCAGCCATGCGTACGACAACGGCAAAGCGAGTTTTTTGGGTCGTTCTAATGCTCTGCATAGCGGTCCCGGTGCTTTTTCCCTTCTTGTGGATGCTCAGTTCCTCCTTCAAGACCCAGGTGGACATAGTCGCCTGGCCGCCCAAAATACTTTTCTCCCCAGTCATCGACAACTACATAAGAGTCTTCGCGGAGCAAAATTTCTTGAGATATTTCAAGAACTCCCTGATCGTAGGTTTGAGCGCCGTGGGTTTTTCCCTGCTGCTGGGTTTGCCGGCAGCGTATTCGATCGCCCGATTCAAGCAGAAAAAGCTTTCGGTTTTCATTCTCGTGGCCAGGCTCATGCCGGGCATTTCCTTCCTCATGCCCTGGTACATTATCTTCTCCCGGCTCAAGCTCATGGACTCCTACGTCGCCCTCATCCTCTCCCATATGCTCATTGCCCTCCCCATCGTGGTCTGGATCATGTCCAGCTACTTCGAGAGCATACCACTGGAAATGGAGGAGTCGGCCATGGTGGACGGAGCGACAAGGCAGAAGGCCTTCCTGTCGATCATCCTGCCCATAGCGACGCCGGGCATAGTGACATCCATCACCCTTTCCTTCATTTTTTCCTGGAACAATTTCATGTTCTCCCAGGTCTTGAGCATGGAAAAGACGAAGACCTTGCCCATAGCGGTCTACAACTTCGTTTCCTACGCGGAGGTGGACTGGGGGGCTGTGATGGCGGCAGCCGTAGCGATCATGACTCCCGCGATAATCCTCACCATGATTTTCCAGAAGTACGTGGTAAAGGGGCTGACCATGGGCGCGGTGAAAGGCTGAGGTACATGGACAGAGTCGTTGTGGCGCTATATTCTTCTCTCCATGAAGCCTGAAGACCTGGCCGAGGGCGTTCGCGCGATCTTAAGCCATTCGCCCTCCTTTCCCGGCAGGATGCTCGTGGTAGACATTATCGCCAACCCCAACGCTGGCGGTTTCAAGCGTCGCAGGTTCGCGGGAAAGCGAAGGCGCGAATTGAACCAGGTAGTGCAGGCGGCTTCGGCTCTCCCTCTCAGGTCCGACGAGCCCCAGGTGCACCTGCACCGGACGGAGCGCTGCGGCCACGCGGCCGCCATCGCGCAGCGCGTGCTGGAGAGATCCGGCGCCAACGGCAGGGACTCTCTGCATATAATCATGACCGCCGGGGGCGACGGCACCAGCCTGGAGACCGCCGAACGCCTGGTGCGCTTGCCGGAGGACCAAAAGAACCGTTTCGGCCTACTGAGGCTTCCCTTAGGCACGGGCAACGACGGTTCGGAGGGCAGGGACTTGGTAGCGGCTTTAGGGCGCTTCCTGGGGCCTGTAGCCCTGGAGCGCAGGTCCGCCATCCAGGTGCGACCGGCCGAGGACGGGGGAAAGGCTCCCCTTTGGTCCTTCAACATAGCCAGCGTGGGCCTTGACGCATACGTCGCGGACCGCACCAACAAATTGAAGGCCCATTTTCCCGGCGACTCTTACAAATTCTGGGTGAACGTGGCCACGCTTTTCTACGACAGGGCATACAGGGTAGTGCCCATGGGTTTAAAAGCCTGGGATGGTGCGGGTCGGTTAGTGCATGAAAGCGAGGCATTTCGGCTTCTGGTGGCTTTAGGAGCCTCCGGCAACAGGCAGTACGGTTCTAACAAGCGGATTCTGCCCGATGATCGCAACGGGATCACCGTATCCCAGACCGGTCTTTTGAAAAAGCTTCTGGTAAAGGGTGCCATCGAGAAGGGTTTTCACGAGAATGTAGCCGAGGTACTGCACTTCGACGCGGATAAAATCGAAGTGAATTATTCCGAGCGCCTGCCCTTGCAGTGCGACGGCGAGGTCGAGGAGCTGGCGCGCTGCGACTTCCCCCTGGTGATGGAAAGGCTGCACGGGCTGTACAACATCATCGTGCCGGCTTGACGCGGTATACAGGCATTCAAGAAATCGGCCGGAATTTAAAAGAGGCGGCAAAGCGCCGCCTCTTCGTTTACGTGGACAAAACGCGTCTTTTCCGATAGCCGGGAGGGCTTTCATAAAGCCGCAGCGCGAACCGCGCTTATGGGGTTAAAGCTTTAAAAGGCATATTTGGATGAAAGGCTTATAGAGCTCTTGTCGTTGAACTGTCCGAATTCGCCTTCCGAATCGCCGCCGAAGTATCTGCCTCGCAGGGCTATTTCGGCATCGCCGACGTTTAGCGCCAACCCTGGCTCGATCATGTAATCCTGTTTTTCCACGCTCATAAGTCCCAAAAATTCGACTTTTAGCGTATCCCTGAGGAAGGAGCGGGAGAAAAGGGCGGCCAGCTGGGTGGAGGTGCTTTCCGTGCCCGATTCTATGTCCAGGGGGCTAGTGATCTTGTCATGCTGGAGCCTGACCTTGCCCGAGGACTGGAAATTGAGGTTGATGCCGGCGAAGAGGGCGCGGTCGAAACCCGCGGACCAGACGACGTGCCGGTTGTACGCCAAGGGGTCCGTACCCTCGTCATCCTCGGTCAGGTTGATCCCCCCCTCGAGTCTGAAGTTGAAGCCTCCCAGCACGAAGGCCGCGTCCGCGCCGATTTGCTGGTAGGGGTTGTAGCCGATATCGACGGGTTGCGCAAGATAATATTTCGAGACATCGAAAAAGGGTGTCGTTAAATGCCCATAAAAATATTGGGCTCCGATATCGATACCGCTTAAAACTGCCGTTATTCGTGCACCTGCCTGGCCATAATTAAAATAATGGGTTTCTGGAATATCAGCGAAAGTAAGCCCAGGTAATAGTTTTAACGTTTTTATCTGCGACGGGACCCAGGGCCCATCCATGGCGATCCTGTCGCCCTCGAACCAGGGAAGGTACGCGAATTCGGCTGTCAGGCTTGGACCGAAGCCCTGGCTGATCCTCAGCATTGGCTGGGGGATTTTCCGATCCTGTTCGTCCCGCAGGGTGAGATCGCTCAAGTTTTTGGGATTGAGAATGTCCAGGACGCTGAGGCTGTCGGCCCGTCCCCAGGACAGGCGCATGAGCCCTCCCTGGATGGTGGTTCGGCCGGCGTAGATCCCCAGCCAGGCCTCGTCGAGGATGTCCTCGGGCTTGCTTGCCAGCAGGTCCTTGTCGAGTTTGAGGGCGATGAGGGCGTCGGCTTTCGAGCCCGAGGCCTTTAGTGTGAGCGCGGCCGCGGGCAGCGCCGCGGAGTTGCTGAAGTCCCCGTCGAGGAGCTCGGCCGGAAAGGCTAGAAGGTTGAAGGTGAGCTTGCCGCCGAGGGTCGGGCCGGAAAAGGCCCCGGCGCCGCCCGCGGCCGCGCCGGAATCCGCGGCCGCGCTGTCGTCGGTTTTCCCGCCCGCGGCCGCCCCCGCGCCATCCCCGAATCCGAAAGCCTGAGCCCCTAGCGCGGGCGCGCCGTAGAAGAGGAGCAGCGTCAAAAGGCCGAGAAAAACAAAGGTTTTAAGATGCTTTTTCATGATTGTCCTCCTCTTAGGGCCTGCCGGTGGATAGGAAACGCTCGGTGAAGACGCCGGCGGGTATAGGATCGTCGTATTTAATTATGTCGATGTAGATAGTAGTGGAAGTACCTGCCTGCGCGCTGCTCATCTTCGTGACGGTAGGGCTGAGCCTGCCCTGGATATCCTTGACCTCGCCCATCTCCATGATCTTGGCCAGCTTTCCCTTTTTATCATAGAGCTCCATTTTCAAGGCAAGGTAATTTTCCTTGTCGATCCAGCCCAGCATTCTGGAATATTGGTAGTCCGAGCTTTTGGGCTTAGCCTCTATCACCCAGCAATTTCGCCCGCCCAGGCTTTCCTCCCGAAGCAGCCGGTAGCTGTCTAGGTCAGGATCCCGGTCCGCCGAGGACAGATCGTCGTAGGAGAGGTCAGTCCCCATGAAACTAGCAGAGCCTTCGCTGGCGGCAATGCGTCGCACCTTGCCCAGGGAGGGCAGGTAGATCCACTGATCAGCCGCCTTGCCGGGGTTTTCGATGGTGAGGAAGCGGGTGCCTGCCACGCTGGCCGGTTTCTGGAAAATCACCATTGTCTTGGCGATTCCATTTTCCGTGCTAGTGTACTGATCCACGAGACGCTCGGCGCTACTGCCGTCCTTGGCGCTCAGAACCATCCTGGCCCGGGTTGAAACAGTTTTTGCCTCTATGCGGTTCCGGGAACGCTTCATTATTTCTTCAGCGCTCTGATCTTGAGCCCAGAGCAGTCCCGCGGCTGATAGCAATGCCAATAGCAGAGCGACGCGTCTCTTCATGATTGTGCCTCCGATGATTCTTTTTTCCTATCCGAAGGCAGGGGCCTGCGGATGAATGCGGGATTAGCGACAGTGAGAAGGACCGGCAGAAGGGTCAGGCTCACCAGGGAGCTCGTGCCCATAGCCAGGGCGATGAGAATGCCCAGCTCGGCCAGGATGTTGAACTGGGAGAGGGCGAGGACAGCGAAGCCCGCGCCCACCGATACCGCGTTGAAAAGTATGGCCTTGCCCGAGGTGAGGAAGGTCCTTCGCAGGAACTTGTTCTTGCCCCCCGTGGCCAGGTATTCGTGGTGGAACGCTGCCATGTAGTGGATGGTGTAGTCGATTCCCGTGCCTACGGCGATACTGGATACCATGGCCGTGCCTATGTTGAGCTTAATACCCGCCATGGCCATGACCGCGAAGTTGGCCAGGATCGTGATGCTCAGGGGCACCAGGCCGATGAGACCGGCCACGGCTGAGCGATAGAACACCGAAAGAATCACGAAGACCATCAACAAAGACAGGGCTACCGAGCTGAGCTGAGATTGCACCACCAAGCGGTTGAGAGAGCCTTCCACCAGGGCGTCGCCGGCGATCCGCACCGTGACATCCTTGGGGAAGCGCTCGTCGATATAGCCTCGAATCGCGCCCACTGCCCGGTTGGTGTCGATCTGGCCCACGGTCTTGAGCTGGATCTGCATCCGGATCGACTTTGGCTCGAGGGGATCGTCGGCGAAATCGCTAATATCGCCCGAGAGCAGTACCAAGTAATTGGAAATGAGGAGCCTGAGTTCCTCTGCGGTTTTTTTCCCGTACCGAGCCGGATCGACGGGAATTTCGTAGTACGCCCTGCCCTGGTAATTGGTGACCCGGGCGAGCTTGTCCACCAGTTCGGCGGCGCTCTGATCGGATCCGCCATTTTCTGCCAGCGCCTTGTCGAGAAGGGCTACCAGGGTAAGCCTGTCCAGGCCGCTCTGGACGTCGCTTACTGTAGGCTTGCCCGCATCGGTTTCGGCTGAAGCGGCGAACTCTGCGCTCTGTGCATGCGAGTCCGGCTCCTGCGGGTCGGGTTCCGGAGCGCCGAAGCTTGAGAATCCGAAGGCCGGCGGCGCCGCTTCGGAGGTCTCGGCCGTGTTTTCCCCTCCCCCGAACCCGAAGGAAGGCAGACCTTCATCGCCCGGCTCCGTCCCGGAAGAGGCGAGGGAAACCTCTGCCCTGGGCCGCAAGCCATCTGGGCTCTCGTCGACGTTTAATACCTGGTTGATTCGCTTGATCATGTCAGTAAAACCGGTAGTCTTGCCCACCTCTGGAACCGATGTCCGGAGGTAGGCAGCCAAGCCGTCCATGGCTCCCAGCACATCGGGTCGGAGTACTCCCCCCGGTTCTTCGGAACTGACGACCAGGCTTACTGACTTGGATCCCCCGAACTTTTCCCTTATGAATCGGTCCGAAAGAACCACGTCTGTGTCGGGCTTGAAGTATTCCACCAGCACGTTGTCGATGACTAATCGCCCCAAGGAAAAAGCCGATACCAGGATGACCAGGAGCCCTAGCGCGAGGACGCTCCTCTTTTTGGCCGAAACATGGCCCAGGGCGTCGGCGATGGCGCCGCTCAAGGGATCTTCCTGGCCAGGCTTCATCTCGGTGATCCTGAAACGCGGTAGCTTGCTTGCCGGGCCTCTGATGATCATTATGGCCGGCACGAGGGTCAGGGATACGACGAAGGCGACCAGGACGCCGAAGCTGGCGAAAACGCCGAATTCGAAGATGGGGGCGACCTTTGAAAAGCTCAAGGAAATGAAACCGGCCAGGGTGGTGAGGGCGGCGAGCAGCACGGGATTGCCTATGCGCCTCAGCACCGCCAGGACCAAGGCTTCGTGTTCTTGCCGGCTCAAGGTTCCTTTTTCCGCCAGTTCGTCATAGTAATGACTCACCACATGAATGCCGTAGGCGCTTCCCACCGCTACCAGAATGACAGGCAGCACCGTGGAGAGAATGGAGAGCTTCACTCCCAGCAAGGCCATGGCGCCTATCGCCCAGATCGATGAAATGAGGACCGTGAGCAAGGGAAGGACGACTCCGCTGAAGCGGCGGAAAGAAAGGAAGAGGACGAGGACGACCACGAAGACGACCAGGGGGATGAGAAGCACCAGGTCTTCTTCCATCGCGTCGTTCACTACGGAACTGAAAACCGGCATTCCGGTTATGTACACATTGGAATCCGGAAAACCGACTTCGCCGGCTATTCGCTTGATGGATCGATGGATCGCCACGACCTCGGGTGAGCCGGCTTCTTCCGCGGACGTGCCGAGGTAGACCAAAACCTGGGTGCTGGAGAAATCTTCGGAGACCAGCGAGCCCTTGTACAGGTCCCAGCTCAGAATTTTCTCCCTGAGCTCCGCTGCCTCTTGGCGAGTGCCGGAGTAAGCTTCGGGAACCAGGGGTTCGGCGATGATCGAGTCCCCGCTGCCGGTGAGATAATCGGTGGATGTCAGGGACGTGATGGAAGCGACGACGGGAATTTCAGCGAGCCTAGCGTCAAAATCCCGCAATCTGGCTATGAACTCGGCGTCCAGCACGGTGCCGTGCTTCCGCTCCAAGCCTACCAGGATGAAAAGCTGGCTTCCGAAGCTTTCGTTGACCGACTTCATGCCCAAAAGTTCGGGGTCGTCGTCGGGGACGAAGCGGAAGTTGTTGTTGTCCAGCGTGGCCTTGGGAATCTGGAGCGCGAAAAATACCGTTATGATGCTCACGATGGCGACGATCCACCGCGGGTGCCTGAATATTTTTTCCATGCTGTTATCCTTGGATAGGGGGAAGGCTAAGGAATTTTTCGGAAGCCGGGTATCTGCTTTTCATAAGGAGAGCCTGAGCGTCGAACGATCTACTTTGTCGGATGCCAAGCCGCGTAGGATCATCTCGAAGGTTTCCCTCATTCCCTCGCCCATGAGCGCCGTATCCCTCCTGGGCCGGGGTACGCGGCTGATCGTGTCGATGACCGAAGTGGCGAACATGATGACGGTGCGGGCTTGCCTGGCTGGATCGTCGCTATGGTAGATCGATCCGTCTTCCATGCCCCTGCGCAAAAGGAATTCGATGAGATCCACCAGGCCCGCCGTCGCCTTGGCGAATTTCTCGGAAGTATGGGCGTCGCCGAATGGGAACTCTGGATCCAGATAGTTTTTTATGCCCGTGAGCACCACCAGATCCTGGGATTCGCCTAAAAGCTCCAGATAGGTTTCCCAGAGGGCCTGGAGGGCCTGGAGACCTGTGCCGCCGGCGGGAATCCTGAGTCTCGCCAACTCGGTAAAATCCGAGATAGCTTCCTGGAGAATCTCGACGAGGATCGCCTCTTTGCTTTCGAAATAGAGGTAGAGGGTAGCCTTGCTCAATTCGCTGGCCTGGGCTATATCCTGCATCGAGAAAGAGCCGACGCCCCGCTCCAAGATGAGGGATTTGGCTTTGCGCAGAATGAGGGCGCGACGATTTTCCTTTTCTTTTGTTTTTCTTTCTTCGATTCCCATAAAGTATGACCGATGGTCATTTAATGACCATCGGTCATTAAAGTCAATAGCCTGGAAGGGATTTCGGCAAAACGGGCTCATCCTCTAACATGCCATCAAAATTGTCCCGAAGCTCAACGGACTTTGATGAATTCTCCGCGATGATATTCGGCAAAAGCGAGCCGCAGCTCTTCTTGGGTATTCATGACGATCGGTCCGCCCCATGCCACCGGTTCTTCCAAAGCCTGTCCCGCGATTAAGAGAAACCTGGAGGGCATGCCAAGAGAGCCTTTAGCTTCGACATAGTCGCCTTTGCCAGCGGGCAGATGGCCAAGCTGGTAGGCTTTGAGATCGGCGCCTCCGATTTCGGCTCCGCCTTCGATGCAATAGACCGCCGCGTTATAGGATGCCGGTACGGGAATTCGGACCGAAGCCCCAGGATCGAGAGAGACGATCATATACAGGACAGGTACATAGAGATCGGGGGTGGCACCCTTGTGTCCCTCGAATTCACCCGCCAGAAGGCTGATCCGGGCTCCTTCTTTCCTGATCAAAGGAATCTCGGATGCCTCCACCGCCCTGTACCTGGGATCGGTCATCTTGAGCCGTGCTGGAAGATTGATCCAGAGCTGGATACCCTCCATTCTTGTGCCCTCATCGCCGGGCTGGGGCATTTCCTGATGGATTATGCCTGAGCCTGCCGTCATCCACTGGGCGTCCCCGGGCTTGATGAGCCCCTCGTTGCCCATGGAATCGCCGTGGGCAACCTTGCCCGCCAGCAGATAGGTCACGGTCTCGATGCCGCGGTGGGGGTGCCAGGGGAAGCCCGCGATGTATTCCTCCGGCTTGTCGGAACCGAAGTGGTCCAGCAGCAGGAAGGGGTCGAAGGAATTTCCGGCGGAAAATCCGAAAACCCGCTTAAGGACGACCCCTGCCCCGTCCACCGAAGCCTGGGCGTGAAGCACCCTGCCCACGCCGCGTGCCTGGGCTCCCGTATCCCGCGGATCCTGGGAGCCCTGGCCTTCATTCCTGGTCAAACTCACTTGACGCCCTCGTCGCAGGCTTCTTCCTTGTCGATGGGTCTTGACGTCTCCATGGTGTGCGGCTTGTCGCAGGGTTCAAGCTTGGAATCCTTGGCAAGTTCCTGTTTTTTCGTCTTTCCGCTTTCATTTTCTGCCATGTCCGCCTCCTTGAATGGTCTTATATTAAAGAATAACTATTTTAAACCATAAATCAAAATGAATAAGATCGCGCTCCGTCTTAGAGATTGTTTTTCGGCGCGAATTTGAAACTTTTTCGGATTTCGTAGCGAGAACCCCCGGGGGAGAGGATGGATTCCATCAGTTCCATCGAAGTCGGTTCCAGGGTGAGCGCGGGCGGTTTTGGAATGGCCCGTCCTGGACTGAGGAGATCGGCCAGAGCGCGGCTTGCCCGACGGTCGTTGAATCGAGCCAGGCTCAGGTGGGGCAGCCAGGGTGCCGGATCGGCATGGACGAAGGCTTGGGCTCTTTTCAGTACAAGATCGAAGGCATCGGGCGGTTCCAGGAAGAGTCGCAGGGTCAGCACCCTCGGTTTCCTGGGGGAAGGGAGAATCAAGAGGTCCTGGAGCTTAAGCAGGGGAGGGGACAGAGAGTCTGCCATGTCCAGGAAAGATTCCTCGAGCGGAGGCAAGTCTCTTTCTTCGACGTCGCCGAAGAAATACAAGGTCAGGTGATAAAGCCCAGGATCGATCCAGCGGGGCTGATAGGTTGCCAAAGGCTCTCGGAGATTCTCTGCGTAACGCGCCAGATTTCTTCGCGAATCCTCGTCCGGCATCAGGGCGAGAAAGATTCTTTTCCACATATCCCGACTCTACATCTCGTTCTTGTATTTATCCATGGATATACGATAATGGAACCATCGATTCCCGTTTATCGAGCCAAAGGGGGCCTGAGATGAAAACTGGGGCTTTATCGAGAACGCTGGTTTCTTTGCTGTTCATCTTAACGGTCGCGGCCTGCGCGACCCAAGCTCCCGTGGAGGAAGCCAACAAGGAGGGCGATCGGGCAAAGGCGATAGTCCAGGGCAGCTCGACGCCGGATTTCCCCGCCACCCCAGCCCAGAAGGCGCCTTCCCAGGGCAGCGCGAGTCCCCAGAGCACGGCGACCCAGATCGTCCAATCCCAGAGCTCGCCCGCGCCGAGCGGAACCAGCCCGAGCCCCGCAGGCTTGAGCGCGGGTTTGAGCCAGGAAGAGCAGGCGTTTTTAGCCGACTATTTGAACCGCCTCAGCTATATGGTCTATTACAACGAATCCACCGGCCTGAATCCGCAATTGGCGCGGATAGGGGTCAGCCAGGCTAACCGCTACCTCATAGAAAAACAGGGTTTGTCGGTCATCGATTTCGATCAGATCGAAAGGAATAAAAAGGATCAAATGTCCGCCTATCAAGCCGAAACAGGCGGGTCCATAGACATGATCCAATACCTGGCCCAGAAGTTCAACGCCGATATCTACGTCGAAATAGACGCCCAGGTCTCAGGTTCCGGCCAGGCCGGCTCCTTCAGCGGCAGCGCCCAGGGAACGATGAAGCTTTTCGAAGCCTCGACCGCCGTGCTGCTGGGCTCCGTCGCCTTCATGAGCCCGCCGACCTTCAGCCCCGTCTCCGTGGACGCGGCGGTTTCCAACGCCCTGGCGGCAAGCGTCTGGCAGGCCATGCCCAAGGTTACCGAGCAGTCCAAGGCGCTGTACGGGGCTTCGCTTTCCAGGGGCATACGCTTCGAACTCATCGCCCAGAAAATACCGGACGCCAAGCAGGTAGCCCAGTTCGTGCGGGCCTTAGGCAAGAAATTCAAGGAAGCGGAGCAGCTTTCCTTTTCCCCGGGGGAAACCCGAATCGCCCTGTATGGATTCATGAGCAAGGCCAAGGCGCAGGAGGCTATCTACGAAGCCGCCGCCTCGGCCATGCTGCCCGACATGTATCTGGTGTACATGAGGGGCAAGTCCTTCACCTTCAATAGCGGGCTATAAGTGGCCGCGCCGATGGCAAGGGGTTATAAACCCGCCGCCGGCCAGGCCGTAGAGTAATGGCATCAGGAGGAAGATGATGAAAAGAAGTAAGTGGTTCCTAGCGGCGGTCGTTCTAGCGCTTGTACTGTCCACGGTCCTTTCCTGCGCGACCAAGGCGCCTTTGCGCAAGGGCGAAGTCCTTCTCGAAGATAAGGGAACGGCCTTCGGCGTCAAAACTCCGCGCTGGGTAGAAACGGCGATCATAGGCGGGTCCAAGGACGTGGAGAAAATGTCCGACTACAGGGATTATGTAGTGTTCATCGCCCAGTTCGAAGCCCAGAATCTCCAGAGCGCCCAGCTCCTGGCGGAACGTATGCAGGCTCAGACCGAGATCGCTTCCTATCTCTCCACCAGGGTCAAAGACGCGTTCAAGGGCGCCAACGTCGCGGACGCCGATTCCAAGAACTTCGGAGTATACGGCGAGCGCTTCGTGGCGAGCGTTTCCGAGGCTGAATACTCTGGCTTCAGAAGAGACACCGACTGGTGGGTCAAGGTGCAGACCTTCACCGCCGACAACAAGCCCGACAAGCAGATTTACAGGGTAATCCAGCTCTGGACCATTTCGAAGGAAATGCTCCAGAAACAGTTCGATATAATGATCAAAGCCCTGGAAGGCACGGAGCCGCCCACCCCCGAGACCAAGCGGGCCATGGATCTGGTGCAGAATACCGTCGCCAAGGATTT
This sequence comes from uncultured Treponema sp., assembly GCA_964453055.1. Classification (GTDB taxonomy): domain Bacteria; phylum Spirochaetota; class Spirochaetia; order Treponematales; family Rectinemataceae; genus UBA2256. The sequence goes on along the minus strand of CAYVOD010000003.1, from coordinate 6,675 downwards.
CTTCGACGGCAAGTGATGATTTCCCGAATGGGACTTGCGCCGCCGGGAGCCTTTGAAAAAGGCTCCCGGCGGCTATTCGTCGCACCCATAGGTTCTCGAAGGGAAGGTACCATGATGAAAAAAACGTTTTCGGCCTTGCCCCTGCTGCTCTTGCTGGCGGCTATCTTCGTCTCTTGCGCGACGGCTCCCAAGCTGCCCGAGTGGGCGCTCTCCCCGCCTTCTCCCGATGGAACCTATACCTATTTCACCGGCTCGGCTTCCTCGGGCGATCCGGCGACAGCCATCGGCGACGCGACCGATAGGCTCATCGCCGGCATCATGCAGTACATCGGCGTGGATGTGAAAGTGAGCACCAGCGCCACCGCGAGGGCTTCCCTGGATTCCTATTCCGCCGACCTGCGCCAGACGGTCGAAACCGAGTCCAATAACCGTTTGACCGGCTTTCAGGTTACCCAAAAACATCTTTCCAAAGAACCCAAAACCGGCATTACCACCGCCTATATTCTAGCCCGCTACGAGACCAGGGAGCTGGAAAAGGAAAAAGCCCGCATCGCCGCCCTATTCAAGGAAAGAGCGGACGCCGTCGCAAAACCCGAGGCAGAGGGAGATGCCCTTTCTGTGGAAGGCCGGGCCCTGGATGCGGCCAATAAGTACATCGAGGCGATGGCCGCCGCCTCCGGCGCCGAGGTGGAGAATGCCGCGATAAAGCTGGAGCGCAACGCCAACAAGGCTCGCGCCCAGATCGCCGGCATCGGCTTTGTGCTCGGCGACGGGAAATCCCTCCAGGGATTCCTGGGCAAGGCGTTTTCAGCGCCCCTGGCGGTCCGCGTCTACAGGGAAGACGCCCAGGGCCGCAAGCCCCTGCCGGGGGCTACCCTCATGATCGGCTATTCCCGAAAATTGCCTTCGGGCCAACTGGGAACAAAGACCGCCTCATACATCAGCGATTCCTCTGGGTATGTCTACCTGGACTTGCCAGTCCCGGACTTCGTGGGGCGGGGCAAGATTCTCGCCCAACTGGATCTATCGGCTTCGATGGAGCTACTGGACAAGATAGGGCCTGGCTTCGAGCACCAGGTGGCAGCCCTGGAGGACGAAATTAGGACCAAGTACGCCGAGCTGCCTTACGTCGTGGCCTCAGGAGCCTCGGCGATCCCCATTGCGCTCTTCATCGTCGATCGGGACGAAAACGGGCGGGACACAAGCCTTTACGCCACCCAGACCGGGCTATCCGAAGCCCTCGTCAAGGAAGGTTTTTCGGTCCGGAGCCTAAGCCTCGATCCCGCATTGCTCGCCGGTCCCGCCGACCGCCTGATAGCCCAGGCTCGGGCGGCGGCGCCCGAGGGCACTCTCAGGCTGGCGTTCGGCAGCGCTAAAATCGACGGGCTGCGCAAGGAATCGGGAATGTTCCTGGCCTCGGCCAGCGCCTGGGTGACGATCGTGGATTTGCGAACCGGAGCAACACTCTACGCGGCGGACAAGAGCAGGCAGGTCCTGGCTTCCGACGAGGCGGGAGCCAGGCGCAACGCGCTCAGGGAGCTGGGAGCCCAGTCTTTCGGCAAGGATATTCTGGCTTCGCTGCCCTAAAGCTTGAACGTGAAGCCGGCGCCGATCATCGTCCCCGAATAACTCCGGTTGCCGAAAAGATCCGTGATGGCTATCCAACTTTCGTACCCCAAATCCGCGAAAACCCTGGAGTTCCTTCCCAGCAGATAAGCTACCCTGACGGCCGCCTGGATTCCGACGTGGGAGAGGAATTCCGTGTCCGTGGAACTTATCGGCGTGGTCACCGAGAAGTACGAGGCGCCGAAGGCGGCGCTGGGGGCCACCGAGAGCCTGCCCAGATTTACCAGGTACTCGCCGCCGATCAGGGCGTTGACGGGAATTATCTCAAGAGGAATCAGGCCGAACACGAGGAAATCCTGCATCAGGGCAAGAGGAATCTGCGCGGCCACGAAGGGCCTGAACGCGTAGAAACCCCGGGATGCGGTGGCCCGGAATCCCGGCAGTAGAGTGCCGGTGCTGGAATCGCCTATGGAATGAAGGTATAAATCGAAATCGCTTCCCAGCCTGGGAATCTCCCTGAGCTGGGTGTCCTTGCCCAACTTGATGGACTTGTACAGCACTTCCCCGGTGGAGATTTCCTTGCTCACGTCCTTGACGACGATCAATCCCGATTCCCTGGAATCGTCGAAGCCCTCGACCTTGGCGGATTCTATGATGGCGTACTCGTCGCCCTTCCTGATACCCATGTCCGAGCCCATCTGGAGTTTTACCGTGGAGCCGCTTACGCTGAGTATGCGGGTGTTGATCTGGAACTGTGGGATGGAGCGAACTTCGTACTGGAGCTGGGGCGGGATGGAGGAGATGGCGGATTGTATGGACTCGTTCTGGTTCGTGTCGTGGCTGCCCGAGCTTTCGACCGTTTTTATCGCGAGGACGCTGCCGCCCTCCGCCATGTCGATGAAGGTGATATTGGTTTTTATCGAAGTCTGGTAGCGGAGGTTCTTGATATCGTAATAGGAATTGAAATCGACGACCACGGGCACGACCACGATGAAGGCGCCCGTCAGGCGATTGAACTCTCCTTCCGTAAGGAAAGACTCGCCGAACTGGAATTTTTCAGGCATGACGAAGTCGCTCTGCTTCGAGCGTTTGACAGCGTCGATGAAGCTGTTGATGTCGGACGAGGAAAAACGCTGGGTAACTCCGAGGATAGTGAACCTTCCCAAGTCGGAGAAAACCTTCTGGATCTCCCCGTCGATGGAGCCGAGGGCTTGGTAGGGGATGTTCCATCCGTAGTAACCAAGGGAAAAGATCGCGATGTCCTGTTTTTGGCTGATCTCTGGCTGGGCCGGCAGGCTGGCTAGCAGAACACTCAGGAAAACAAGGGCCGGAATACTTTTTGAAAGCTTCATGGTTTCTCCTCGGCGTTGGCCGCCTTATAGAATTGTATGCGTTCCGCGGGAAAACACAATGCGATTATGCGGGAATTTTCAATGGGAAAAGCTTACCCATGCCGGCAAACCGAAAAGCGGGAAGGGTAAAAATTTCCTCGTACCGGAGGATCGCCTGTTTCTAGTATTGAGCTTTCGTATATATCGAATAAGATATAAAATATAGGAAGCCTTATATTTATCGCTTTATCCACGCAGTTGCGATGCGTAAAAAAATGCGCATTAAGGCAATGCTTGGCACGGTATCTGCATTTGTTCTTGTGTCCATACTCAGGAGGAAACATGAAGGCGAAGACAGCCAGGCCGGGAAAAAAAGGCGGCCGCAAGGCGAGGCGGATCGTTCAGATCGTCTTTTTCGTGATCGTGGCGGTAACGGCCACGGGGGGAGCGCTCAAGGAAAAGGGAATCACCATTCCCATCATACCCGAGGCTTCCCTGCATTCGATTTGCCCCTTCGGAGGAGTCGTCAGCATCTGGCAATTCCTTAACGTTGGGACCATGGTCAAGAAAGTGCACGAATCATCTTTCGTACTGGCGGGAATAGCGCTTGTCCTCGCGCTGCTTTTCGGTCCGGTGATCTGCGGTTGGGTCTGTCCTTTCGGCACTTTCCAGGAGTGGCTGGCGGCACTGGGCAGGAAAATATTCCGAAAGAAGTATAACACTTTCATGCCCGCCAAGCTGGATAAGGTTTTGCGATACCTTCGATATCTCGTGCTCGCCTGGGTCAGCTACATGACTGTGGTTACGGGAAAACTGATATTCCAAGACTACGATCCGTATTTTACACTTTTCAATTTATGGACCGGGGAAGTGGCGATCACCGGTTACATCGCCCTGGCAATGGTTATCGTCCTTTCGCTTTTCGTGGAGAGGCCATTCTGCAAGTATGCCTGTCCTTACGGGGCGGTGCTGGGCGTATACAATCTCTTCAGGATATTCGGCATCAAGAGGAACGCCCCGACCTGCATTTCATGCAAGGCCTGCGACAAGGCCTGTCCGATGAACATAAAGGTTTCCGCTTCTAAGGTTGTGCGGGACCATCAATGCATAAGCTGTCTCGAATGCACGAGCGAAGCGGCCTGCCCGGTGCCGGCTACGGTGGACATGCTCGCGCTCCCCGGCCAGGTCAAGGATACTTTCGGGCAGAAATCAACGAAAAACGACAGCAAGGCGATCGGGGGCGATAAATGAAGGTAACGTATAAGACCATAGGCATACTCGTGGTAGCTAGTTTTGTCGTCGGGATAGCGGCAGCCGAGCTTTCTGGCCTTTGGAAGACCGAAAGCACCAAGGAGCCGATCTCCATCAAGGAAGGCGAATTCGCCGGAATGCCCAATCCCTCGGATATCCGGGGCTCATACACCTGGAGCGATGTGGCCAAGGCTTTCGGTTTCGATGTGAGTCTCGCGCTTAAGGCCTTTGGGGCGAGCGATCCGCTGGTAAAAGTGAACACGCTGGAGTCGATTTACGAGGGTGCTTCACTTCCTGAAGGAGCCGAGATCGGTACCGACTCGGTCAGGTTGTTCGTAAGCCTGTTGACTGGTTTGCCCCATTCCCCCGAGGAAAGCACAATTCTTCCCTTCTCTGCGATCGAAGTGCTCCGCGCAGAGGGCAAGGCTTCGAGCGATCTCATAGAGGAAGCGGCGGCCAGGGCGTATAAGGCGGGATCGGTGCAGGAAAAGGAGGCTACCGCGAGCGTCGCGCCTAAAGGCGAGGCTCCGGCTTCAGCGGCGGTCAGCCCGGGAGCGCCGACGGCTCCGGCGGCTTCGGCGGCCGCGGAGCCTAAAGCTGTTCAACCCGCTCCCTCAGCTTCGCCGTCAGCCGGCTCAGCGGAGGCTAGCACGACGACCACGACGGTGCATACGCCCAGCCCGGCCAAGACGGGGACCGAGGGGACAGGCGAAGGCGCCGCTCCGGGCACTATCACAGGCAAGACGACATTCAAGGAAATAAAGGCCTGGGGCTTGAGCGAGGAGCAAATCAAGACCGTGACCGGGGGGGAAATCGGGAACGATCTCGCCGCCATACGGGATTGGGTAGTATCAAAGGGTTTGAGCTTTTCTGAAATCAAGGCGAAGCTGCAGGAGATGCTGGACGCTCGCTGAGCGGCTAGGGCAGCCTTCGGTCTGTACTTTTACCGAGCTCCTGCGAATGCAGGGCTGGGCAAAAAGCCGCGGCATGAATCCAGGCCAGCCTGGATTCATGCCGCGGCGCTTCAGGTTTTGATCACCGAGTTTATAAAGGAAACCAGGACATCCAGAGCCCTTTCGTTGGCGCCGCCCTCGGGAATGATTATGTCGGCATAGGCTTTCGTAGGTTCGATGAACTGGTAGTGTCCCGGCCTGACGACGTTCAAGTACTGCTCGACTACGGAGTCAACAGTCCTGCCCCTCTCTTTGATATCCCTGATAAGCCTTCTGATGAAACGTATGTCGTCGGGAGTGTCCACGAAAATTTTAAGGTCTATGAGGTCCCGGACATCTTTATTGGTAAATACCATGATGCCTTCGAAGATAACGACCTTCTTGGGCGATACTCGTATGGTCTCCTCCGTCCTGCGGTGGTGCACGAAATCATAGGTGGGCATTTCGATGCTTTCGCCGCGCTTGAGGGCGCCCAGCTGCTCGATGATCAGGGGATTGTCGAAGGCGTCGGGGTGGTCGAAGTTGAAGGCGGTGATGTTGGCGTTCGAGATGAATTCCGCCGACTTATAGTAATTGTCCTGGGGTATGAAGACGAAGTCCGAGACGAGCTCCGAAATTTTTCGAACTATCGTAGTCTTTCCTGAGCCCGAGCCCCCGCAGATGCCTATGATCTTGTTGGCTGCCATACGATTCAAGCCCAGGGGGTCGAAAAATCGCCGGAGAAGGCTACCTCGCACAGGGCTTTTCTGCTCCGGGGTGAAAATTCGCTTTTGCGCGGGCTTTCGGCGAGCTTCTCGGGGTCGCCCGGCTTTCCCACCGCGATAAGGCATAAGGGCACAAGCTCGGGAGGTATCTTGAGAGCGCCCTTCAGCTTGGTCGGGGAAAACCCGGCCATGGGGTGGGCGTACAGGCCTTCTCTTTGGGCTTGGAGCTGGAGGGCCATGGCCGCTTGCCCCAGGTCAAAGTAGGCGTAATCGCGTCCCGAATCAGACCTGCAATCCAGGTGCGCGGCCGTGGCGAAGACTAACAGGAGGGGGGCTTCCAGCGCCCAGGAGTTGCCCGGGGTAAGGGATTCGGCCAGGCTCTGATATTGAGGGCTCTCTTGATTCCGTTCTACCGCGAGAATGCGCCATGGTTGGTTGTTGAAGCAGGAGGGCGCCAGGGTAGCGGCTTCCAGCAACCTGGAAACCAAGGCCTTTTCCAAAGCCTCGCTGGATAAAGCTCTCCGGGCTCTCCGCCCTAAAAGTTCAGGAAGCAGATCCATGGGGTACTCCTTTCATAAGCGTCGATTCCACGTCGTCCACCATCGAATCCGGGGTGGAGGCGCCGGCGGTAAGGCCCACCGATGCATAGCAAAATATTTCCTCAGGCAACTCCGCGGCTGTTTCGATGTGCCAGGACGGTTTCCCGGTTTCTTTCGCGGCCATGAAGAGACGCTGGGTATTGGCGGAGTTCTTTCCTCCGACCACCACGAGGGCATCCACGTGTTCGGCCATCTGCTTGAGCGCTCTCTGTCGTTCGGCGGTGGCGGGGCAGAGGGTATCGAAGGCTAAAAACGAGGGGCAGTGGGCTTC
>CAYVOD010000002.1:54056-82563 GCA_964453055.1 uncultured Treponema sp. | reverse complement strand
CCCAACCGGAAGGCAGCCACTAGATCTTCGCCAAGCCCCCGACGTTTCAGTATTTCTCTCGCCGGGGAGCCGTCCTTGTGATTGAGCAGCACCCAGTGGAAGGCCTTTGCCAGCTTTTCGTACAGGGAGTAAAGTTGGATCCTTTCGTTTTCCGAGCTATCGGATCTTGGTTCGTCCTTGGGAAGGGGCACCTGGGCTTTTTCTGCCAGCTCCTCTACCGCTTCGATAAAGTTGAGCTTGTCCGTTTCCATCAAGAAATCGATGATGGAACCGCCCTTCTGGCAGCCGAAGCAGTAAAAAAGCCCCCTTTCGGCATCGACGGAGAATGAAGGGGTTTTTTCGGCATGAAAAGGGCAGAGGCCCCACCATTTACCGCCCTTCTTGCTCAACCTGAGTTTTTCCTGATACACGGCGATGTAATTGGTCTTGTCCAGGACTTCCTGGATGAGGGATTCTGGTATTCTTGCCATCGCCCTTGCTAATATCCTTTTACGGGTATCGTCTCCCCCGTATGCTCTTCGAAGCTTTTCGAAAATCGGTGACTGCCGATCGTCGCATCCTTAATCCTGAAATAAAGATACTCACTTTTTGGGGTGTCGAGGACGGCCTTGAGCGCTTCCTGCCCCGGATTGGATATAGGCCCCGGCGGCAGGCCTCGATGCAGATAGCTGTTATAGGGATCGGGAATTTTCAAATCCGAATAATAGAGCGCCGATGGGTGTTCCTTCCCTAGTTTTTCGGTAATTACATAGACGACGGTGGCGCAGGACTGCAGGGGCATGCCGATGGCGAGCCTGTTCTTGAAAACCGACGCGATGAGGCCCGCTTCCGAGTCCAAGCGGTACTCCCTCTCAACGATGGAGGCGAGTATCACCTGGTCCAAGAGCGCCCGGTCGCCTGGCCTTGCCTGACCGCCCAGTTCCTCGTATTTTTCGAAAAATCGAGCCACCATCCGCTCGGCTACCTTCCGGGCATCGCTATCCTCGGGGAAAAGGTAGGTGTCCGGGTAGAGAAATCCTTCCAGCGAGGAGGCGGCGAGCCCTAGGCTTTCTGCGAAATCCTTGTCGTCCACCGCATCCCGGAAGGCCTTACTTTCGCAGACCCCCGCCGCTTCCAGGAGGGAGGCGATCGTCCTGGAGGTAGAACCCTCGGGAATCGTCACCCTGCGCTGGGAAACCTTTCCTTCGGTGAGGATGGAGAGCAGCGCGGATGAAGAACTTCCCACCGGTATTCTATAGGTGCCGGCTTTGATATCGTCTTCCAGCCCCTTGATTTTCATCAGGGCAAGAAAGAGCGCCTTGCTTCTGACAAGGCCTGCCTGGCGCAAAGCGGCGGAGACCGAATTGGCGGAGCTGCCCTTCTCGACCACGAAGCGGATTTCCTGGGTATTCAACGGCTTTCTTTCCGAGCAGGAGAATGCCGTCAAGGCCGCAGCAAGTAAGATGAGTAAAAGTGGCCCGGGACTCGACTTTTTCAAGATATGAATTCTCCTGGCTCAAAGAGGATAGTATAGCTTACGATGCTTGCGCCGCTCTGTCAGGTAGGCTTCGACCAATTCAGCCGGAACCGGCGAACCCTTCCCTATCCCGGGGCAGGATTTCGCCTCTTCTTCCCAGCTGTCGCTGGATGACGCTATTTCATTCCAAAAGGGATAGGTTCTGCATTGAAGGGGCCTGGCAGGGTATACCGAACACTTACCCCCTGCGAGGAAAACGCAGTCATAGGTATTTCTTCCGCTTTTCCTTTCCCGAAGGCTAAGCGCCTTCCCCTCCCCTGTTTCGACCCAGCGGCAATAAGTTTCGATAAAAACTTCCTGGCTTAAACGAAAATGTTCGAGCAACCTGTCCAGATCGGCCCGGTCGAGCCACACGAAGCCGGGGCCGCCGCTGCAGCAGTAGGAGCAGGCCTTGCACTCGAAACAGCGACCGGCAAGTGAATCCTGGGCTATCATACTTCCTCCGTACGCGAGGGAGCCGCAACAAAAAAAACCTCCTCGTTTAAGAGGAGGTTATGGGGAGAGAAGGATTTGAACCTTCGAAGGCGTAAGCCAACAGATTTACAGTCTGCCCCCTTTGGCCGCTCGGGAATCTCCCCAAATAGGGCGCCATCAAACCCTCGAGCCATCTCCCGGAATCGAACCGGGGACCCCGAGATTACAAGTCACGTGCTCTGCCTACTGAGCTAAGATGGCACTGCGATAAAGCCGACTATACAGAAAAGCCCGAACCAGAGTCAATAGGATTCAGGGTAGATTCATTTTCCCAGGGGAAAAACCTTGCCGTTCCAGGATTCGGGCTGTACGGAGGCTGGGTGGATATCGATGAGGCTCAAGGCGATCTCGCCCTCCATGACAGCCTGGTGATCGGACAGGAGGTTGGGTTGTCGTTCGCTCTTGCCCTCTCCCAAAAAGCAATACTTGTAGCCATCGAGCCCGTCGAAACAGCTGAGCGCGTCGTGGTACCTGTTGATTCCCGGGACGGTCCAGCGGGCTGGACGGAGGCTTTCGTCCGCCGACGGGCAGTTGATATTTATAAAACTGCCCTCCTTCCAGAGGCCCAACAAGGCTTCGAGATTGGCGGCTACGAAGGAAGCGCTACAGCGGTAGTCAAGAGGCGGCTTATACTGGGCGCAGGAAACGGCTATCGCGGGGACTCCCGCCAGCGCCGCCTGCCGCGCCGCGCCGCAGGTGCCCGAGTAAACGATATCCGTCCCCAGGTTCGGGCCTCTGTTGATGCCCGATACCACCAGGTCGGGCAGCCAGGGCAGCACGCCAAGGCCGGCGACGATCACGCAGTCCGCCGGAGTTCCCGAACAACTATAGCAATTTTCCCTTAGTTTTCTGACCTTGGTGGGGTGTCGGAGCGTCATGGCGTGGGAGACGCCGGAGCGCTCGCTTTCGGGGGCCAGCACTACGATTTCCCTTCCCCGGCCGCCGTAGGATTCGTCCGAGAGATACTGAACAAGGATGGCCAGACCTTCGGCGTCGATGCCATCGTCGTTGGTGACAAGAATGCGCATTAAAATCTCCGGTTCAATTTGATGTGACTTTCATGCCGCCTGTGAGGGCCGTTTCGTAAATTTGGGCTTTGAAGCCGAATATCCTTTCGTACTCTTCCAGTCTTTTTTTATATTCCTCCAGGGCGTCCGCTCTCAGCACAGAGAAGATGCAGCCGCCGAAACCAGGACCGGTCATTCGGGAGCACAGGATCCCTTCGATCTCCAGGGAGCGCTTCACCAGCCAGTCAACCTCGGGGCAGGAAATCTCGTAATGATTGCGCAGCGATGCGTGCGACTTGTTGAGGATTCTCCCGAAGGCGGCAGCGTCTTGCCGGGAAAGTGCCTCCTCGGCCTCGAAAACCCTGCCGGTCTCCTCGATAACGTGGATGCAGCGCCGACGCATGCTTTCGGGAAGCACTCCCATCAAGTCATCCAGCTCGGACATGCGGATGTCCCTCAGAGTCCGATCGCCCCGGGGCGCCAGGACCTTGAGGCATTTTTTACAGTCCTCTCCCCGCTGCCTCAGTTCCTGTTCGGCGGAGATCCGGGGCACCCTGGAATCGGTGAGCACTAGACTCCAGCCTTCGTCCAGGAACTGGACCGCCCTTCTCCGGGGAACTCGAAGATCGATGATCGAAAGCGCCCTCGAACCCGGGGAAATGCAGGCAAGGTAGTCGTAAAGAGGAGCCTGCTTTTCCATGAACGATGAATGGGCATTGCAGGCAAGTATAGCCAAATCTTCGTTTTTTACGGGCAGGTCGTAAATAGTCCTCAGCGCTAAGGCGGTGGCCATGTTGATCGCTGCCGAAATGCCGAGGCCGAGCCCGGGCGGCACGTCTCCCATGATGGTGACGTTGATCCCGCGAACCTGGACGTCGTAGTTTCTCGAAAAATAATCGAAAATGGACTTGACGTTATTGGACCAGCGATCCTCGCGCTTATATTTGAGCGTGCCGGTGGAAGCTCTCTTGCGTTCGCCCAGGTCGGCGGCGAAGAAGCGCATGGAGGAGTCCTTGCGCAGCGATATGGCCACCCTCATTTCGAAGGATGAAGCCGCCGCCAATACGACGCCCTCGCTGTCAGCCGTATGCTCTCCCAGCATTTTTATCACCGCGGGAGCTGAGGCTATGCAAAGGGGCGGAGTTTCGTATTCGGTCTGATGGACCGCGGCGATGTCTCTCATCGATCCTTCTTTTAGGCGAGGCTTGCGTTCTCCCCTGCGGTCTGGCTAGGAAAAACGTACGATTTATATATTTTATCTTATTTTTCTGTTTGGTTCAACAAAAAAATTTCCCCGCCCTGATCATTTTCTCCAAGCGCATTAGCTGGTTTTCCGCTTCCTTGAGCTCGCTTTCATACCGCCGACGCTCCCTTATTTTTGCCTCTACGCCCTTGACTTTCCAGGATCCTTCCTTACCCAGGTATTCAGTGACGACTTTTCCGTCCATGCGCTTTACCAGATAGATATAACTTGCGCTCCCCCTTCGCTTCGCGGACAAGGAGCCCTTGGGCCTTTGCTGGCATTCTTGCCTGAGCAGCGAAACCTTTCTCGCCAGTTGCTGATGTTCGCTTTGGAGAACCATATCGACAGCGCTATTGAGCTGCATACAGCTTAGTATACACTATGAAGTCCGCGCATTGAATAGATTTTTATAGGAAATCGGGGGCGAAGGGCGAAGTGAAATTGAACCACGTTGAGCGATGCGCGATTCGAACGCGCGACCTTCGGCTCCGGAGGCCGACGCTCTATCCAGCTGAGCTAATCGCTCGAAATTCCTCAAGGCGGGCTTTTATCGGTCCGTAATGGGAGCGAGGGCATGATAATACTGTCTTCGTCATTCAGTCAATCGGCCCCGGGGCTAGACTAATCCTACGCTGGGCGGACATTATTCTTCGATGGAACGATTGATTCTCGCCTCCTCCTCGCCGCGACGGAAGGAAATACTGGAAAGCCTGTCCATTCCCTTCATCCCGTTCTCTCCGGATTTGGACGAGAGTGCTTATGACGAATTGGATCCCGAATTCAGGGTCAGGGCCCTGGCCGAGGCAAAGGCGATGGCTGTGGGCGACTTATTGCTCGCCTCAGGCGGTTTCGCCGAAAACGCCGAGGGGAGATTCCCCGGCCGTATAGAGGCTTTAGCCGACAGCATGGATCGCTCCGCCCGGACGGCTTCTTTTGCGGAGCCGCGGCCGCGGCTTGTCATAGCGGCCGATACCCTGGTCGTGCTCGGCTCAGGATCGCGGACTAAGGTGGTGGGCAAGCCTGCCAGCATCGCTGAAGCCCGCTTGATGCTGGGACAATTGCAAGGGAAAACCCATAAGGTTTATTCAGGCCTCTGCCTTCTTAATTTGTGGACCGGGAGAAGGGAAAGCACAGTAGCCTGCACGAAGCTTCGCTTCGCTCCCATGTCGGAAGCGGAAATAGAGCGGAACCTGGAAAGCGGAGAATGGCGGGGCGCCGCCGGGGCCTATAGGATCCAGGGACGCGCATCCTACCATATCGATGCCATAGAGGGGTCTTGGTCCTGCGTCGTGGGCTTGCCAATACGGGAGCTTTATGTCATTCTATGCCGTGCCGGCTATGATTTTACGCCGGACAAAGGCGCCTTATAGCGCCGCCATCTTCCGTCCGCGCCCGGGGATTCCCAATGGCCTGCGGTACGAGAACAAGAGAAGGGGATCGGCTTTCGGCCGATCACGGGAGGAACACGTGGCAGTAGTCACCATGAAGAACCTGCTTGAATCAGGTGTGCATTTCGGCCATCAGGTAAAACGCTGGGACCCGAGGATGAAAAAGTTCATCTTCGCCGAGCGCAACGGAATTCACATCATCGACTTGCAGAAGACAATCCAGGCGATCAAGGACGCCTACGACGCGGTCCAGAAAACCGTAAGCTCCGGAAAATCGGTGCTTTTCGTAGGAACCAAGAAACAGGCGCAGACAGCCATCCAGAAGGAAGCCGAGCGCTGCGAGCAGTTTTACGTGAACAATCGCTGGCTGGGCGGCATGCTCACCAATTTCAGCACCATAAAGAAATCGATTCAGCGTCTCAAGAAAATCGAGCGCATGGAAGTGGACGGCACCTTCGAAAGCCTGACCAAGAAAGAAATCGCCAGCCTTCAGAAAGAGAAGGTAAAGCTCGAGAAAAACCTTGGCGGAATCAAGGAGATGAAGGACCTTCCGGGCATCATCTTCGTGGTGGACACCAGGAAGGAAGCCATCGCGGTTGCCGAAGCCCAGCGGCTGGGCATCCCCATCGCCGCGGTCGTGGATACGAACTGCAATCCCGAGGGCATCACCTACCCCATTCCCGGCAACGATGACGCCATCAGGTCCATCAGCCTCTTCACCCAAATCGTCGCCAACGCCGTGGTCGAAGCCGGCGCCTCCGAAGGCCTCAAGATAATCGAAAGCCTGCCCGCCGACGAGACAGAAGAAGTCCATACCGACGCGGTGCGCAAGGATGAGGAAGAAGTCGAGGTGGATATCGACAGCTACGCCGCCAAGGCCGAGTCAGCCGAGCCTGCAGCCCCTGCGGCGGAGGAAACCGAGGCAGAGGCGAGCCTGCCCATCATCGACGAGGACAAGCTCTACGAGACGAAGTAAGGAGTCAGTATCATGGATATAAAAGCGACAGACATTAAAACCCTACGGGAGAAGACCGGCGCGGGAATGATGGATTGCAAGAAGGCCCTGGTCGAAGCAGAAGGCGATTTCGCGGCGGCGGAAAAGCTACTTCGGGAATGGGGAATGGCCGGAGTCGAGAAGCGCGCGGGAAGAGCGACCAACGAAGGCCGGGTCTTCCTCCTCGAGACTGAGAAAGCGATTTCACTGGTGGAGATTGTCTGCGAAACGGATTTCGTAGCCAAGAACGCCGACTTCATCGCAGCCGGCGAAAAAATCGCCGCCAAGGCCTTCGAGATGAAAGCCGACGGCCCCAACGAGATCCTCGAGACTATGGTCAAGGACATCGCCGTCGTCATCAAGGAAAACATCGCCTTAAAGCGCGTTCGCTATTTTGCCGCCGCCCCCGGCGAATACCTCCACAGCTATACCCATGGCGAGGGAAAGATCGTGGTGGTCGTCAAGGCCGGCTCGCCCTCCAAAGATGCTTTCGCCAGCGAAACGGTAAAAACCTTTATACACGATACAGCCCTTCATATCGCCGCCTTCAGGCCCATGTTCCTCGACCAGAGCAAGCCCGACGCGGCATGGGTCCAGGAACAGAAGGAAATCTTCGCCAAACAGGTGGAGCTGGACGAGAAACTGAAGTCCAAGCCCGCGAAGGTTGTGGAAGGCATCCTGGCCGGCAAGCTCAAAAAGCTGATGGCGGAGGTCTGCCTATTGGATCAACCCTTCGTAAGGGACGAGAAAATGAGCGTAGGGTCCGCCATGGCAGCGGCTAAAAAAGAATCCGGCGCGGATTTTTCTATAGTTGAGTATTATTACATCAAGGTTGGCGAGGCCGTCTGAGGCCCGCAAGAATCAGATCGCGAACCGGACCCGGGGGACAGGCTCCCGGGTCCGGTCGCCTTTCATGGGGAGGTAACCGATGGAATCCGTAAAGACGACCTGCGATTCAAGGATGAAAAAGACCATCGCCGCGCTCAGGGACGAGTTCAACGGCATCAGGACGGGACGGGCCTCTCCAAGCCTCTTGGATAAAATACGAGTCGATTACTACGGGCAAAAAACCCCCTTGAGCCAGGTGGCGACGATTTCGGTGCCCGAGGCCAGGCTTATCGTTGTCCAGCCCTGGGATCGAGCTCTTTTCAGCGAGATAGAGAAAGCCATACTTAAGTCGGAACTAGGTCTCAATCCATCCAACGACGGAAAGGTCATAAGGCTCGCCATCCCTCCTCTCACCGAACAGCGGCGCAAAGACCTGGTCAAGTCGGCCAAGACCATTGCCGAGCAGTCGAGGGTCGCGATCCGCAACATAAGGCGCGACAGCCTCGAAGAGTTGAAAAAAGAAGCCGCGAACGAGAAAACCGCCGAGGACCTGGTGAAAAAGACCGAAGAAGAACTGCAAAAACTAACCGATTCCTATATAGTCCAGATCGCTAAGGTCCTCGAAGAAAAAGAAAAAGAGATCATGGAAGTTTGAATGCCTATGCCAGGACCGCAAACCTAATGGTTACCGCATCCCCTTCCCTCCACCTTGGGATTATCATGGACGGGAACGGCCGCTGGGCCACTAGGCGAGGCCTGCCCCGCACCGAAGGCCACCGCCAGGGATTGGAAGCCGCCAAAAGAATCGTGGCGGCCTGCTCGGAGCGAGGAGTAACTCATCTTTCCCTTTATACCTTTTCCACAGAAAACTGGAAGCGGACCAAGGAGGAGGTGGGTTTTCTCATGGGGTTGATAAAGACCCACCTGGCGGCCGAGCTCGATTTTTACAGGAAAAACCGAGTTAGGCTCGTCCACTCAGGAAATCGCGGCGGACTTCCGGCCGACATCCTTAGAGAGATAGACAAGGCGGTGAGCGATACCTCGGCGTTTCCTGGCATGGTAGTCAACTTGGCCATAAATTACGGTGGCAGGGACGAGGTCCTCAGGGCCGTGGCAAAGCTGGCCTCGGCAAGCGAGGCAGCGGCGGGCGGAGCGACCGCCGCCCCGGACGCCGCCCCGGACGCCGCCCCGGACGAAAAAGTTATAGCCGCCTGCATGGACCATCCGGAGATGCCCGATCCAGACCTCATCATTCGCACCGGAGGGGAGATGCGGCTTTCCAATTTCCTTCTCTGGCAGTCCGCCTATTCTGAACTCTATTTTACCGATTGCCTGTGGCCGGATTTCGATGAAAAGGAACTGGACAGGGCCCTGGCCGATTTTCGCTCTAGAAACCGCCGATTCGGAGGCCTATAGATGACTAAAAACACCATCCAGCGCCTCCTAGTCTTCTTCCTAGGAGTTCCCCTTTTCATTTTCTTTGAGCTCTACGCTTCCTTCGGACGGAACCTGCTCCTGGTGCTCGTGGCCATGGGCATACAGGCAGGGGCGATCTATGAAACTGCTGCGCTTTTCGATAAAAAAGGAGTCAAGCTGAGCCGGAAATATCTCCTTGCCTTGTCATTGTCAAGCTCGGCCCTCGTATACCTCTCTCCTCTTTACGGGCACCTGCTCCCCTCGCCCAAAAGCCCATTGGAGACACTGCTTCTCGTCTCCCTCCTCGGCGGGCTCGCGGCTATAGCTCCCTTCGCTTTTTCGAAAAAGGAGGAGCTCGATTCACTCCTGCCCAGGATCGCGGCCTCGCTCTTCAGCTATTTCTATTGCGGCATCCTCGGCGCTTGCCTGGTCTACATAGGTTCCTGCTTTTCCCAGCACAGCAGTCCGCTTTTCATCTTCCTCCTCATGACGGCAGGGAACGACAGCATGGCCTGGCTGATCGGAATGAGCTTCGGGCGCAAACGCGGATTCGTCGCGGTTTCCCCCAACAAGAGCCTGGCCGGTTTCGCAGGCGGCCTGGCAGGCTCGCTCATCGCGGCGCTGCTTTCCTATTACCTCTTCCCGGACGCCGGTTTTTCCTCCTTGGTGGCCCTGCTCTTTTTAGGACTCTGCGTTGGAGTCGCTGTTATTCTCGGGGATCTCGTCGAGAGCGCCCTCAAGCGCTCCGCCGGCGTCAAGGACTCGAGTTCCTTCATCCCGGGCAGGGGTGGAATCCTGGATTCCTTCGATAGCCTTCTTTTTTCCGCTCCGTTTTTCATAGCCCTGTCTTCGATCTGGGGATTCTTCCCTCCCCTCGGCTAGGAACCGCCATGACGAAAAGACTTATAATACTCGGCGCCACAGGATCCATCGGCAGGCAGACCCTGGAATGCGTCCAAGAAGCCAACCGCGGGAGCCCGGGCAGCTTTGAGGTAGTCGGGTTGTCGGCGAACAGGGATATCCAAGGTCTCGCGAGTCTAGCGAAGGCCTACCCGAAAGCCCGGCTTGCCCTCGGCAGCGCTTCCTCTTCCATCCACGCCGGATCGTCTCCCGGGGGCGGACCCGGAGATGACGCCACTCTCCTATCGGGTTTTGTCGGCCCCAATTCGGTGGAGAGACTTCTGGACTGCTGCGAGGCCGACCTGGTGGTCAATGGCATAGCAGGCTCACCCGGCCTCATGGCCTCCTACGCGGCCCTCGGTAAGGGCATGAACCTTGCCTTGGCCAACAAGGAATCAGTCGTCATGGGATATGGCCTTCTGGCCTCGATGGCGGAGAGCAAAAAACTCGATATCATCCCCGTGGACTCGGAGCATGCGGCTCTCTTCCAGCTAGTGCGGCGCTGCGGATCGGAATCCGTCCGCGAGCTATCCATAACCGCGTCGGGAGGTCCGTTCAGGGACAAGCCTCTCTCGGAGCTGGCTGCGATCAGCCCTGCCCAGGCAGCGGCTCATCCCGTATGGAAGATGGGGAGGAAGATAAGCATAGATTCGGCCAGCTTGGCCAACAAAGGCCTGGAGCTGATCGAGGCCGCGCGGCTTTTCGGCTTTTCAGAAGAGAAAATCCGGGTGCTCATACATCCGGAGAGCCTTGTCCATGCCCTGGTGAGAACCATCGACGGTTCGCTCTACGCGAATCTGTCAAAGCCTGACATGCGCCTGCCCATCGACATAGCGCTACACTGGCCCGAGGAAGTGGAATCGGCTTTCGGCAAGCTAGACCTGGCCGGGAAAACACTGAGCTTCTTCGATCCGGACCTCAGGCGATTTCCGATGTTGCAGCTGGCCCGCGAGGCGCTCCGTCTGGGCGAGTCGGCGACGATCGCGTACAACGCCTCCAATGAAATCGCGGTCGAGGCCTTCGACGCAGGACGTATACGGTTCACCGATATTCCTTCGGTCGTCGCCGATGCTTTGAGCGCCGATTGGTCTTTTCCCGCAGGGGATTTGGACAGTATCTTTCATCATGACGAAAAGGCCAGGGAAAGGGCCAGGGCCTTCGTCGCGGAGATCCAATGCTGACAGTGCTATACGGCTTATTAGGGCTTTCTATCGTCGTTCTCGTCCACGAGCTCGGACACTTTCTGGCCGCCCGCCTGGTCGGCATCGAGGTCGAGGCTTTTTCGATAGGCATGGGCCCGAAACTTTTCGGCTTCGTCCGCGGAGGCACGGAATACAGGATTTCCGCCTTTCCCATGGGCGGCTACTGCCGCATGAAGGGAGAGGAAGGTTTCAAGCAGGCCTTGGAGCGCAAACTGGAGCATATCCCCGCCGAAAAAGGCTCCTTTTACGGCGAGGCCGCCTGGAAACGCATTCTCATCCTCCTGGCCGGCCCCTTTTTCAACCTGCTGTTCGCGGCCCTTCTCTTCGGCGTCGTCGCGCTGGTCGGCCTTCGAATCGAAACCCTTCCCAACAGAATCGTCCTCGCGTCGGATTATCCTCAGCTTTCGGCCCAGGCCGGCGGCGAGCTCAGCCCCGCCCAGGCAGGAGGCCTCAGGACGGGGGATCTGATTCTCTCCATAGACGGAAATATCATAAACGACTATTCCGACCTTCAGGATATAGTCAGCGTCAGCGCCCAAAAGGAGCTGATTTTCGAAGTGGAGCGTTCGGGGAACCGCCTTAGCTTGCCTGTGCGGCCAAGGCTGGACAAGGAGAGCGGACAGGGGCTCATCGGCGTTTATGCCTGGGCCGATCCCCTCGTCGCATCGGTAGCCCCGGGGAGCTCTGCGGCCATAGCGGGCATAAAGCCGGGGGACCGCATAGTCGAGTTCCAGGGAAGGCCGGTGGAGCATAGCATCGATATTTCCTCGGTTCTCGCCGCGAAACCTGAGCGCGCGAACCTAAAGGTCAACAGGTACGGAGAACTTCTCGATTTCAGCCTCGTGCTTTCCTACGACTCCGGGTCCTCCCCACTGGGACTTTCCTTCGCGACGATAGTCAAGGAGGAAAAGGCGGCCTCCGTCGGCAAGGCTTTCGTCCAAGGCTGGACTGAAAGTTTCCAGATGATCGGGCTAAGCGTTAAGGGGCTCGGCATGCTTTTCCGGGGAGTCAATCTTTTCAAGGCGATTTCCGGCCCGGCCCGGATCACCTACCTTATCGGAAGCGCCACCCAGGCGAGCATCGAATCCTCTGGGGCCGCGGGCTTGAGCAATATCCTAAGCTTCCTGGCCTTTCTCTCGGTGAGCCTTTTCATAATGAATCTATTGCCGATACCGGCCCTGGACGGCGGGCAAATCCTACTGTCGCTGGCGGAGATCGTAAGGCGCAAGCCCTTGCTCACGACGACGATCTACCGCTTCCAGTTCATAGGCGCGGCGATGATCCTCGTCTTGTTCTTCATAGCCACGTTCAGCGACATACTCTTTTTCTCAGGCCGCTGATCGAAAGCCGGACTTCAGCGCTCGAAGCGCTCCATATTGACGAATTTGGCGTAGGCGGGCTTGAACCAGACGTTCGTCTTCCCGATCGGGCCATTTCGCTGCTTGGCCACTATAAGCTCGGTTTCTATTTGCTCTGACCTCTGGTCCTGGGTCTTGTTGATCTCCCGATCCCTGTGCAGGAACAGGATGAGATCGGCGTCCTGCTCTATTGATCCGGATTCCCGCACGTCGGCCAGGTTTGGCTGCTTTCCCTCAGCCTCCCGTTTCAGCTGCGAGAGGGCGACGATAGGTATGTCCAGCTCCCGGGCCAGGGACTTGAGGGACCGGGAGATGGCGGAAATCTGTTCCCAGCGCGGCAGCTCGGCGTTTTCGTGGGTTATCAGCGTTATGTAGTCGACGAAGATTATCTTTACCCCCCGCTCGAGGACGAGCCGCCTGGCCATCGTGCGCAGCTCCAGCAGCTTCATGTTGGGCATGTCGACGATGTAGAGCGGAGCTTCGTAGATCCTGCCGGCCGCGTCCATGAGGTCGTTGAGGTCGGAGCTGCGCAGCCTGCCGGTGCGGATGCGCTCGCCGGGCACCATGGCTTCCGAGCTTATGATCCTGTTCATCAGTGCCCGCTCGGACATCTCCAGGGAGAAAAAGGCCGCAGGTATCTTGCAGTTGATGGCGATGTGGGAGGTGAAGCTCAAGGCCAGGGCGGTCTTGCCCACCGAAGGCCTCGCTCCGATGACGACGAACTCGGAGTTCTGGAATCCCGAGGTCATGGCATCCAGGTCGGTCAAGCCCGAGGGGATTCCGGTGAATGCGTTGGGATTGTTGCTCAGCTGCTCGATCACCGTGATGGTGTCGGGGATCAGCTCTTTTATCGAATGATAGGACGCGGTCCTGCGGTTTTGGGTGATTTCGAATATTTTAGCCTGAATCTGGTCGAGAATCGGACCGGTTTCCGAGGTGTCGTCGAAGGCGAGCGAGCTGACTTCCGATGAGAGTCTAATAAGGCTTCGCCGGGTGGACATTTCCTGGACGATCCGGGCGTAGTATTCGACATTGGCCGCGGAAGGAGTCATGGAAGTGAGAGAGGCGATATAGCCAGGCCCTCCCGCCCTGTCCAGGCTTCCGGCTAATCTCATTTCTTCGGTCAAGGTGATGATATCGGCCTTTTGCCCTTTTTCGTGGAGGGCGATCACTGCCGCGAATATCTGGTTGTGTGCCGGAAGATAAAAATCCTCGGGGCGGATATAGCGAACCACCGAGCCGAGGCTGTCGGGATCGAGCAAAAGAGCGCCGAGGCATGCCTGTTCGGCTTCCTGGTTATGGGGAGGGATTTTATCTTTCAGGCTTTCGTTGCTCATCTTCGTCCTCTGGCCTCCGGGAATTATACAATGTCAACGCGCAAAAGAAAGCGTCGCGATATTGAAAGAGGCGACTAAAAGCAACTGCCGGAGAAATAAAAAGCCGGCCTTGGGACTCAGCTCAAGGCTGAATAGCCAACAAGGCCGGCATTTCGGGCAGAAGCCACGATTAATCTTAGTTCAAGCGTCCGGCGTTGACGGCGGCTTCAAAAGCTGCCGCCTGCTCTTCGTCGGTGACAGGTTCGGCGGATTCGGCCCTGGGCTTCCTCTGGCGCTGCTTCTTGGGCTGCTCGCCCTCCTCGGCCTTCTCGGCTTTGACTTCCTGGCCGAGAACGATAAGCCTCAAAACGGCCTCTTCCTTGTCATAGAGATGGATGTCGATCTTGTAGTTACCGACGCTCTTGATCGAACGACCGGGCACCTCGATCTTCTTGCGGTCTATCTCCAAGCCCTTCTTCAAGAGCTCGTCCGCCACCGTGGCGTTAGTCACGGCGCCATAGAGCTTGCCGTTGGCTCCGGCGGGCATGGTGACCGAAAGCTCCTCGGCCTCGATGCGCTCCTTGAGCGAGGCGGAAGCCTTGCGCTTTTCTTCCTTGATGGCGAGGATCTCGTTTTTCCTATGCTCGAAGAGCTGTACGCTCCTGGCGTTGTAGACGATGGCCAGATCGCGGGGAAGCAGGAAATTGCGGGCGTAGCCAGGTGCGACCTCTTTCACGTCGCCGATCTCTCCCAGGTTGGGAACATCCTGATTCAGGATCACTTTCATGTGGAAGCTCCTTTTAGGTTACGGTATGGAATCCATACCTCGGTAATGCCCAATACGGGCAAGCCAATCAAAACAACGGCGCTGGTGGCCTGATTCAGCAAGGCCGCGATGAGCGCCAAAGGCAAAAGACGCCGCAGTAAGGCGGGGACCGCCGGCTTGTGCAGCAGAAAAGAAAGCACTCCAATGCCTTGCAATCCGTAGATCGAGGCCGCGCAGAGCGCTAAATTCCATGCCAGCATCAGCCAAAGCCCCTGGGCCTTGAACGCGAGCGCCAGAAAAAGAAGACCCCAAAGCAACAGGCTCGGCCAGAGCGCCTTTAGCGGCACCTTCACCGCTGCGAGGCGGGGCAGGTTCTTGACGGGAGCAAGACCCGCGAGCGCGGACCTGCTTTTAGATGCGATCAGGCTTCCGAGCCACCAGCTGCCTGCGAGTATCCAGAGTATGAATGCGCTGAACCCGGAGCCAATAATCGCGATAGCCCTCCGCACCAATTCCGACGCCAGCCTAGGTTCGTCCAGAGCCAAGCCGCTTGAGTCTATCGTCTCAGTCACATAGGCCGAAAGCTGTCCTATGAAGGCCGTATCCTTTTCCATGCGCAGCACGAAAGGCAGCGCGGCCAGGGACAGAACGAGGGCGGCCAGAAGTATCCTGGCTATGCGGGAAATCCTTGGCTTATCGGCGTTTATCCAATACAGGGCGATCATCAGCAGTAGCGAAGGCATGCAACTCGAGAGCAGGGAAATGAAATCGAAAAACCTGAGTTGGAGCATCCTCACTAACGTGCCCGCCGTTATCACCGCAAAGGCCACGGAAGAGGAGACCAGCCCCGCCCTCGAGCCTCTGCCGGCGAAAGACTGCTGCACGGGGACCAGGAAGGCGAAAGAGAAGAGGTAGGATAGATAGAGAAAGCCCGAAAAAAGTCCCGCCGTAGCATCGGCGAGGAATACCCTCTTCTTGGCCAGCCGTTCCTGCTCGTCCACCTTCAACCTCGGATTTATTTTACGACGTAAGGCAGGAGGGCAAGGGATCTCGCCCTCTTGATGTTGACCGCCAGCTCGCGCTGATGCTTGGAACAGGTTCCGGTGATGCGCCTGGGAAGTATCTTGCCGCGTTCGGTGGTATAGCGCCGGAGGGTATCGGAATCCTTATAATCGATGTGGGCCTTCTGGGTGCAGAATTTGCAGACCTTCTTCTTGAAAAAACCCTTTCCCTTGCGCGGGCCGCCGCGATCGTCCTGATCCCTGCGACCGTCGCCCTGATCCATTTCGGGACGGCTCGAGCGTCCCTCGTTCATATCTTTCATGTCAGCCATGAGATTTCTCCTTGTTTCCTTTCGATAGCCTTAGAATGGAATGTCATCGTCGAAGGTATCGATCGGCGATGCGTTCTGGGCCGATGCTCCGGACGGCCTCGCGCTCGCGGAGGCGTCCTGCGCCCCGTAGGGCTGGCCCTTTGCCGACGGGCCGCTTCCTTGATTTCCGGAAGAGCTTCCCATCAGCCTGACGTTGCTTGCGTTTACGATAACCTTGCTGCGGGGTTGTCCGTCCTGCTCCCAGCGGTCCTGGCGCAGCTCGCCTTCGACGGCGACCTGCTGTCCTTTGGTCAGGTAGCGATTAACCGCCTCGGCGCCCTTTCCCCAAAAATCGATGTCGAAAAAGCTGGTTTCGTCGATCCATTGATCGTCCTGCTTTCTAGAGCGGTTTACCGCCAAGGAAAACCTCGCGATCGCCGTTCCCGATTTAGTGTATTTGAGCTCAGCGTCCCTGGTGAGCCTGCCCACCAGGACTACGACGTTTATATCGCGCATCCGAACACCCCCTTGGTACTCAAGCTTCCGACTTCACCACGATATACTTCAGAATGCTGGTGTTGAGTTTGAAAGCTCTTTCCATCGGGGTGACGTTCTGGGCGTCCAGGGAGAATTTATACAGGATATAGTGCCCCCGCTCCCGCTTCTTGACCGGATAGGCCAGCGGGCGGTCTCCCATATCCTCATCCTTGATATCGGCGGCGGCGAATTGCGCCAGATCCGACATCACTGCTTCCTTGCCTTTGTGGAAGGCGTCTTCCTCCGAAGGCAAGACCACGACTAACTCGTATTGTCTCATTCTTTCCTCCTCGCGGACCTAGTCCCCCATACGGGGAACGATTGATTCAGGCCGGTTCCTCGGGGAGCCGATCTGAATAAAGAGGGAGCGTTCTTATATCACGTCAAAGGCTTTTTATGCAATACTTGCAATTAAGGCCGGGATTTCCCATAATTGCCCTCATTCTACTTCGGAGGAACAATGCCCGACATTATCGAACCTCGAGTGCTCAAAGGTTTCAGAGACTACCTCCCCGACGCCGAACAGGCCCGGAACAGCCTGCTCTCCCGCCTGGAGCAAGTCTTCCGCTCCTTCGGTTTCGTGCCCATAGACACCCCGGCCCTGGAGTATGCCGAAATCCTCCTGGGCAAGGGAGGTGGCGAGACAGACAAGCAGGTATACCGTTTCACCGACAACGGAGGCCGCGAGGTAGCGATGCGCTTCGACCTCACCGTTCCCTTCGCCCGCTTCATGGCCGAGCACGTTGAGGAACTATACCTTCCCTTCCGCCGCTATCACATGGCCAAGGTCTGGAGGGGAGAGAACACCCAGCGAGGCCGTTACAGGGAATTCATGCAGTGCGATTTCGACATCGTGGGGACGGACAGCGCCTCCGCCGACGCGGACATAATCCTTGTCATCGCCCAGGCCATAAAGGCGCTGGAAGCAGGAAAAGCGAGAATCAGGGTGAACCACAGGGCGCTGTTCAACCGCTTTTTAGCCCGGGCTGGCTGCCTGGACAAATCGGTTTCCATCCTGCGCAGCGTCGACAAGATCGAAAAAATCGGCCAGGAAAAAACCAGAACCCTGATAGCGGCCGATGCGGGGGACAGAATCGCCGACGAGGTACTGAGCTTCATCGAGCCGGATAAGGATTTCCTTTCGACCCTGGAGAAAATGTCATCCTTTTGCGATAAAGATGACGTGGAAGCGAATGCGGCGAAACAGCGGCTTAAGGATGTATACGAAATAGTACTTTCGGCAGGCAGCGCGGATTCTTTGTACCTCGACCCGAGCATTACCCGAGGTCTTGACTATTATACCGGCGTCGTTTTCGAAACGTTTTTGAACGACCTGCCCTCTATAGGCTCGGTGTGTTCGGGGGGGCGGTATAACGAGCTGGCGAGTCTTTACACGAATCGTTCTTTGCCCGGCGTTGGCGCCTCGGTTGGGCTGGACCGTCTTTTGAGCGCCATGGAGATTTTAGAGCGTCCCTTGCGCCGCGATCCCCTGCCCCAGGTACTTATAGCAAACGTGGGCGAAAGGCCCGAGTCCGAGCTTCATAACGCGGCGAGCGAGCTTCGTTCCCGCGGCATCTCCTGCGAGGTCTATCCAGAGGTAAAAAAACTGCTGAACCAGTATTCCTTCGCCCAGAAAAAATCTATTCCCTTCGCGTTGCTGATGGACAGGGCTTCTGCCGAAAAAAGGCTTTTCCCGCTCAGGAACCTGGAGGAACGCAGAACCATAGAGTTTGGGAGCCTGGACGAGCTGGCGGATTTTATCAAGGCGGCAAAGGCTTGAGCGAGGGCATCCCCACAGCCGGAGACGACAAAAGCGTAAGACTATCCGGCCGAGAGCGGCAAGCTGTCCGCAGCTACGTGCTCAGGGCGGGAAGAATGACGGAAGCCCAAAAGAGGGCGATAGAGGAATTGAGTCCGCTGTACGCCCTTACCTTCGGCGCCCAGCCTATAAAGCCGTCTGAAATTTTTGCCGAACCCAAGCCCCTGATCCTCGAAATCGGATTCGGCATGGGTCAGGCTACCTGGCAGATCGCCCTAGGGAGGCCTGAGTTCAATTATCTCGGCGTCGAGGTCCATAGCCCCGGAGTCGGGCGGTTACTAATGGAAATACGGGACCGGGGCATCAACAACCTGAAAATAATTCAGCACGACGCCGTAGAGGTGCTCCAGGACATGATCGCCCCCGAAGGGCTCGCGGGACTGCATATTTTCTATCCCGACCCCTGGCCTAAGAAACGGCATCACAAACGACGCCTCATGCGCCCGGACCTGGTAGACCTCATGGCTTCACGCCTCGGGGATGGAGCTTATCTGTATTTCGTCACGGATATAGAGGATTACGCTAATCAGACACTGGCCGTATTGAGCGATTGCGGAGCCCTGAAAAACGCCTACCAGGGATTCGCCCCGAGAATCGGCTGGAGGCCCAGGACGAAATTCGAAGGAAGAGCCATGGTTGAATCCCGACCTTCCTTCGAGCTTTTCTTCGTCAAGGCCTGAACGAAGGGGCTTTCTTTCAAGGCTCCTCGTTCATTCGAAAAACGAGCTGAGTTTTCTGTAGAGATGGCCGATGCTTTCCTTCGCCCCGGCCGCCAGCTGGGCGTCGTCCGCCGCGTCGATCAATGCCTCGAGACTGGCGATGCTTTCGTTGAGCGCGGTATGGAAGCCCTTCGAAATCCTGAACCAGAAGACACCTTCTCCGTCGGTATAGAGGCTGACGAAGCCGAGTTTCTTGTCCTTGCCCTTGGGCTTGGCCACCTGAAAAACATGGGACAGGTTTTCTACCAGCTCCCCGAAGTCCTCGGTCTTGAGGCGATCGCCTCCATCCTTTGCGAGGATTTCGAAATTCCTGCTCCTGGGCCAGTCCCGCGCGAGGTCCCGGTCCAGGTCGAGCCAGTCTTTTATCCTAATCACCGTCTCCAGCTTGTCGCCTTCGAGGAGACTGTACGTTCCATGCTGAATGACAGCCTCCAACCCTTTGAAGGCGGCTCCCGACCCCTGATCCAGATTCTCCCTGGCCATTTTGAATCGTTCCCAGGGCAGGACGACCATTTTTTTCTTGCCCCTGCCCTTCGATAAATCGAAAATCTGGCCGCCCAACTGTATGGTGTCGGTAAAGTTCCTTTGCTCCTGGCGTCCAGAAGAAGCGGCTCTTTCCGCTCCGCCTCTCGCACTTGACTTCCTTTCCCCGGTCATGGCGGTTCTTCCGGTCTCTCTTCCAGAGATCGCGGAAAGTCGCTCGGCGACCATCGGGGAAATTCGGCTCAAGATTTCCTTGGACAGGGGCGAGACCGACATGGCGTACATCCTTGTGGTGCGCACGATTTCGCCGGCCACTATATAATCCGGGTTCTCTCGGAACATGACCGAACCGGGATGGATTTGAATTTTCTCGGCGGTGAGCGACCTAAAGAGCCCTCTTTCCTGCCTGGCGCAGACGAACTGTATGAGGCCGCGGCTCACCGCGCAGAGGTAATCCGCCAGGGCTCCGCCGCGGGAAATGGGGAAGCCCATGTCCGAGACTATTATCTCCAGCTGCTCCCTGATACGGAGGATCTCCCTCATGGTCCTCTCGTCCAGGTAGTTGAACTCGCAGAATCTGCTTTTGTCCGGCGCCGCCATGAAGGCATCGTAGATCCTAAGGTACGAGACGAAGTCGCCCATGGGATCCCTGAACGCGTGGTGAGCCTTACGCGCTTCCAGCTCCTCACCGGGAGGAAGCACATAGGGGCTCATGGTGGAGAGAAAGGACGCCGCGACCAGTGTTTCGTGGATCACCTCGGGATAGCGCAGCATGGATTCGACGATCATCCTCGAAAGGCGGGGCAGTAGGGGAAAGGCGCACATGAGCTCGCCCGTCTTGGAAAGCCTTCTATCGTCGGCTAGAGCGTCCAGGAGGTTGAGAATATCTATCGCTCCCGCGATCCCGCTCTTGGGCGGCTTGGAGATGAAGTCGAATTCCTCGAAATTGCTGATCCCCAGCTCGGCCATCCTCAGCACAACCTCGGACAGGTCGGTTCTGTATATTTCCTCGGTGGTGAAAAGGGGGCGATTTTCGAAGTCCTTCCGGGGATAGAGGCGGTAGCAGGCGCCTGGCCTGGTCCTTCCCGCCCTCCCCTTGCGCTGGTTGCAGGAAGCCTTGGAAATAGGCGTTTCGATAAGGCTTGCGGTAAAACTCCGGGGATTGTAGTAGTTCAGCTTGGCGAGCCCCGAGTCTATCACGACGGTGATTCCGTCTATGGTGACGCTGGTTTCGGCTATGTTCGTGGCGATGACTACCTTGGATTTGCCCAAAGGGGCCGGGTAGAAGACCTTTTCCTGTTCGTCCTTCCCCAGCCTGGCATAGAGAGGCACTATGTGGAGAGCCTCGGCCATGGGGCTATCGTAAAGCCTCAGGGCGCATTCCTTGATGGTTTTTTCGCCAGGAAGAAAGACAAGGATATCCCCCTCCTCGTCCTCCGGCCTCGAAGCCAGGCTGCGCTGGATAATGGATAGAATCTTGTCGTAGAGAGCTTCGTCGCTGTACCGCAAGGGGGAGCTGGATTCAGATCTACGTGCTGAATTTCTGCCCCCTCCCCGGGTTTCTTCCTTAGGTTTTTCCCTTTCTTGGGCGTCGATCACCGGATCGTAGATGAGGGTGACGGGATATGTCTGGGTTTCGATCTTGACTATCGGGCATTCGCCGAAGTATTCGGAAAAAACCTGGGCGTTGATCGTGGCCGAGGAAACGATCACCTTGAATTCGGGCCTCGATTCCAGGACCTGCTTTAGAAGCCCGAGTATGAAGTCGATGTTCAGGCTCCGCTCGTGCGCTTCGTCCACCATGATGACTTGGTATTTGGACATATAGGGATCGAGTTTCATCTCCTGGAGGAGAATGCCGTCGGTCATGATTTTTATTTTCGTATCGGCGCCTGTCCTGTCCTCGAAACGCATCTTGTATCCCACCAAGCCCCCGACCTTGACTTCGAGTTGGCGGGCTATGAAATCGCTGACCGAGAGGGTGGCGATCCGCCGGGGCTGGGTCACTCCGATGTAACCCTTGGCAGCGTATCCCGCTTCGTGGAGGATTATGGGGAGCTGGGTGGTTTTACCGGAGCCCGTTGGGCTTTCGACGACGACAACCTGGTTTTCCGCCAGGGCGGCTAATATTTTATCTCTCTGCTGATATACAGGCAGTTCGTGTGGATGCATAAAGATACTATACACGAAAACGCCGGCCTGTTCCATCGGAGCAGGACAAGCCTCGATTCGGCTTCATGGCCCCAGCGGCTTCATGCTATAGTGGAAGCCGATGCAGTCCCTTCAACCGGCGATTTACCTAGTCATCGTACTCGCGTTTTTTGGCATTGCCATAGGCCGTATTCCCCGCCTGGCCATGAACCGGGCGAGCATAGCCTTGGCGGCTGCGCTCCTCCTCGTGCTCCTCGGAGGGATATCCTACTCCGAAGCGTTCGCGGCTATCGACGTGGAAACGCTGGCCCTCCTCCTGGCGATGATGCTCGTGGTGGCCAACTTGAGGATCTCGGGATTTTTCGGCCTCGCCGGCTCCAGGCTTCTGGCGTTGGCGGGAAATCCGCGCTCCTTTCTCGCCATGGTGATTTTTTCCTCCGGTCTGCTCTCGGCTCTTTTCCTCAACGACACGATCTGCCTGATGCTTACGCCCCTGGTAATCGAAATTGCCAGGCGAAGGAAGCTGGACGCCAGGCCCTATCTCATAGCCCTGGCTGTCTCGGCCAACGCAGGCTCCTGCGCGACTCCCATCGGAAACCCGCAGAACATGCTCATCGCCTCCCAATCCGGCCTTGGTTTTTTCGATTTCGTCCTGCTTCTAGGCCCCCCCTCACTATTCGCCCTCGGCCTCTGCTTCGTCGCCTGCCTCCTTGCCTTTCCAGGGGAGTTTTCCTCGCCGGCCGCGAAGATCCCCGCCCCGGGTAGCCTCCTGGCGCTTTCAGACCCCGGACCGGCACCGAAGGAACAGGACCGCAGGCTCATGATTAAGAGCCTGGCGGCGGCCGGCCTACTTCTTATTCTGCTCGCCGCGGGTTTCCGGACGAGCGTGGCCGCCTTGTCCGCGTCAACGATGCTGCTCGTGAGCCGCCGCACCAAGGCGGAACGGGTATTCGGCCATGTGGATTTCGAACTTCTCGTATTCTTCTCCGGACTCTTCGTGCTGACCGCCTCGGTGGCGAAAACCCCGCTTTTCGCGGCCTTCATGCGCAGCCTGGAGCCTTCGCTCAAGAATCCGGGACTCGCCTTTTCCGCTTCGGTGACCCTCGTTTCCAACCTCGTATCCAACGTGCCGGCGGTGATGCTTCTCTCCCCCCTGGCATCGGGGTTCGACGAGCCCCGAATAGCCTGGCTCAGCCTCGCCATGGCCAGCACCTTCGCGGGAAACCTTACCCTCCTCGGTTCAGTCGCCAACCTCATCGTCGCGGGCCAGGCGGAAAAAGAGGGTCTGAGGATAGGATTCCTGGATTATCTCAAGCTGGGACTGCCCGTAACCTTGGTTTCGGTGGCCGCTGGCAGCCTATGGCTCCAGGCTTTCGGAAACTGATGTATACTAGGGACTAGAGAAAGCAATGGCAGAGAAAAAAAACTATCCATGGCCAGAGCCCGAAGGCCAGGGCTTTATGGCCTCTCCTTCCGAACCCCTGAGCGTCAGTGCACTCACCAGCCTCATAAAAGGAACTCTCGAGGGTTTTTATTCTTCGGTCTCCGTCCAGGGGGAAGTATCCAACGCCAAGCTCTCCGGCTCAGGCCATCTCTATTTTTCCCTCAAGGACAGGGAGGCGCTTATCCAGGCGGTGATGTTCAAATATCGCCTCTCTCTCCTCGGTTTCGAAATACGAGACGGAATGAAGCTTGTCGTTTCCGGCGACGTCTCGGTATACGCAGCGAGAGGTCAGTATCAGCTTATAGCCCAGAGCGCTCGCCTGGCCGGAGCGGGCGATATTCTGGCCATGCTGGAAGAACGCAAGCGGAAGCTGGCGGCTGAAGGATTATTCGACGAGGAGAGAAAGAGGCCCCTGCCGCGTTTCCCTGCCCGGGTCGCCCTGGTAACAAGCCCTTCGGGAGCGGCGGTGCGAGATATAATCCATGTGTTGGGAAGGCGCAACGCCGGGGTGGACCTCGTCATTTTGCCCACCCTCGTCCAGGGCGAAGGCGCGGCGGAAATGATAGCGTCGAGGATCAGGCAGGCCAACAGGCTCTCGATAGCGGACGTACTGATCGTCGGCCGCGGCGGAGGCTCTCTTGAGGACCTCTTGGCCTTTTCCGACGAGGCCGTGGTGCGGGCCGTCGCCGAATCGAAAATTCCGGTGATAAGCGCGGTGGGCCACGAAATAGACTGGGCGATTTGCGACTACGCTGCGGACCTGCGGGCGGCGACGCCCTCCGCCGCGGCCGAGCTCGTGGCAGAAAGCAGGGCGACCTTGTCGAGCGAAATACGGCAGTTCGAGCTGGCTCTGGAGTCTACGATCCAGGCTCGGCTGGACCGCGCGGCGGGCGCGCTGGATTCCTTCGCCCTCGAGGATGTAGAAGCCCGGTTCATGCGCCTCTTTATGCCCGTAGCGCGCAGGCTCGATGATGCGCTGGAGGTCATGGTCCGCGGCATCGGAAACAGAATGAAAGATCTGGCGCATCGCAGGGCCCTTGCGGAGAACTCGCTCGAGCTTACCAGTCCCCAGGCGGTGCTGGATCGCGGCTATTCGATCACGAGAAAACTGAAGAGCGCCAAGGCGGAAGGAAGCGCCGCGAAAACCATACGCTCCTCGCGCCTTGACGGCCCGGGGCCGATAGTGCGCAACGCGGCGGAACTCGAAGAAGACGAAGCCCTGGAAATAATCTTCGCATCGGGCTCGGCTAGGGTTGAGGTTGAAGAGGTGGAAGGATGAAAGATTTCGAATCAAGGCTCGAAAGGCTGGAAAACTTGGCTGAAAGAATACGCGAGCCCGAGCTCCCGCTGGAAGAAGCGGTCAAGGTCTTCGAGGAAGGCGTTAAGCTGGCCAGGACCCTCAAGAAGGAACTTGAAAAAATCCAGGCGAAGGTGGAAATTCTCACCGGCGATCCCGATGAGGATAACGACGCGAGCAGCCTTCCTTTCGATCTTGGGGAGGAAAACTAAGGCTTCTGACTTGTCAGGCTTGTTAGGCCAAACCTTCGGCTTCCAACAGGGGAAGCACTGTTCTGTCGCTATCGGCCAAATCAAGCCGCGCTAAGTCCCCGGGCCGCAACCAGGCGATCTGGATATGTTCCCGCAGCTCTAGAACGCAGTCCCTCGGCAGCCCCACCAGCCAGGCGGCCAAAAGCCTTTCCCCAGAATGACTATCAAAGGAAGCCGTCCCGAGAAAGTGAATCGGTTCCGCCTTCACCCCGAATTCTTCTTCGAATTCCCTACGCAAGGCATCTTCGTCCCTTTCACCCGGCTCCACCTTGCCGCCGGGGAACTCCCAGCGAAGGCCGATGGCGCCGCCTTCCTTCCGCTTGGCTACGAGAATTTCCCCATCCCGGACGACTATGCCGGCTATGGAGCGCCTCATCGCGGACATCCTTTCCTGCCGTCTGTTTCGTGCAGGTAGATAGCGCATTCCTCCACCAGGGCCGACGCGTCGAACCAGCCGCAGCGCTCCGCCAGGCGGCGGCCTGCGCCGCCGTGAGCGATAACGGCGGCGCAGGCCGCCGCCTGGGCCGCCCCTTGGACGGCTCTGCGAGCGAGCTTTTCTTCGGCGCCGCCTCCAGGCCTTTTAAACCGAGCCATTCTCCTGGCAAGAAGTCCTGCGTAAAGCCCAGCGAGCACATCCCCTGAGCCCGCCACTCCTAGTTCGGGCGTCATGCCTTCCCAGACGAAGCGAGAATTCTCGCCCTGTATCCAGGTGATGTGGCTCTTGGCCAGGACGAGCATCCCCAGGTTCGCCGACAGCTCCGCGATAGATTGCGAAAAGCTAGCGCCTTCAGGAATGCCGAAAGCTTTCAGGAGTGCCCGCAGCTCCCCGGGATGGGGCGTCAGAACGCAGGGAGCGCTGATCGAGGAGCATAAGCCAGGCTGCCTAGCGATCAGCCTGATAGCGTCGGCGTCGAGTATCAGGGGCCGTTCCGCGGCCAGGGAACCGAGAGTTTTCAAAAGCGAGATTCTATCATCTGTTACCCCCCAGCCCGGGCCGGCCAGGACCACGTCGCAGTCCGGAATTTCCGTACCGGCGTTCCAGGGGCGAAGAATGAAGGATTCGCCCTTGGAAGCTAATAGAGGATAGAGATCCTCGTCCACGTATAGGTAGACATATCCGGCTCCGGCGGCTATGGCGGCCTTGGCGCAAAGCAGGGCGGCCCCTGCCGAACCCAGGGACCCGGCGAAGACCGCCACCCTTCCCCTGCTCATCTTGTACGATTCAGGGAAAACCGGTTCCAGCAGCTCTTCGAGGTCTTTATCCTCCAACCGGAAGCCTTTTCCGGCGCAGGCTATCAGGTCCGAGGGAAAGATATCCTCTACGCCCAGCATCCTGCCGCAGAGCTTCCGCGCCGAAGGCGATAGGCATACTTCCTTTACCGGCTCAAGGCAGAGGCATATGTCCGCCTTTACGGCCGGCATGTCCTCGGTCCAGAAATCGCCTAAGCCCGAGGGAATATCTACGGACGCGATCAGGGGCTTTAATTCTCCGTCCAGCGCCCTAGTACTCGATGCCTCCGCCTCCAGGACAAACTCGATCATCTCGAGGGCTTCGCCCTGGGCTACTCCCTTGACTCCGCTCCCCAATATTCCATCCAGAACGATATCGGCTTCGTTAAAAAGGCGGGTCTTTTCCTCCAAGCCAAGATCGTCCCATCCTAGGCATGATATGCCGGCGGTCTTGAGAAAGCCCCTCTGGGCTTGCGCGCTCTGGCTCTGAGGCTGCGAGGAGATGACGGCGCCAAGGTTTTCGAAACCCGCCGACCGGGCGTGACGAAGCATCGCCAGGGCGTCGCCCCCATTATCTCCCTTGCCGCATATAGCAAGAATTCTCAAGTTTCTGCCTTGGGCCGAACATCTCCTTGAACCTTCAATAAAGGTCGAAAGGCGATCCCAAAGACGCAGCGAGGCTTTTTCCATGAGCAGGAGTGAATCGAGACCGAATAGTTTTCGCGCCGACGCGTCCAGGTCCTGGGACTCCGCGCAGGACAATAGTCGTTTCATGGAAAGCTACCACCTTTTTCCCAGGCTTGCCCCATTATACCAGAACAGTCATGGCGGTCAAATTCAAATTAAAAGGGAAGCTCCCACCATAGGAGTTTCGCTTCGTCCCTTCCTAGTAGGATGCCGTAGAGCTGGCCTGAGGACGATACGCGGAGGGATCTGAGGAGTCCTTCCTCGTCGGGAACGCGAATTTCGCAGGAACTCAGTACCTTTCCCGATGAGTCGACGAGTCGCAGCGCCCTGGAGTCGTCTGCCTCGGAGCGAGCAGGAATTCCCTCACCGGTATCGTTCCGCAGCACCTTCTTCCTGGACGAAAGGAGAAAATGTTCATTCGTTACTCCTAATATTTCCCACTCCTGGCCGGAATTCTCCGAAGGCTCAATCTGAAAACCGAAGTTCTGCAAACCGGTGGTTCCATCCATAGAGAAAATCCAGGAGCCCGCATTTTCAAGCCCTGTGTCTATCAACGTCGCTGAATCGGTAGTCTCCCGATAATAATTCAGCTTCAGGATCACGCTGAACCCTGAAGCCGTTTTCATTGGCAGGAGGTTTTCCATATCGGCATGGATACCTTCCGCGGAACCGGAACCATCTTGGGAGTCCACGAGTTCGAGAGGAATCGGCAGGGAGTCTGTATCTATCCTTACGCTTGAAAGTAGCTTCGCGTCGCTGGAAAAACGATAGACCGTGTACAGAGACGCGGAAGCGGAAACCACGACGACGCTGTCGTCCCCTAGGCAGTCGATGTTCAGGATCCTTGGAAAGGCCGAACCCAGAGCCCCTTCCCTGCCCAGATACTGCAGTTCCTTGCCGTTTTCGCCGAAGCGGCGAACGATCCAATCGCTATAACTGCCCGTCAGGGGATCGAAAACGATAGCCTCATCGTTTTCGATTCTGTCGGCGATGAAAATCCTCTGAGCCGAATCTACTCCGATCCGGGAAGGATGGGAAAATCTAGTCTGAACAGCGTATCTTCCGCTTACTATTGCGGTGTCCTTTTCTGCTTCAAGGTTCTCGCCATATTTCGCCGGGTCGAAGGAAGGCGCGGGAGCGGCCTCCGGATCGTATAGGCTGGAGAGCATGTCTCCGTATGAGGAAGTCCGGGTTATTCTTTTCAAGGCAGGGTCGAGGATATGGAATATGCCCTCCCTCATGTAGAGCTCGACCTCGCTGGCATTTCCTTCGAGCAAGCCTATCATCCGATCCTGCAATCCGTATCCGAGGTCGAATAAATACTTAGGTTGAACGACCTGGCTATTTTGAGGCGCCGGGACGCAAGCAGAGAGACCGAAAAGGCTCAGCGCCAAAACGAATACACAGAGCGGCTTCATCGCTGGCTCATCCTTATACCTTAAGGGCTCCGGCTGTCAACTTCCTTGACCCTCGGTCGAGGCGGAAGTATCCTAAGCCCATGGCTATCAATCTCATCACAGCTCTGCTGGGGTCAAAACGCGATAAAGATGCTCGAGCCTTGCTGCCTTTAGTGCATGCCATCAACAGCAAGGAAGCCTGGGCTTTGGCGCTTTCGGATGAGGATTTCCCGATCCAGACGAAAGCGCTGGCCGGTCGCCTCGCTGGGGGCGAATCCTTGGATGATATTCTGCCGGAAGCCTTTTCCCTAGCCAGGGAGGCAGCCCGGCGGGTACTGGGCGAACGGCCTTTCGATGTTCAGATAATGGGCGGCATAGTGCTTCATCAAGGCAAAATCGTGGAGATGAAGACCGGCGAGGGCAAAACCCTCTCCTCTGTGGCGGCGGCATACCTCAACGCCCTGGACGGCAAGGGTGTCCATATCGTCACGGTCAACGATTATCTAGCCGAGCGAGACAGTCAATGGATGGGCAGGGTGTACCGATTCCTGGGACTCAGCGTCGGCTGCATCCTCTCGAACATGGACAACGAGGCGAGGCGCAAATCCTACGCCTGCGATATAACCTACGGCACCAACAACGAGTTCGGTTTCGATTACCTGCGTGACAACATGACATGGACCCCTGAATCGCGGGTGCAGCGCGGCTTTAACTACTGCATCGTGGACGAGATAGACTCTATCCTGATCGACGAGGCGAGAACCCCCCTGAT
>CAYVOD010000002.1:0-53956 GCA_964453055.1 uncultured Treponema sp. | reverse complement strand
GCGCCAGAGTTTAATAAAATATACAACCTGGATGTTGTTGTTATACCTTCCAATCGACCAGTGGTGAGAAACGACGAGGACGATCTGGTTTTTCTCAACGAGGAAGAAAAATTCGAGGCCATCTGCGAAGAAATCGCCGAAACCCATAAAAAAGGCCAGCCTGTCCTGGTAGGCACCGTATCGATAGAGAAATCCGAGCTTCTTTCTTCCCTTCTTGCCCGGAAAGGCATTCCACACGAAGTTCTTAACGCTAAAAACCATGCCCGCGAGGCTTTGATCATAGCCGAAGCGGGAGCCGAGGGATCTGTAACCATAGCCACTAACATGGCTGGCCGAGGCACAGATATCAAGCTGGGCGGAAACCCGGAATTCAGGGCCAGGAGAAAGATCGGTTCCGGGGCTGAGGGCGAGGAATTCGAAAATGCCCTAATCCAGGAATACGAAGCCTGGAAGAAGGATTCGGACAGGATCAGAACCCTGGGAGGCCTCTGCGTCATAGGGACGGAACGACACGAATCAAGGCGTATCGATAATCAGCTTCGAGGCCGATCGGGCCGCCAGGGAGACCCGGGACGCTCGGCCTTTTTCCTCTCTCTTGACGATGACCTCATGAGGCTTTTCGGCGGCGAAAGCTTCAAGAACATGATGAGCAAGGTAGGCATGAAGCCTGGGGAGCCCATTTACCATCCCCTTTTAAACCGGACCATAGAGGGCGCCCAAAAGAAGGTGGAGGAACGTAACTTCGAAATCCGCAAACATCTGCTGGAATACGATGATGTGTTGAATAAGCAGAGAGCCTTTATCTACGAGCAGCGGGATATGATACTCAAGGACGAAAACCTCATCGAGAGGGTGAAAAATTCTGCTTTCGACCTGCTCGCTACCTTGGTTTCCGATGCCCTTGCCGCGATCAAAGCGCAGAGCAAGACTGCGGTATCCGATCATATCCTGCTCTTGAGGGACGTTCTCGGCCTCGAGCTTAGCGCTTCGGAAGCGGCTAGCCTTCTGAATGCCTCAGCCAGTTTCGCGGCCTCCCCCGCCGATTCTCCGATCTATGTCGAACTGACGCGCCGGATCGAGGAAGACCTGGAAACCAAGCGCCTTACGGCCGGCGAATCCAACCTTAACACCTTCATCCGTTTCCACTATCTCCAGGAAATCGACAACAAGTGGCTAGGCCACCTGGACAGGATGGAAGCCCTGAGGGAGGCGGTGTACCTGCGCTCTTACGCCCAGAAAAACCCCCTCCTCGAATATAAGATCGAGGGTTCCGACATATTCGAGGAGCTTATCGACACTATTCGCAAGGACATTGCCACCAAGGTGTTGCGGGTGAGGCTAAAGGGCGACGAGGAAAGGCGCATCCCCGCCAAGGAGTCGCCGGTAACCCTCCACCACGAGAGCGCCGGCCAGTTTTCCCAGGCTCAGGGCGCAGGCGCGGCCGTAACATCTTCAGTTCCAGGAGCCGCAGCGGCCATCCAAGGTCCCGGCGGGGACATTTCCCAGCGGCCGCGGGGCTCCCAGATATCCGCCGCGTCGAGGCCGGAGAACGTCACCGTGGTTCGCAGCGGGGAAAAAATTGGGCGAAACGATCCCTGCCCCTGCGGATCGGGAAAAAAATACAAGCACTGCCATGGTCGCTGAAATCTCGCTTCTTCCGGGCGAAGGCTGAGCATGTCACTCAATTATAAAGAGATCGACCTGGTCATCTCCGAGTTGGGGCTCGAGGGTTCCAAGCTGCAGAAAGTCCTGCAGCCGAGCTACGACAGCCTGGTCCTGGAATTCTACGGCCCCCGAGGGCTCAAGGACCTCTTCATCGGCCTGGGGGCGGGGGCCTGCAGGATCCACGGAATCTCAACCCTGCCGGCGAAGAACGAGCGACCGCTGCGCTTTATGGAATGCCTGCGCTCGCAGCTTCGGGGGGCGACGCTTTCTTCGATTCGCCAGCTAGGCAGGGAAAGAATTATCCGAATGGACTTTTCTCTTCCCGACGATCTCCGCTATCGCCTGTATATCCGCCTTTGGAGCGGCGCCGCCAATGTCATTCTCGCTGACGCTGATTCCATGATAGTCGACGCGATGTACCGCAAACCCGGGAAGGGAGAAATCTCCGGAATGCCCTGCAGGATGGAAGAGTCCCTTAAAGAAAACAACGCCGAGAATCTGGACAAATTCCGGATAAGGGATTTCGAGGGCGAAGGATCCTTCTCCGACAGGATCGCATCTTATTATTCGGCCAAGATCGGGGCTCTCTCCATGGAAAACCTGCTGGAGAAAGTCGAGGAACGGTATCGGCAGCAGGTCCAGTTTCATGAGGAGAGGATCAAGGAAATCGAAGCTCTCGTCGCCGAAGCCTCCCAGGGCGCCCGCTTGAGGCAGATAGGCGACATCCTCATGGCTGGCACCTCTATCCCGAAAAAGCCTCTTCCGCTGGGCAACGACCAGTCTCGCTTCGTGGAAGCCCAGGATTTCTACACGGGGAAGATGATATCCATCCAGGTCGATCCGATGCTCGACCATGTCGGAAACGCCACCAAGTATTATGAAAAGGCTAAAAAGGCGGATTCAAGCCTGGTGGAACTCAAGCGGGAACGCGAACGACTCGAATCCTCCCTCGAAGCCTTGTCAGGCTGGCGGGACAATCTCATCGCCCAGGCCGATCCCTACGTCGTCGCCAAGGCCTTGGAGCGGGGAGGAACGGTTCGGGAGAAAGCCCAGAAACCCTATCCCTGCCTTTGGATAGAGCTGCAAGGCTGGACGATCCTTGTGGGACGCTCGGCAAAGGAAAACGACGAGCTGTTGCGGCGGCATACCAGAGGCATGGATCTTTGGCTCCACGTTCGAGACTACTCCGGCTCGTACGTTTTCATCAAAGCCCGGCGGGACAAAAGCGTGCCCCTGGAAATCCTTCTCGATGCGGGGATGCTGGCGGTCTATTATTCAAAGGCGAGGAAAAATTCCGAAGGCAATGTATATTATACCCAGGTAAAGCACCTAAAGCGTATAAAGGGAGAAACCAAGGGACTCGTCAGTCCCAGCATGGAAAAAAACCTGTTTATCCGGTTTAATGACAAACGGCTGAGAGAAGTTTTATCCGCTGCATCAGGAGGTGATCAGTGAAACATTCGGGGGCGATTCCGCTAATACTGTTGCTTTCTCTTTTTTTCTGTCCGGCGCCTGCCAGCGCCGATACCGTCGAAACTTATACACTCTCGATACTTAAAGGCCCCTCGGGCATGGCGGCGGCATGGATGGTAAAAAATCCTCCATCCACATCCCAGGCGCGCGTGCAATTCATCCTCGCCGGCGGCGCCGATATAGTAACCGCCAAATTAGTATCGGGCGAAATCCAAGGCGCTGTCCTTCCCTTGAACACTGCGGTCAAGCTCTACAATTCTGGGATACCGCTCCGCGCTTTGGCCGTTGTAGGAAACGGCATGGTGAAGTTCATGAGCCCCGATCCCTCGATGGATTCAATGGAAAGCATCAGGGGGAAAAAAGTCCATATCGCCGGCCAGAAAGCAACGCCGGACTATCTTTTTCGTTTTTTGGCGGAAAAATCCGGGTTACGGGCGGGGACAGATTATCAACCTGAGTACAGCCTCGCTTATCCGGAGATAGCCGCCCAGCTCGCAGCGGGGCGTATCGAGGCGGCCGTCCTGCCAGAGCCCTTCGCGACTCAGGCGCTGAAGGTCAATCCTAGACTCCGCCAGGTGGTGGACCTGGACGAACTCTGGAGAAAGTCCAGCGGCCTTGAAAGCTATCCTATGTCCCTCTTCGTGATTGCCGAAGCGATCTACTCCTCGAAATCGGGAATAGTGGAAGCCATAGACAAAGCCTATGAAGCCTCGATTGCGAGAACCGTCCAAGAACCCATCGAGTCGGCAAAATTGATAGAAGCCCTCGACCTTGGCATGAAAGCGGCGGTCGCCGAAGCGGCAATTCCCAAGTCGGCCTACGTATATAGGCGAGCCTCCGACCTGAGGCGAAATATCGAATCGATGCTTTCTCTCTTCCTGGAGTTCGACCCCACTTCGATAGGCGGAAAACTTCCCGACGATAAGTTCTATTATTAGGCGAGGTTAAAAAAGATGCGGCCTTCCGGGGATTTGAAAACATCATCGCTCGAAGCAGGCCGGCGGCAAAAGTGGAACCAGCTGGCGCGAAAATCCGGATTCGGAGTGCTGGGAGTCTCCGTCGCCCTGTTCCTGTGGTTCCTGGCCTCGGCAGCTATCGGAAGCTCCCTCATTCTTCCGCCCCCCGGCGAGGTCTTCTCATCCTTCGCGAAGATTTCCTCCGACATCGGATTCTGGACGGCGGTCTTGGGAAGCCTGCAAAGGGTCGGCGCAGCCTTCCTTCTCTCCCTGCTAGCCGGAAGCCTCAGCGGAACCCTGGCAGCCCAAAGCCAGGGTTTCAAGGCCTTCTTGGCCCCAATACTCACTACTATCCGAGCCACCCCTGTCCTGGCTCTCATACTGATAGCCATGTTTTGGCTTCCCTCATCGGGGGTGCCCATATTCTCCGCCTTCCTCATGGCATATCCGCTCATGCACAGTTCCGCTTGCGCGGGCGTCGGCTCCGTAGATCCCGAACTGCTCCAGATGGCGAGGGTTTTCAAGGTTCCTTCGAAGACGACTCTCTTGAAACTGAGACTTCCGTCAGCCAGCCCCTATGTGCTGACCGGCGCTAAAAGCGCATTGGGCTTATGCTGGAAAGTAGTAGTGGCGGGCGAGCTTTTAAGCCAGCCCCGCTTCGCCCTCGGCACCGGCATGCAAGACGCCCGGCTCTCGCTTGATACCGCCTCGGTACTCGCCTGGGCCGCGGCTACTATCTTTCTCTGCGGCATAAGCGAATATCTCCTCGGCATCGCGGCCCGAAGGCTTGAAAGGGCGAGAATGGAGCCTGCATCATGAGCCTCGCGGCTAACCAGCCTTTGAAGGCTGAATCGATCAGCAAAAACTTCGGCCAGAGCCGGGTGCTTTCCGGAATAAGCGCCGACTTTCCGCCCAGCTCCGTAACCGCCATTCTCGGCCCTTCGGGCTGCGGAAAGACGAGCTTTCTCAATATTATCGCGGGCTTGCTCCCCTTCGACTCGGGAAATCTTATCGGGTTTCCCTTGGCAAGCTTTTCTTATTCCTTCCAAGACCCCCGCCTGCTTCCTTGGCTTTCTTGCCTGGATAATATCCTGTTCGCACTCTCCAGATTGGAGGATCAGAAGGCCTGCAGGAGGCGCGCCCTGAGATTTATCGCCGCAGCGGGCCTGGAGGCGTATTCAAGCTCCAAGCCCCCTCATCTGTCAGGCGGGATGAGGAGAAGGCTTTCGCTGGCAAGGGCGTTTTCCTATCCCTCGGACGTGCTGCTCCTGGACGAGGCATTCGCTTCGGTGGATCTCAAGCTGCGAATAGAACTGATGGACTTGTTCTCCCTCCTCTGGAGAGAAGAAAAAAGGACGACGATCTTCGTAACCCACGATGTTCAGGACGCGCTCTACCTGGCCGACAGGATTCTCGTTTTTTCCTCAAGGCCGGCGAGGGTTTTGGATGTTTTGGACATTGAGGTCCCCCGGGAGATGAGACGCTACGGATCCAAGGATTTCAGCGAACTCGAAGAGCGGCTATACGGAAAAATCCTTTCCTGATACAAGGCTTTTCTTCAAGGCTCCGATTAGTTTTGCTGGAGTAAAGGGTTTTTCCAGGAGCGTCGTGCCTGCCGGAATATGGAGAGGTTCTTTTCCCTCGATGGAGAGATCGGTTTCCGAAGAATCCTTCTCCAGCCCATCCACCCTGCCCGAGATGAAGACGCAGGGAAGGCCCGGACCGGAGGAACCCTGGGCGAGGCGTTCGTAGAGCGCGAAACCGTCCAGACCTGGCAAATTCAGGTCGATGACCATGGCGTCGAAGGCGTGTTTTTCTTCCAACAAGAGCGCCTCGCCGCCATTGCGCGCGGTGCGCGTAATGGCGCCAGCCTTACCTGCTATATAGGCCAGGAATCCGAGAAGGTCCTCGTCGTCGTCGACTATGAGCAAAGAAAGCCCCTTGGGCAGTTCCAGGCTTTCTTCCCGGGACAGGGCGCTCCAATCATACTCCCCAGGTTTATCGACGCCGATAGTATCCGCCCCTTCCAAGGGATTTCTTCCGGAGTTTTCGGCTCCCTTGGGCGAAACATCGGCGAGAGGAAGCCAGAGGCGGAATTCGCTGCCTTCGCCCTCCCTGCTGATCAGCTCTACGCCTCCGCCGCCGGCGCTGATCACGGAGTTGACTATCGCTAGGCCCAAGCCTGTTCCCTTATGAATACCCTTAGTGGTAAAGAAGGGATCGAAAATTCTTTCCGAGAGCTCGGCCGGAATGCCGCATCCTGAGTCCGCGACGCTGATGACCGCGTA
Organism: uncultured Treponema sp.; assembly: GCA_964453055.1. Classification (GTDB taxonomy): domain Bacteria; phylum Spirochaetota; class Spirochaetia; order Treponematales; family Rectinemataceae; genus UBA2256. The sequence goes on along the minus strand of CAYVOD010000002.1, from coordinate 47,574 downwards.
TTTTCCCGGACTTAGTTCCTTGCCCCTAAGGCTTATGCCGCGTTGCAGTTCCTGCGGGAGGGCGAAAACCGCGATGGAGCCCGAGGATATCCCTTGGAGAGCGTCTCGCGCGTTAGCCACGAGGTTCATCAGCGCTTGCTCGATTTGGATCGGGTCGATGAACACCGGGAGGGCCTGGGCAGGAAGCTGAAGGGAGAAGAGGACGGTTTCGCCAGCGAGCTTTTTAAGCATGCTTTCCGACTCCCTGAACAGTTGCGCAAGATCGACTATCCTGGGCTTATAAGGCTGTTTCCTAGAGAAACCGAGAAGCTGGCGAGTCAGCCTGGTAGCCCTTGCGGCGGCTGCGCTTATGCCTTGAAGGTCCTTGTTTCCCGCGGCCCCGGTTGCCAGGTCCATCCGCAGCATTTCCGAGTGTCCGACTATGGTCGTTAAGATATTGTTGAAATCATGGGCGATCCCGCCGGCCAGCTTGCCGAGGGCGTCCATCTTCTGGGATTGCATCAGCTCCTCTTTAAGGCGCTGTCCTTCCGTCAAGTCGAAAAATTCCCACGACAGCAGGCTTCCATACCTGGGATCGTCAAAACCCGATACGGAAGCGAGAATCCTCAGTCCTTCGCCTTTGGAATTTTTCATATCGAACTCCCTGCCCTGAATCGCGCCTTCCGATGTAAAACTGCCTTTCAGGGAGTCCCAGTCCGAGAGGGAAGAGAAAAAATCCTTGATGGAAATGCCGTCGCCCTTGGGAGAAAAGAGCCTTCTAAAAGCTGTGTTGGCCTCGACCACCTTGCCTCCAGAAACCGTGAGGCAGCGGGGAGAAAGGCTGAAATCGAAAAGCTCCCTATAGCGTTTTTCCTCGGCGCTCAGTCTTCTTTCCATCTCCGCCCTGTAAAGCGCTATCTCAAGGGTTCCAAGCAGATCCTTGGCCGAAAAAGGTTTGACGAGGATGCCGAGAGCGCTATTTTCATCTCTTGTCTTTCCCGGGGTTTCGTCCGAGAGAGTCGCCAGGCCGATGTAGGGTACCGATCTGATCCCTGGTTCGCTATTTTGGGTTTCCTTGAGGGACGACAGCTCGGAGTGAAGACTTTGGTCGATAATCAGGAGATCGAAGTGTGCCCGGCCCGAAGCGACGAGGTACTCCGACGGGCCGGAAAATACATGGTCAGCTTCGTATCCTGCCCTATCCAGGGTTTTCTGGATATCCAGGGCAAGGATCGGGTTTTTTTCAACGATGGCGATGCGCGCTTTTTTCGTTTTTTTCTCCGCCTGACCGCGGTCTTGGGAAGCACCTGGGCGGTCTTTTCTTTATCCTATTATATAAAATTGTTCATTTCCAGACTGATAAGAAGGCGCATGGTCTTTTGCAGATAACCAGAGGCCGGCGATTTTACGCTAATGTCGAAACTAGCGATGCCCTCATCGTAGTCTTCCCGGAAACGAATGAATTTTATCAAATCGCCTTCTCTCAATCCCGATTCGTCAGCGGGAAGGCCCGGCCACAGCTTTAGGATCCTGTAGCTTCCGCCAGGCCCCCTGGATCCGGAAACATGTTCTAGCAGCATGCCGGCGGCTCCTTGAAGCAAGGCTTCGAGAGTCCCTTTTTTCGCTTGCTCGATCATCGGACTCCAGGGCATAGCCCTGGTCTTTACCAAAATGGTCCTCGTCTTTCCGTCCCTGGCGATGCTGAGGGCGGAGAGAGCACGCAGAGGTTTATCCGTGAGCAGGTATTGGGCTTGGGACAATCCCTCTACCGGCCGGCCGTCGATCGCGACGAGACTATCTCCAGGCCTCACTGCTCTTCTCCAGGGCGGGACGAAGGATACTTCTAGCTTCTCGTCCAAGGTCCTGGCCAGCCCAAGCCCGATCCAGGAGAGTTCAATTTCCCCGCCGGTGAAGAGCGATGGAATAAGCTGCGATATCCAGGATGCGGGGAGGGCGAAATTAAGTCCCTGGTAACCGCTCAGGCCGGCGAATATCAAGCCCACTACCCTGCCCTCCTCGTCCAGGAGCGGTCCCCCCGAGCTGCCGGGATTTACGGAAACGTCGATCTGCAGGGCTTCGCCCCGGGCTAAAATCCTTCTGCCCGGAGAGCTTATTATGCCCGATGACACGCTGTTCTCTAGTCCGGCCGGACTGCCGATCGAATACACCCGCGATCCCTTTGCCGGGTCCCTGAGGGAGTGGAGATAAAGCGTACGCTCGGAGGCTTCGCTCTTGATCAGGGCGACATCCATGGCCCTGTTCCATCCAACGACCTTGCCGGGGATCCGCGCCTCGCTCTTGTCGAAGGGTCGGATGCTAAGGCTGGAGTAGCCTTCATACTCGGGGTCCACCTCCGAAGCTATGACGTGGTAGTTGCTAAGGTAATATCCCTGACCATCCACCTGAAAGGCGCTCCCCAGCACCCTGTCGGGGTAGCCCAGGCCTTGCTTCAACTTTAATCCCTTATCCACGTTGACAGTGACGACTCCTTCGGCCAATTGGGCAAGGCTTGCCTTGGGGCTTTCGGGAATCGCCGGTGCCTGCTTCGGGCGGAAATCGCCGCCCAGGGAAGTGTGGCTGGATGAATTTCTATATAAAAAGGAAGTCAGCCGTTCGGAGCTGTAGTTGTCGCCTCTCGCGCCGCTCCGTTCAAGCCAAAGCTTTAGATATGCTTCGTCCGTGAAGGCTTGGGCGTTATTGGATGACTCGAGAAGGTCCAGGAATCTGTTCAGGTAATTCACCCCGGGCGCGTACAGGCCTTTGGCGTAGTACTCCTCGCTTCGCCCTTTCAAAAGTCTGAGCCGAGCTTTTTCGAGAACGTTCTCGCCATGGCCAAGGTATTTTTTCAGGGCTATGCTTTCGGCAAGCACGAGCCGCGCAGCTTCCAAGGAAGCGAGGCTTCTCTCCGCTTCAGCCCATCTGCCTTCGGCTTCTTCCTTCCCGAACCTTTCGATCAGGCTGCCGAGAGCTTTTTCCTCTATTGCGCCCCATGACAAGAGGATAACTGGATCGTCCATTCCCTCTTCCTTGAGGGCGGATATCGCTTCGAGACAGGATTCGGGATCTTCAATCGAGAGAGCCTGGAGTTGCTGGACGCTCATGCTCTGGTACTCCTGCTCCGTCTGGCTCAGGGCAGGCTGGTGGGCGCAGGAGAACAGCAGGGCTAGAGCGCTGAGCGAAAAAAAAGCTATGGAAAGCCCTTTTTTCATGGGCTGCCGGTTTAGGCTTCGCTGGGCTGCGTGGGCCGATTCAGCTCGAGGCCAAGGATTTCCCTGACATCCAGGTCCTCGAGGGTTTCCTTTTGAATAAGCTCCGCAGATAGCTGGTCCAATCTTTGCCTTTCCCGAGAAAGGATTTCCGTTGCCTTGCTCAAGGCGCTCTCCAAAAGGGATTTGATCGCGTCGTCTATTTTTCTCGCGGTTTCTTCGGAGTAATCCTTGTGCCTGGCTATTTCCTTGCCGAGGAAAATGGGTTCGTCTTCCTGCCCGTACGCAATCGGGCTTAAATCCTCGCCCATTCCCCATTCGCAGACCATGGAGCGAGCCATGTCCGTGGCCTGCCTCAGATCCTGGGCCGTGCCGGTGGTAGTCTCGCCGTAGACGATTTTTTCCGCGGCGTAGCCTCCGTAGGTGATAACGAGCCTGTCGAAGAGCCAGCCCTTGGACCTGGAGTAGTAATCCTTCTCGGGCAGCGAAAGCGCTAATCCCAAGGCCCTGCCCCTGGGCACGATGGTCACCTTGTGGAGTGGATCGGCGTGGGGGAGGAAGTAATGGAGAAGGGCGTGCCCCGATTCATGCACCGCTGTTGCCTTCTTTTCTTCCTCGGTAATGACGAGGCTGGTCCTCGCCACTCCCATGAGTATCTTGTCCCTGGCGTCCTCGAAATCGTCCATCTCCACGGTAGACTTGGATTTGCGGATGGCGAAAAGCGCGGCCTCGTTGACCAGGTTGGCTAGGTCGGCGCCGGAGGTGCCGGGGGTGGCCTTGGCGAGCTTGCCCACGTCGACGGTGGAACTGACGGGAATGCTGCCCATATGGATCTTCAGTATGGCTTCCCGCTCCGCGACGTCGGGCATTGCCACCACCACCTGCCGGTCGAAACGCCCGGGGCGGAGCAGGGCCGGGTCAAGCACGTCGGGACGGTTGGTGGCAGCGAGAATGATCACCCCATCCTTGGTATCGAAGCCGTCCATCTCGACGAGCATCTGGTTGAGGGTTTGTTCCCTTTCGTCGTGGCCACCGCCGTAGCCAGCGCCCCTGGTGCGGCCGACGGCGTCCAGTTCGTCGATGAAGAGAATGCAGGGAGCGCTTTTCCTGCCCTGCTCGAAAAGATCCCTCACTCGGCTCGCGCCGACTCCGACGAACATTTCGACAAAATCGGAGCCCGACATATGGAAGAAGGGTACGTTGGCCTCTCCGGCTGTGGCCTTGGCTATAAGAGTCTTTCCCGTGCCGGGCATGCCCACCAGCAGGACGCCCTTGGGGATCTTGGCGCCCATTTTGGCGAACTTCTGCGGGTTTTTAAGGTAATCCACCACTTCCATCAGTTCGTACTTCGCTTCCTTCTGTCCGGCCACGTCGTCGAAGGTCGTTTTCTTGTTGGGATCGACATAGCGCTTCGCCCTGCTCTTCCCGAACTGGAAAGCCTTATTGTTGCCCTGCATCTGCCGCATCATTATCCAAATGAGGAAAAAGCCGAAGAACCAGGGAGCCAGCTCGAAGAGAATTTGAAGGGGGCTCGCGCCGCCCACGGCTCCCGAAACTTTTACGTTTTTTTGCCTGAGCTGGGACAGGAGCTGGAGATCGAAATAGGGAATCGATGTAGTGAATTCGACCAGGGAACCGTCGGCGCCCTTGAGATAGCCCTTGATCTCCTTCTGGTCCACGATCTGCACAGTATCGACTTCCCCTAGGTCAACGTAGGAGAGAAAGGCCGAGTACGGAATCTGCCTTGCCTGGGACTTGTCGCCGAAAAAGAAAAACGAGGCGAAAAGCACCGCCAAAGAGAGAAATACCGCTAAAGCCGCCTTGTTCGCCTTGGGCGGTCCGCCTTGGGGAAGTTCCGGGCGCCGGGGGCTTCTATCCTGCTTGTTGTCGTCGGACATCTAAAAATAAGCTCCTTTAATACGTATGACAAAGCTCCTGCCCCTCAAGGGTCCGGAGTAATCCCTAAATTTATGCTGACCATAACTGAAACCTTCCAGGCAGTCGGCAAGGATGGCCACTATTCCGTTCCCGTCCTCTACCAAAGGCACGAGATCCCTATGCCTGCCCTCGATTCCCCAACCGGACAAGAGCTGGTCGACTCTCCGGTCTTTTCCTCCGCAGCGTATTTTATCCCCGTGCTTCCTGCTTCGTATCGCCAGCGGAAAACCGAAGGAACCCTCGGCCAGGGCGGTGACAGTTGAAGCCGGACCCGCGCCGCTTGCTCTATCGCTATCATCCCAGCGACAGCTGACTTCCAAAGATCCCGCCTTTATGACAGTTTCATCTGAGACAATGAAAAAATACCCGCCTTCCTTGCGAAAATCAAGTATAGGGAGGATTCGCAGCAGATCATCTTCGATCGTCAGCCGGTACCTAAAAAGGTCGCAGGCCTTAGCACCCGAAGAGAGAGCGCGGCAAGCCTCCCGGAGCGCCCTGTAGGAAAGCCTCCCCTTCCTCGTCAGGTACCGCATGCACCGCGTCAGCAATCGTACGCGCAGGCTTTCCGGCAGACCGAAAAAATCCTCGACACGCATCGTTGCGGAACGCCTCGTTTCCGAAAATTCGATTCTGCCAAAGCTTTCCGTTAGCCGGTCGACGAGGATTCCCCCGTCGGCGGCCAGTCTGCTCGCCGTGGTTTCGAGCCCTTTCCTCCATCCCGGAAACTCCCTGTCCAGGACGGGGACGAGTTTTTTCCTGATTCTGTTCCGCAGATAGGCGGACGAATCGTTGCTCGAGTCCTGGGAATACCTTAGTTCTTTCATCGAAGCGTAGGCTTGAATCTCGGCGCGCGAAACCGTCAAGAGCGGCCTGCAGAGCCGCACCGATCCACCGAGCCTGCGCTGCTTGGGCATTCCTTTAAGGCCTTCGAAACTCGAAGATCCGAGGAATCGTGCCAGAAGGGTTTCAAGCTGGTCGTCGGCGTTATGGGCGGTACATACGATGCCGCAACCATATTTGCCGGCCTCCCTGAGCAGTATCCCGTAGCGGAGCTCCCTGGCGGCGGCCTCAATGCCGATCCCTTCGCGCTTGGCCCGTTTTTCGATAGAGCCTGGCTTGATAGTGGCGATTCTCAAGGGCAGCTTGAGCTCCCCGCAGTATTTTCGGATCAACTCTCTCTCCGCCAGGAGCTCAGCCTCTGGCCTAAGATTGTGGACAACGTGAAGAACCCTCAAGGGATGGATGCCAATCTCCGCCAACGCGCTCAAAAGCACGGTTGAATCGACGCCTCCGGAGTAAGCGACGAGTATTCCTCCAAAGGAGCCCAGCTCGGCCAGCTCCCCCGATACGGTCTTGTTGATCCTCCGTACCGCGTTAGTGTCTGGCTTCATTCTTTCCTGCCACCGCTCCCTGCCCACAGGCTGCCTTCCGGATAAAAAAAGCAGGTCCGCGGGATGTTCCCGAGACCTGCCCTTTTCGAATCGGAATTGAAGGGCCCGATCAGGCCTTGGCTTCGGCTTCCGGGGCCGCGGGCGCCTGGGCTTCAGCCCCGGCCTCGGCTCCGGCTTCGGCGGTCGCCTCGGCGACTTCCTCGACCTTCTCCTCCCTGGCGAACTTGACGATCGCGATGACGGTGTCGGGGTTGGTCAAAACCTTTACGTCCTGGATCTGGGCCAGGTCGCGGACGTGGAGGGCGTGATTGGCCTCCAGCCCGGAAACGTCCACCTCGATGCGTTCGGGCAGGACGGAAGGATCGCACTCCACCTCGATGTCATGGGCCGGATTCTCCAAAACTCCGCCTTCAAGGACTCCCTTGGGCGTGCCCTTGAGAACAAGGCGTACGTGGGCGTGAAGTTTCTTGCCCTCCTGCACCTCGAGAAAATCGATATGGAGGATGTTTTTGTCGACGGCGTGGCGCTGGTGGTCCTTCGCGAAAACACTAAGCTTCCGACCCTCGACGTCAAGGGTAATTATCGTACTCTCGGTGATGCTCTTCAGGGCTTTTTCGTATTCGCTGGCATAGACGAAAAGATTGTTGGCCGTCTTGCCCGCCCCGTAGACCACCGCGGGAATCTTCCCCGCTTTTCTGTTCTCGTTGAGATAGCCCTTGGTGGACTTCTTTCTATCGAAAGCTTGAAGTACAAAATGTTCCATTTGGAATCTCCTTACCACATTCGGCCATAACTGTGCCGTACTGGGACGGCAGGATTCGAACCTGCGAATACCGGGACCAAAACCCGGGGGCTTACCGCTTGCCGACGTCCCAAGAACGCGAGTGCAAACACAAGATTGGATGCGTGTCGGATCAGTCGAATTCGGGGACTGTCTGGTCGTTTCCCGGAGCAGAAGCGTAGGCGGCGAGAATCTTGTCTTGAAGTCTCGTCCTGAAATCGGGACATATGGGATGCGCTATATCCTTATATTCCCCAGTATTCGTCCTTCTGCTAGGCATTGCTATGAAGACGCCGTTTTTCCCCTCGATGATCTTGACATTGTGCACCACGAAGCATTCATCGAAGGTGACGGTGACATACGCCTTCAATTTTCCTTCAGTCGGAACCTTGCGGATTCGGATGTCCGTAATTTCCATAGCAAGGACGCTCCTTTTGTGTACACAGCTACATAGTCCGATTCTAGCCTAGTCGAAGACTTGTTTCAAGCGGTTTTAATGCGTGCAACCTCATGCCGTACAAGAGCTTTCGAAGGGCTTCTCCCTCGTTTGCCCGCCCGAGGCTTTCTTCTGCCGCCTGGGCTTTTTCAAGATTGCCGAAAAGCCCGAAAATTGAGGAACCAGACCCGCTGATGGAAACGAAGTCCGCCCCCTTGGACCGCAGAAAGGATTCCAGCTGGCGGTAGACGGGGTATTCATTATAAAGCAGGGGGGAAAAATCGTTCTCGAATTTCCATTCTCCCAAGGGCTTTTCCAGCGCTTCGACAATTTCCTTCTTTTTTTTCTCAACGATAACTTCGTCCCATAGGCTCGAATCCTGGAACCCTCCTCGCTTCTCCCTATATCTGTCCAGGGCGGCATAAGCCCAGGGGGTAGATACGCCGAAGGGGGGATGAATCAGGAGAATGCCGAAGTCCAGGCGGGACGGAAGTGTTTCAATCCGCTCTCCCCTTCCATGGACCAGCGCCGTACCTCCCCTGAAAAAAAAGGGCACGTCGGAACCGACGGCGAGCCCGAGCTCCGCCAGTTGCCGCGTTTCCAGCCCCGTTCCGAAAGCCTTGTCCAAAAGAACGAGCAGCGCTGCTGCGTCGGCTGAACCGCCGCCGAGGCCGGCCTTCGCTGGAATGCGTTTTTCGACCCTGATCTTGAGCCTCGCGTTGATGCCGAGCCTTCCTAGAAAAGCAGCAGCAGCCTTGAAAAGTGTCGTGGATTTGCCTGGGCAATCGAAATCGCCCTCGACGGACAGGTCGAAGCCTTCTTCCTTCGGCCTTCCCTCCGCGCGATTTCCGGATCCGGTCGATTTTTCCCAATCGCCAGACCAGTCAAGGAATATGTCATCGCCGAGCGAAACGCTCTGAAAGAGGCTCAAGATGGGGTGGAAAGAATTCTGAGACCTTGGGCCTATGCTGAGGCCTATGTTTATTTTGGCGAAGGCCGTGGCGCCTAGGCTGTTGTCCATATCTGCCAAAATCTAACGCCTGCGCCTCCTGCCTGTCAAAGCCCCGGGGCTCGAGATACCCTTATTGATCACTTTTCACAAAAAATTATCGATACATAGTTGACAGATTTCGATATGCTCTTTAGATTTTCGTTGCCAGGACGCCTTCAGAGGACTTGACGCTCCTGAAGTTTCTTCGCATAGTTCGCGAAAGCTGCCGTGTTGAAGCAGGACAAAGGGAGGATGCGACCATGACCCCCATTAATAGCGCTTCCGTATCCAAGGGTTCGGAATGTGAATTGGCTACATTGACAGGAATTCAGCCCTTGCAGGCTTCCGGCTTTGTGCTCAGGACCCCCGTTCATTTCGACGACGAATATGACGACGACTACGACGATTTCGACGAGGATGAAGACGAGCTGGACGACGAGGACTTCGACGACGACGATTTCGACGACGATTTCGACGACGATTTCGACGACGAGGACGACGATTTCGATGACGATGACGACGACGATGAGTTCAGCTATGACGACGACGTGGAATACGACGATCTCGACGAATGAGCCAAAGGCTAAATAATTGAAAAAGCCGCCAGAAGGCGGCTTTTTTTATTGTCCTGCGCTCAGGCTGTAGGCCTTGGCCTTGTACCAAAGTTTTTCCAATTCGTAAAAATTCCTGGCTTCCCTGCTCATTATATGGACGACCACGTCGCCGATATCCTGGAGCAGCCAGCTTTCGTCATCGCTGGCCACCGGGCGATTGAGGGAAGGAATTTTTTCCTTCTCCAAATATTCTTCTACGAAGCGTGAAAGCCCACGCATATGGGTGATCGAGCTTGAGCTGCCGAGGACGAAAAAATCCGTCCACCCAGCGATTTCGCGCAGATCCAGCACGAGAACGTCCTCGGCCTTATGTTCGGCGAGAATAGAGGCTATCGCGAAAGCTAGCGAATGACTATTGGACACAGACCCTCCCATCGAAATCCTTTCCTAATATGATCGTATAATCCGCTTTTATCGAACCCTTGTATTCAGAGGCGTCCCCGAAATTTGCGCACTTTATGACGGCGCCTATGGAGCTGAGCGCTTCCTTGTCGCCGTATCGATCGATGATTCTCGTGGAAGCGTACTCGGTCTGGTCTGCGTTGCCCACCGCAACCACATCGTAGCCGAAGCTTCCGAAAATCTCGGCCGTCCGGGCGGCGAGGCCTCGTTCCGTGGTCCCGTTCAGTATTTCCACCGTGTAGATTCTTCCTCCGCTCCCCGCGCTGCTGGAAACGCTCATGGCGTTGAGAGTCTGCTTCAGCATATCCCTGGCCAGCTCCCCGTCGTAGAAGGGGAAGAAGAGCTCTTCGTCTTCCACCGCGCGGTAGGTTCCGGTGATTCTTTGCATGAGTATCGAGTCGGCGTCCAGCTTAGCGATTTCCTGGAGCAGGCGCCGCTGTGCCTGACCGCTGAAATTGCTTTGGATAGGCTTGGTGAGCATCGCTGCCGTTTTCTTGTTTTCCAGGTACCCAGATCTGTACGCCAGCCTCTTGATCAAGGCGAGGGTCATTTTTTGCCTTCTCGCGAGCGCGTCGCCTTCGTTCTCCTGATCTTCCTTGTATCTGAGGAACTGCAGGACTTTTTCCCCGTCCAGGGTGACAGCGCCTCCGGGCAGGCGCACAGGTGCCTGCCCTTCCTGGATTATCATGGAAGGAATGAAAAGCTGAAGCCCGTCGAGGTAATCCACGATGCTGCTCAAACCCTTTTCATCGAAAAGGAGGTAGCCGTTGAGCGGTATGTCCAGATACCGCGAAACCTCGGTAGTGAAGCTTTTGGGATTGTTGGCCTTGTAGGTATAGTCGATCCTGTCCATCCGCTTGATGGTCGTTAAAATGACGGCGGTATTGCCGGGTATGTCCAGAAGGGCGGCCTTGGCCTTGGAGGGGTAGAAGGTGAGAAGCTGGGTGGAGGCCGGCCTTCCGTCCTGCTGGAAAATCAAGAGGACATTGACCGGTTGGTCCGTCCTGAGCTGGGAACTCAGGCTTTCGGAGCGCAGCACGACGATTCCAGTCACCAGGGCGGTCAGGAACAATGCCGCGATCAGCCATAGCAAAATATGGCTTTTGTCGAATTGAAGCTTTCTCATTCCGAGGCCGTATCCATTGTTAGGGCATTGTATAAGTCGATGCTGCTTTGGGCAATAGCGTAACCTTTGGCGTTTAGCCATTCCATCGAGAGTCCCAAGGCTTTTCTGAGCAGTGTTTCCAAGCTGTCCCTTCGCAGCGCCGTGGCCTCGGCGATTCCCGCGTAGGCTCTTGCCGGCTCCATCTTGTCGGCCACGAAGAGTATCGAGGACAGCTTGTCCATCCGCAACGCCGCTTGGGAGTGTAGACTTACGGCCGTCAGCACGGCCATATCGCCGATGCCTAGGTTTTCCCTCATATATACCGCCGAGGCAGGGCCATGGATAATCTTGTCGGCAAAGTCCCTTTCGGACTCCATGATCGCAACGACGTCGGAAACCGCCTTCAGCTCCGGGTGTAAGACTGCCCTGCGGGCTAGTTCCCACTGATATCCTAATTCCCTATCCTTCGCCAGATCGTGTCCGAGCCCGGCCAGCCTGGCGGCGAATGGATCGACCCCAAAGCGCTTCGCGAGGGACTCGGCCGTCGCGGCTACCGAACGGCTGTGTGTCTGCCTTGATGGCTTGCACAGGCTTTCGAGCTCTAGAAGGAGCCTGGCTTCAATTTCTTCCATAGCCGTACAGCGAGTTTTGTTCGATCAGGGAGCGAGCGCCGTCCGGCACCAGGTAACGCCAGGCTCCGCCTTCTTGTATGAGCCTGCGGATTTCCGTCGAGGAGATGGGCAGCATCCTGTTGTCCAGGTAGCGGTGCGGATAGGCGAAGGGCAGTTTCCTCTCGCTGTTTCTTCGGACGACCAGGAGCTCTGCCTCCCTGGCGAGAAGCTCGGCTTCTTTCCAGGAAGAAAAGCCTTCCAGCAGGTCGTCGCCGATGATTATGTAGGGATGCTCTTCTATGAGGTCCTGGGATCGAAGGATTCGCAGCGAGTCGATGGTATAGGAAATCCCGGGGCGCTCGAGCTCGCAGCGGCTAATCGCGAAACGCGAATCGTTTCTGATGCTCGCCTCGACCATGGCGGCCCTCAGCTCTGGCCCGGGGTCGTCTAGCGGCTTGTGCGGGGGGATTTTGGCGGGAAGAAAGAGAACCCTGTCGCAGGAGGCGGCCAGGAGCACTTCCTCGGCCATGATGAGGTGGCCGACGTGGATGGGATTGAAACTGCCCCCGAACAATGCCGTTCTCACAGCAACGCGTCCTCGCCTGGAATTTCAAAGGGATCTGGATCGCTCATGCTTTGGACTCCTTCCTCGAGAAGATCCTCGGCGCCGGTTTCGGCTTCCTCGCCGGTTTCGGTTTCCCCGGCTTTCCGGAGATCCTCTTCGGTTTTCTCCACCGCCCTGAAGATCGCTTCCTTCAGCTCTGACAGTCCAAAGCCCGAGAAAACCGAGATGCCCAGGACTTCCTCGGATGCCTGCAGCGAGCGAAATTCCTGGTACCGTTCCATGGCTTCCGGCAAATCCAGTTTCGTGGCGACGAGAATCCTTTTTTTGGAGGCTAGCTGGGGAGAGAAGGCTGATAATTCCTCCAGAAGCACCGAAAAGGCTTGGCGCCAGTTCTCGTCTGAAAGATCCACGAGGAACAGGAGGAAAGAAGTCCTGGCTATGTGCTTCAAAAACCGTATGCCCAGCCCCACTCCCTCGTGGGCGCCTTCGATTATCCCTGGGATATCGGCCAGTATGATATCCCTTTCGTGGATGGTAAGAACTCCGAGGTTGGGTATCTTGGTCGTGAAGGGATAGCTGGCGATCTTCGGCCTGGCGTTGGTGAAGGCGTCCAGGAGACTGGACTTGCCGGCGTTGGGGAATCCAACAAGGCCGACATCGGCGATGAGGCTCAGCTCAATCCTGAGCCTTCGCTCCTCACCGGCCTGTCCGGGCATCGCGAAGCGGGGAGCCTGGTTTACCGAAGTTTTGAAATGAGTGTTCCCCCAGCCGCCTTTTCCGCCTTTGAGGAAAACCCATTGTTCCCCGTCCTTGCCCGACGCGTCTTTGACGTAAGCCGAGACCTTGCCGGGTCGGGAACGGGAAAAATCCCGCAGGACCTCTCCTGTCTCCGCGTCTTTTATGATAGTGCCCGGGGGAATCGGAATCAGGACATCCACCCCGTCCTTTCCGTGCATATTCCTTCCCATGCCCGGAAGCCCGTTCTGAGCCTTGAAAGTCTGGCGGTAGCGAAGATAGGAAAGCGTGCGCACATTGTGCTTTACCACGAAAATGACGTTCCCGCCCTTTCCCCCGTCTCCTCCCGCCGGGCCCCCCATGGGAACGTATTTTTCCCGCCTGAAGGCGACGCAGCCATCGCCGCCTGAGCCGGATGCTACCGTAATGGTCGCTTCGTCGGCAAACTTGATCACCTCGTTTTCTCCATCGCAGCTAAAAAAATATCAGCCCAGCCCATTACAGGCAAGACATGAAAAAAGCCGCTCCTTTTTCGAGCGGCTTTGAAGATCATACCCCTAAGGTCATTCAGCCTAGGCTGAAACCTCAAGCTTGTTCGGCCGGGAAGGGTTCGACCTGGGCGTACTTCTTGCCCCGGACTTCCTTGAATGAAACCACTCCGTCGACTAATGCGTAAAGGGTGTCGTCCTTGCCGATACCGACGTTTTGGCCGGGGTTGATTTTCGATCCCCTCTGCCTGACTATGATCGAACCGGCGCTTACCGCTTCGTTCGCGTATTTTTTAACCCCCAGGTATTGGGGCTGAGAATCTCTGCCATTGACGCCTTTGTGCGGCATTTTATTCCTCCCTTGGCTGTTGCGGCTTAGGCGCCGACGATTTCCTGGACGGTGACGAGGGTATAGCGCTGCCTATGGCCCTGGGTTCGCCTGTAATCTTTCTTGGGCTTGTACTTGAATACTATCACCTTGTCCGACTTGAGCTCCGCGTCCACCGTCGCCGTGACGTTGGCGCCCTGCACGTAGGGAGAGCCCACTTTTACGCCGGATTCGTCGGAAAGCAGCAGGACTTTGTCGAAGGAAAGGCTGGCTCCGGCTTCCTCTTCTATCCTGTCCACCTTGAGCTTGGAGCCTTTCTCGGCCCGATATTGTTTACCGTTGATTTCTACAATTGCATACATCTTTGCTTCCTCGTCAATTAACCATACGTAGCGCGTTTTTATACACCGATACGCGAGAGACTGTCAACCGGTACCCGCCATCTAAGCGGATTACATGACTTCCAGGAAGGGAATGCAGAGCAGTCGGCAGACCTCTTCGAAGGTCGATTTTACCGCTCTCACGAGCTCGAGCCTCCCGGCGGAAAGATCCTGATTAGGATTGGAGAGCACGGGATTGTCCCTGTACCAGCCTGAGAAGGTCGCCGCCAGCTCATGGGCGTAGGCGGCCATGATCGATGGTTCCTTGGTCCGGGCCGCCCCTTCCAGGGCGCTGGAGTAGGAAGCCAGGCAGCGGATCAATGGCCAGTCAGATTCGTTGTCCAGCACCTTGGCCCTCGCGGCCCCGCCCGCGGCCCCGCCGGCCTGTAGTCCTCCCGTCGAGAGACCGCCTGCCAAGGCTCCTCCGGCCCGGGGCTGTGCGGCCGATTCCCCCTCCCCGCCTTTTCTCAAGATGGAGCAGGCCCTGGCTCCCATATACTGGATATAGGGCCCGGTATTGCCGGTAAAGGAAAGCGACTGCTCGGGATCGTAGAGCATGTCCTTGGTGGGAGAGGTCTGCAGCAGGTAATAATGCAGCGCGCCCAACGCGACCTTTTCGGCCACCGCCTTAGGATCGCCCACCAGGGCGTCCCTGCCCTTGGCCTCGATCTCCTTCTGGGCGAGGGCTGTCAATTCATCGATCAGGTCGTCTGCGTCAACCACCGTGCCTTCCCGGGTCTTCATCCGGCCGGAAGGCAGGTTGACCAGGCCGTAAGCAAGGTGGAAGAGGTTTTTCGACCAGGAATAGCCCAGGCGGCGGAGAATTTCGAAGAGGGCTCGGAAATGATAGTGTTGCTCGCTGGCGACCACGTAGACGAGCTCGTCGAAGGGCCAGTCCTTGCTCCTCTGTATCGCGGTGCCTATGTCCTGGGTGATGTAGATGCTGGTGCCGTCCTTGCGGAGCAGCACCTTTTTATCGAGGCCGATATCCTCCAGATCGACCCATACGGAGCCGTCCTCGTCCCGATAGAATACACCCCGCGCGAGGCCGTCCAGCACTTCCTGCCTGCCCTTGGTATAGGTGAGGCTTTCGAAGTAGTAATCGTCGAAGCCGACCCCCTGCCGCCGGTAGGTAGCCTTGATGCCTCCCACCGCCCAGGCGTTCATTTTCTTCCACAGGCCGAGGATCTCCGAGTCGCCGGCTTCCCAGCGCCTCAGCAGTTCCTGGGCCTTTTCCTCCGCCTGGGGGTCTTCTTTCTTGAGCTGGTTGAAGAGCACGTAATATTTGCCCACGAAATGATCGCTCTTGAGGCCCTCATCCTCGGGGCTGCGCCCTCCCCCGTAGACCTGGTAGGCGAGCATGGATTTGCAGATATGGATTCCCCGGTCGTTAATGAGATTGACTTTCCGGAGCTCCGCTCCCGCGGCCTTGAGGATTCTCGACAGGGATTCGCCCAGCACGTTGTTGCGGAGATGTCCCAAGTGCAGCGGCTTGTTGGTGTTGGGACAGGAGAATTCCACCATGACCCGCTCGCCTTCGAGAGGCAAATAGGCGTTCCAGCCGCTTTTTGTCCCCCGGGCGAGGATATCGGATATGATGGAAACCCTGTCCAGGAAGATGTTGAGATAGGGGCCGACAGCCTTGGGCCTTCCGTAGCGCAATAGATCCTCGCCCTGGGCGGCCAGCAGGTTTTCCATCTCGGCGGCTATAGCCGCCGGGCTCTTCTTGAACAGCTTCGAGTAGCCGAACATGGGGAAGCCGATGTCGCCCAGTTCGGGCTTGGGAGGATATTCGGCCACCAGGGATTCGATATCGCCTACTCCCTCTATCCCCAGGGAAGCCGAAAGGCTCGTCAGAGCCCTGTACGCCGCTTCTTTCCACAGCCTCTTGATATCTGTCATGATTGAATAAACCTTTCCTTGACCATCGCTGTGCTGGATACTATCCCGCAATCCGCCGGCGCTTCAAGCTCCCTGCTTTTGGAGGGCCTGGCGCAGCAGGGCGAGAAAAGTTTCCTCATCTAAGATTTTCACGCCGAGCGCCCTCGCTTTCTGGTTTTTCGCCGAACCGGACTCCGGTTCGTTGGTGACCAGGAAATCGAGGTTCTTGGTCACAGAGCTTTTCGCGCTTCCTCCGAGATCCCGCAGCATCTTCTCAGCTTCCTGCCTCTTCATGCTCGAAAGCTCGCCGGTAAAGCAGAAACTTCTTCCCCTGACAGGGCCTGCATCGCCGCCCGAGCGCGGGGTCGGGGCCTTTATGCGTATGGCGCCGCCTCTCGTCAGGGTTCTCATTTGGTCTTCTACTGCCCGAAGGGAGTTCCAGATGTTTTCGGCCATGGTTTCGGCGATGCCGGGAATCCGCGCGAGGGCGGCCTTTTCCGCGGAAAGCAGGGCTTCGAGGCTGTCGTAGCCGGCGGACACGATTTTATCCGCCACCAGGAGCCCGACACCCTCCAGGTCGAAGCCGGCGATGAACTCCTGAAGGCTGATCTCCTTGGAGGCGTGGAGGTTCTTGAGTACCTTCTGGGCGGATTTCCTGCCCATTCTTTCGATGGCCTCCAGTTGCTCGAGGCTTAGGGAGTAGAGGTCCGCTATGGTTTTAAGAACTCCCGATTCGTGAAGCCTCGCGACGAGAGCCGGCCCGAAGTCGCGGATATCCAGGACGCCGATCCATTTTTCAAGCCTGTGGAGTTCTTTTTTTGGGCATAGTTCGTTGGGGCAGTAGAGCCTCGTATCCTCGTCCACGAGCTTGCTTCCGCAAGTTTCGCAAATCTCGGGCTGAGATATCTCCTTAGCGCCGGGAGGATTTTCCACCAGCGATTCTATCTTCGGTATTATTTCGCCCCGTTTCGTCACCACCACCTTGGACCCTATTTTCAGCCCCATTTTCCGAATCATGCCGGGATTGTTCAGATTGGCCCTTTGGACGGTTGTGCCGGCAAGCCTTACTGGCTCGACGATGCCTATCGGGGTGTAGGAGGCTCCCGTTTCGCTCCATTCGACGGCTACCAGCCCGGTCACAGCCTCTTCCAGGTTGAATTTAAAGGCGATTTGTCTTTCCGGACGCGTTTTCGCCGCGTCCTTAGCGTCGATGAACTTGTCCTTGACCACCAAGCCGTCGATATCGTACTCAAGTTCCTGCCGCGAGGCCATCACCTGAGCCCTATAGTCGATCACCGCCTCGACGCTGAGGAGGAATTTCGTTTCGACGGTAAAAAATCCCATACGAGAAAGCCAGGCGATCTTTTCGAGCTCGTCGCCGAAGGGTGAAGCCTGCCTCTCTTCCTGCCCCTTTTCGGTGGGGGACGAAAAAAACTCGGCTTCCCCCAAGCCGCCAAGAGCATCGTAGCAGATAACTACGAGGTCCTCGCTGCCGATGCCGTCTTTCCGCTTCATGAGGCCGTTGGCAGCGTTCCTGCAGTTGGCCTTGTCGGAATACTTTCGCGCGTGAGTTTCCCTGGGCATGAGCACTTCGCCCCTGACCGCGCCTGAAAAAGACTCAGGAAGCCTGAAGGGAACCCCCCGCATACGGCGGGCGTTAGGGCTGATATCGTCGCCGATTGTCCCGTCCCCCCTTGTGACCGCCCGTTCGAACGCCCCGTCCTGGTATTGAAGCTCGATGCTCGCACCATCCAACTTATGCTGAACGACGTAGGCTGAGAGTCCCGCCTTTTCGGCCCAAATCCTGAAACTCTCCGGGTCGCTGGCTTTGGACTGACTGCCCATGGGCATCACGTGCCTGGCCTTAGGCCAGCCATCGGCCAGGTCTTCGCCGACCTTTCCCAAAAGGGGATTGTCGGGATCCAGATCCTCCAGCTCGGCCCAGAGCGCGTCGAACGCCTCGTCGCTCAATTCGGGCAGTTCGTTGTAATAGAGATTCTGGTGGGTTTTGATAGCCTTTTCCAGGTATTTTATTCTCTCGGTCCTGTCGTCCTCGGCGGAATTGTAGGCCATGGAGTGATCATAATAGCTGCATGACGAGCTGTCGATAGCATGCAGAAGCCTGGTTGAGGGCAGAAGCCCGGCCTTCGGGAAAACGTCAATCGTCTCTCGCCCTTCCCATCGGTTGCCAAATGGCCTATCGAGGTCTTACAATAGACATTCATTCAACAGAACCCAGGCGGGATTATAGATGAGTTTTTTCGCTATCCAGGTAGTGTCGGGCCGGGAAGATGCCTATATCGAGTTTTTCTCAAAGCAGAGACCGGACCAGGCTCTATACAATATCAAAAAAACCATAAGGACCAGGAAAAAAGGCAAGCCCGCCACGATTATCAGCTGTCTCTTCCCTGGTTATCTATTCTTTCAATACCCCGAGGATAAAATTTCTCCGGAGCTGCTGGGCAACCTGCGTAAAACGAAATACTTCATACGGGTGCTGCCGGGGACGGACAGCATAAAACCCCTGGGAGATCGCGACGCGGCCATAATCAAGCAGCTCGTGGCCTTCGGCGGCGAAATCGGCAGTTCCCTGGTTTCCTTCGACGAGAACAACCGGATCAAGGTCATCCAAGGTCCCATGATGGGAATGGAGGGAAGGATCGTCAAGGTGGACAGAAGGAAAAAGCGGGCTAAGGTGCGGCTTGAGATGAACGATTCGCCTATCTCCTTCGATCTTTCTTTCGAAGTGCTCGAGGCCGTCAAGGAGGAACAGCACGAATCCCGCTGAGTATTTGGAAACCCTGCCGCTGCTCTGCGATCTTCAGCCGCCGGGCATGCTCTACGCTTCGACTATACGCTCTCCCTTCCCTCGCGGGAAAAACGCGAAGCTTAAAATCGACGCCTTGCCCAGGGGTTTTTCCACTATCCTGCAGGAGGACCTTGCCAAGCATTCCCTTCGATCTTTTTTCAAGGACGGGATCCCCATATTGGCTGCGGAGCGGATTTCCTACCGCGGAGAAGCTTTGGGCCTCATCCTCGGGCCTGATCCCGGCACCTGCGACGAACTGGCCGCTTCTATTGGGGTGGAGTGCGAAGAAGAGGAACCCGAGCAGGAATGGGAGAGCTTTTCTTCGTCCCAAATCGCATTTCATTACAGCGCCGAGCATGGGGACCTGGAAAAAATGTTTGCCGCTTCTTCGACCGAATTGAAGGAAGTCTACAGAAACGGAATTTTCGACCATCATTACAGCGAACCGATGGGAGCCCTGGCTTCCTGGGACAAGACTTCGCTATCGGTGCATTGCGCCACCCAATGGCCAGACGATCTCCGCCGACGGCTGGCGGGGGCTTTTTCGCTCTCCGAGGCCGATATAGTCGTGCACCCGACGGAATTGGGCCGGACTCTTGACGGCAGGCTTTGGTACCCAACCATCGTCGCCGCTCAGGCCGCCCTCGCCTCCAAGATAAGCGGCAAACCTGTTCGAATTCTCTACACTCGGGAAGAGGATTTCCTCCATACCACCAAACAAGCCCGAAGCGCGGTCAGCATCAGGTCGGGAAGCGACGATCAAGGACGCTTGCTAGCCTTGGATATAGTTATCCTGATAAATATCGGCGCCTATAATCCACTGGCCGCCGAGCTTGTCTACCAGGCTGTATCAGCCATCACAGGCATTTACTCCTGCCCGGCCATACGCATCGAAGCATACGCCATCCGTAGCAATACCATCCCCCTGGGAGCCATGGGCAGCGTCGGGGCCACCCATGCCTTTTTCGCGATCGAAGCCCATATGAACAACCTCGCGCAACGATATTCAAAACACCCGGCTGAAATCAAGGCTCTCAATATTCTAAGGAAAGGCCAATCCATCTTCGGCTCCCCGGGCTTGAGCGCCGACATACCCCTGGACAGAATTCATAGGGAGCTGCAGCTTATTTCCGATTATCCAAGGAAATACGCCAGCTACGAGCTGGTAAAAAAAAGAGATCCCGGATGCAGGGAAGGTATCGTTCGAGGAATCGCCCTCACCCTGGGATATCAGACCGGCCGCAGCTTCTCCGAACAATCAGGCATGAATGTATACTCCGTTGAAGCGACCCTGGGAAGGGATCTTGATCTTCTCATAAAGACCCAGGCATCCACCGGCTCGGAGGCGCTCAAGACCATGTTGCGCAAGACCGCCGCGGAAATACTTTCGATCCAGGAAGAACGCATACGCTTTATGCTGCCTGAAAAAGTCCACAGCCTCCCCTCAGGCCCGATGACCCTATCAAGGGGCTCTACGATCATAAATCATCTGATAGAAAGAACCTGCCGAAGCATTCAAAAAAAACGATTCAGGGAGAGTCTGCCTCTGAGCGCCAGGGCAAGAACGAGGGCGCTTAGCGTAGCGCCAGAGCCCGAGAATCTGCATCCTGGAGCCCAGCTACTCGATTCGGCATCATGGTGCGGCACGGCCGTGGAAGTCGAGATCGACGCGCTGACGGGCAAGCCGATCCCCTTGGCGGTCTGGATGGTCATCGACGCCGGAAGAATTGTCTCAACGCCGACAGCCCTCGCTTCTCTCAGGGCTTCGGTCTTGAGCGCCCTCGCCCTCTGCACGGCTAACGATTTCGATCCAGCCACGGCAGGAAGAAAGGATTACCTGGCCGATACCAGCCTCAGAATGAAAGATCTCCCCGCTATCGACATACGGTTTATAGAACCCGAGCGGAACGGAACGGCTAGGGGCATTGGCGAACTTCCTTTTATCACAATTCCCGCGGCGTTTTATAGCGCCCTCACCCAGGCTCTTGGGCTTGACCCGCGCCAGCTGCCCCTCAAGGGCGGAGAAATCCTGAGGCTCTTGGAGGGATCATGATAATCGATGTCACTGTCAACGGCGTTCAAAGACATTTAAAGTCCAGAAGCGGCGACCGTCTGGTAGACGTGCTGAGAAATGAGCTCAAGCTTTCAAGCCTTAATTCTGACTGTCTACAAGGACGCTGCGGCAAGTGCCTGATCTTCATGGATGGCCGCATCGTGCACTCCTGCCTGGTCCCTGCCTTCAAGGCAAGGGCAGCGACTATTCTCACCTTCGAAGCTATCGTCAAAAATCCCGAAGCTAAAGACATAGATAAGGCCTTTCAGGCTACGGGCACCCAGCCTTGCCCATTTTGCCGAACGGCGAAAATCATGGCGATTTTCGATTTACTATCCCGGATTCCTCTCCCCGGCGACGAAGATATCCTGGAATCCCTGGATATGGTATCTTGTCCGTGCAGCGATCCAATAGGCCTGATCAAGGCGGTAAAGCTCGCGGCGGAGCTTCGGAACAAGAGGAAATTCAGTCGTGAAGCTTAGCGAAGTGTTCTTTCCACAAGATGTAGCCGAAATTCTCGAACTGCTCCGCAAAAACCCCGATATTCTCCTCATCGCAGGCGGCAGCGCCATAGTCGGTTCCCAAGCTTCGAGAACCATCGACCTTCCCGAGCAAGTCGCCTCCATAGCGAAAGTCCAGGAACTGCGAAAAACAGTGCGGACAGAGCAGTTTCTGGAAATGGGAGCCTGCACAACCTTCACGGGCATTCTCAGCCTTGCCCCCGCGAGCCTTCCCGAGCCCCTCGGCGCCGTAATCAGGGCGATAGGTAACCGCGGTTTGCGCAATATCGCCACAATCGGCGGCAATCTCTGCTGCGCGAGCCGCTTCCTCGATCTTTGGCCTTTTCTCTCCTGCATGGAAGCCCAGATTGAATTTCGTTCAGCCTCGGGCACTCGCTGGGCGAGCGTGAGTCACCTCTGCGGCGAGGATTACAGACCGCTGATTCCGAAGGCAAGCCTCTTAAGCCGGATCAGGATCCCCCTCTATAGTTATGATTTCGTGTACTATCGAAAGCTGGGCGCTTCCCTATATCCCTCTTCCGATTCGGCCATGTTCGTCTGCATGGCGAATATATCCAGGGACAAGGTGGAGGATTTTCGCTTGGTCTTTTCGGGAGAGAAGGCTTTCAGGTTTAAGGATAAGGAAATGTCAATATCGGGCAGAAAGACTTCGACTCCCCGCAGGGAAATCCGAGGTTTTGTGGCCGACTACAGGAAAGCCTTCGAAGAAATGGAACTTTTCGATTCCAGGCCATTCACCGCACTGCTTGAGGATGTTTTCGCGAGGCTATTCCTTTGAGAGGCCGCCTGTTTCTCCTTCCGGCCCCTTTAAGCGCCTATTCCCCCGCGGCATGGGATCCTGCCGAGCTTGCCCTTCAGCTGCCGGCCAAGGCTATAGGTCTATACTCATCCCTTGAATCCTTCATCGTAGAATCTGAACGAAGCGCTCTGCGCCTTTTGTCTCGATTCAAGGATGCCCAGGCAATGAAAAACCTCAGGCTTAATGTCCTGGACGAGCATAGCGGAGAATCCATGCTGCCGTTCTTGCTCGAGGATGCCGAGCGAGGCGCGGATTGCGGTTTCTTATCCGAGGCCGGTATGCCATGCATCGCCGATCCGGGCGCGGCCTTGGTAGCCTATGCGAGGGAAAAGAATATCGATGTCGTACCGGTGTCCGGCCCATCCTCCATACTTTTGGGCTTGGTGGCTTCCGGACTGGACGCCCAGCGTTTTTCCTTTTTAGGGTATCTTCCACAGAACGGAGATGAGCGCAGGGCTTATGTCACCCGGATGGCCGCCACCGCACTCAAGGACGGAATGACGAGAGTCTTCATCGAGACGCCCTACAGGAATAAAGCGCTTTTTGATGATTTGCTCGAGCTTTTGCCGGATAGCCTGTGGCTCTGCGTAGCCTCGGATCTCTGCGGAGCGGAAGAGCGGATCCTCAGCGCGTCCGCCGCCAAGTGGCGTAAATCGGGCTTGCCCGCTCCCGGCAAGGTGCCGGCGATATTCATTATCGGCAGGAAGGCGGGAATGCGGCCCAAAAATAGCCGCTAGGTTAACGGCCTGTAAGGCTATGCACGGGCAGGGGATCGGCAGGGATTCAGGTCAAGGAAGCCAGGCGCTCCCGTATGAATTCGCTCTTCTCCCGCAGCCCGATAGCCTTTGTGTGCAACACGATGGCGTTGGCTCTTTTCGGGTCCAGGCGCACCAGTCCGTTGGATTCCCTGATCAATCGCAGCAGTCTTTCCACCGAGATTTTCGAAACCTTCGAGAACTCCACGGTAACCGTCCCCGCCCTTTCCTTGAGGGTGGAAACCGAAAGCCTTCTGCAGAGAATCCGTATTTCCGCCAGGGAAAGGAGGGAGAGGAGTTCGTCCGGGAGAGGTCCGAAACGCCCTTCCAGCTCGACCTGCAGGCCATCCAGCTCTTCCTGCCTGTAGATGGACGCTATCTTTTTGTAGACTTCCATCTTTATCATCGGCATGGAAATGTAATCGTCCGGAATATAGCCGGTATATTCCAACTCGAGGTACGGCTCCTCCTCCTGGGCTTCCGTCCCCGAGAGAGCGCTCACTGCGTCGTCCAGCAGCTTGAGGTAAAGATCGAAGCCCACGGCGTAGATGTCTCCCGACTGTTCCCTGCCGAGGAGGTTGCCGGCGCCCCGCACCTCCAGGTCCTTCATGGCTATCTTGAAGCCGGAGCCTAGTTCGGTGAAGTCAGAGATGATTTGAAGCCTCTTCATGGCGATTTCGCTCAAGACCCGGCGGTCTGGATAGAGAAGGTAGGCGTAAGCCTGACGGTCGGAACGTCCCACCCTCCCACGCAGCTGGTAAAGCTGGGAAATGCCATAAAAATCGGCCCGATCTATGATTATCGTATTGACGTTCGGGATGTCGATCCCGTTTTCGATGATCGTGGTGGATATGAGGACGTGGAACGCTCCATGAATAAAGCGGTGCATGATGTCTTCGAGTTCTCCGGGATTCATCTGCCCGTGGGCAGTCTCGGTGAGAACCTCCGGAACCAGGTCCCGCAGAAAGCTTTCAACCTCCGGAAGGCTTTCTATGCGGTTATGAAGGTAGAAAATCTGCCCGCCCCGCTCAAGCTCGTTATGGATGGCCCTGGCGACGACATCGGGATTGAACTCCTCCACGTAGGTCTGTATCGGCTGGCGCTGTTCAGGGGCTGTCTGTAGTATGGACATGTCCCGTATCTTCAGCATGGACATGTGAAGGGTACGGGGAATGGGCGTGGCGGTGAGAGTGAGGCAGTCTATCCCCGCCTTCATCTCCTTGAGCCGTTCCTTGTCCTTGACCCCGAAGCGCTGTTCCTCGTCGATGACCAGAAGGCCGAGATCCTTGAACCGGACATCCTTCTGCAAAATCCTATGGGTGCCAATCACCATGTCAATGCCGCCCGTCGCCAGCTCAGACAGGATCTTCCGCTGCTTTTTCTTTTCAACCAACCTGGAAAGCATTTCGGCTTTTATCGGATAGTCTCTCAGTCGTTCCTCGAAGTTTTCGAAGTGCTGCTCAGCCAGAATTGTGGTCGGGGCCAGGAAGGCCACCTGCTTGCCCGAGGCCATTGCCTTGAAGCAGGCGCGCAGGGCTACCTCGGTCTTGCCGTAGCCCACGTCCCCGCATACAAGCCTGTCCATGGGCCGCGGCTGCTCCATGTCGCGCTTTATCTCCTCCACGCAGCGGAGTTGGTCCGGAGTCTCCTGGTGCGGAAAGGAAGCTTCGAATTCGGCTTGCCACTCCCCATCCGGCGGAAACGCGAAACCCTTCGCCGTCTTGCGCCTTGCGTAAATGCGAATAAGCCGCTCGGCCAGGGCTTCTACCGATTTCCGAACCTTGGACTTCCGGCTCTCCCAGGATTTGGAGCCCAACTTGTCCAACCTAGGGGATTCGCCTTCGTTTCCGATATAGCGCTGGACCAGGTTGGCCTGCTCTATGGGAACGAAGACGGTCTCGGCGTCGGCATATTCGATTTTTATGTAGTCCCTTTCGTTGCCCAGGACCTTCATGCGTTCTATGCTGGCGAAACGCCCGATTCCGTAATTTATATGCACGACGTAATCGCCGGGCGAAAGCTCGACGAAACTGTCGATCACCGAACTGCGGGCCTGGCCTAGACTCTTGGGTATCCTCTTTCTCCGCCCGAATATCTCTCCTTCCTGCACTACCCTGAGCTTTATCCCGGGCAAGGAAAAACCGGCGGAAAGGTAGCCCGTGAAAATCTCTACCCCCGATTCGGGCAAAAGGCTGTTTATTCGTTCGGCCTGGACCTCCGATGAGGCTACTATGCAGGTCCGGAAACCCAAGGCGTCGAAGTTGGCCAGCTCTTCCTTGAAATAGCGCAGGTTGCCGAAGAAAGACCTTGGCGGCTCCGATCCCATGTGCAGACGTTCCGACTGCTGGCTGTCCTTGAGGGCGAAACTGCTGACGAGCCTAGGCGCCGCCTCTCTTATAGCCGAGAAGGAAAGACAGGATCGCTCGGGCGGGGGGACTGGCGCATCCCGCAAGGCGGACCTGTACATCCCCGCGTATTCCTTGCGCAGTGATTCATCCTGGGCATCCAGCCTTTCGCGGTTGAGAGCGAGGACTATAGTCGCCTCATCCATGTAATCGAGGACCGAATGCATACGGTCGAACGCAAGACCGTACCACGCTTCCTCGCCTTGGTACTCGCCCTCAAGCGCGAGGGCTTGGGATACCCTCTCCATGCGGCCAGGGCAGCCGGGAAGCGTTTCGGCTTTTTCCGACAAAGCGGCGACCATGGAAGGTTCCCAGATGATTTCCTTCAAAGGCCGGATGAGGCACTCCCCCCTATCCTGGAGTCCGGACTGGGTTTCAACGTCGAAACTGGTGATCCTCGCGATCTCGTCGTAATCCAGATGGATGCGCAAGGCTTTTTCGTCTCCGGGCATAAAGAGATCGAGCACTTCGCCCCTCTGGGCGAATTCCCCCGGCAGAGCCACCCGGGGCACCCTGAGATACCCATACTTCGCCAGAAGGTCGACAATTTCTCCCGGGTCTGCGGTGGAACCTCTTTTCAGGAGCCGAAGTTTGGAAGCGAAATATTCCTTGGGAGGAACCGGATTGCACAAGGCTCGATGGCTGGCCACCAGGATCGACTGTCCTTTCAGGGCAAGCTCGGCCAACACGGATGCGCGGTCGCCGAAGGTTTTGGACCGAATGGCGGCCGGTCTATACGCGGCGGTTTTCCACCATGGCAGGAGCCTGGAGCGAAGCCCGAAGAACTCGAGATCCTGGCTGAAGTCTTCGGCTTCGCGGTCGCTGGGCGTAACGATGAGCAGGGAGGCCTTGATCTTCTTCGCCAGGCGGGCCGCAGCAAGGGCCAGGAAAGCAGGCTCGGCTTCCTGCAGCTCGATAGGGTACCGGCCTGCCAGAACTTGCCGCTCGAGGGCCTTATACGCATCATGTCGCTGCAATAGCTCTGTAAGTACTTGCGGTTCTCTTCCGTCCATCGTATTCTTTCCTAGACCATTAGCCTGAAGGCGAGCGGAGTATTCGACCGCCGTTTCCTGAGTATAATCTTCGTATCCATTTTATTCCATCAGCGAGGCTCGAACAGAGAATGTTTGCGGTTATCTTATCCGAGGACGACGCTTTCTACCGGAGCGTCGCCCATCGATCCAGGCTCCATAAGTACAGCGTAGTCCGCTATCGGGATCCGGTAAAACTGGCTGACAACCTTCCGGAGCTGAGGCCGGAGCTTCTGATAATCCGCGGCATGGACTTTCCCCTGCATTGGGAGGCGATCGCGTCCCAGCTTTTGTGCACGAAAAACTTAAATGCCACTAAAGTAGTCCTCTTTCTCTCGGACTCCGGAGGCCCCGTTCGTGCCTGGCCTAACGTGAGCGTCCTCTTTGAGGCCACTCTCCCCGGCTCGGGCCCCGCCCTTTCCGACGAGACTTCGAAAGAGCTCTCGACCCTCCTCTCCCCGGGCCGAAACATGCGGCAAGCCCACGATTCCCAGCCTTCGCCCCCCTCCCCCTCCACAACCCAAGGTCTGGCTTCCTCGAGACTGAACCGCGCGGCGGGCAAATCTTCGACGTCGAAGGCTAAATATGGGGGATATTAGCTTGCATATATTTTGCATATACGACATAGTTTGTGTTGAAAACTAAAATAAGTAGGGATACTATGGACGACATGAAGGACGTTGTTACTTCGGCATGCAGAGAGGAGCTTTTGGAACCCTTTTCAGCCAAGTTCAAAGCCGTCGGGCACCCCGTTCGCCTGAAGATTCTATGCCTTATTGAACACCAGGATGTCCCCTGTGTCGGGGACCTCTGGCGCTGCCTCAACCAGCCCCAGCCTGTTATCAGCCAGCATCTGGCCATACTCAAAAAGACTGGAATCGTTTCTTCAGAGGTTCACAAGACTAGAAGGGTATATTCGATCGTAGATCCATTCATAAAGGAACTGATCAGCTCGATCATCTGCAAAATCAAGGATGAGCCCTCAGCGTAAGCGGGCAGAAAGTCGATAGAAGGGAAATCAGCCTATCGTTTCGACTCTTCCTCGTCGATCAACTCGTTTAAGGCTTCTTCGAAAACCCTATCCGCCAGGTGGATTTTTTCCCTTGCGACAATAACGCCCTTGCGAAATATCAGCACCGACTCCCCCGCTCCGGTTATCCCCAAATCCGCCCGTCTCGCCTCCCCCGGACCATTGACCACGCAGCCCATGACGGCGATTTCCAGCGGAAGGTCGATGGCGTAAAGCCTGTCGCTCCAACGTTTCAAGAAGGCGTGCGTATCGAAGGAAGCCCTGCCGCAGCGGGGGCAGGATACAATTCTCACGCCCGGGGCGCCGGCACCGGCGCAAGCCAGAATTTCCCTCGCGGCCAGGACCTCGGCTTCCATCGTATCTGAGAGAGATACCCTGAGTGTCGCGCCTATATGATCCTTGAGCAGGGGCACTAGGGCGGCGGTATTGCGAACGATCCCGCTGATCAATGGGCCGGCTTCGGTTACGCCGAGATGGAGGGGCTGGGGATATTTCGCGGCAAAAATCCTGTTGGCCCGCTCCACCTCCGCCGGATCGTTAAGTTTCATGGAGACGACGAGATCCGAGAAGCCAAGTTCCTCGAAATAACCGATCTCCCGTTCCGCCGCCCTTACGCAGGCGTCGGCTACATCCTCCGCGTCCCTCAAATCCTCAGGCAGAGAGCCCGCGTTGACTCCTATGCGCAGGGCCACTCCCTGCGCCTTCGCCTTGTCCGCCACTTCCTTGACCTTCCAGCGCGCGCCAATATTGCCAGGATTTATCCGTATCTTGGCGATAGGATAATCCATGCATAGGAGGGCGAGGCGCCAGTCGAAATGGATATCGGCCACCAGGGGAATGGGGCTATGCCGGGAAAGAATCCCGAGGGACCTGGCCTGGGCTTCGTCGGGCACTGCGAAGCGGAGCAGCTGGCAGCCGATTGATTCGAGCGTGCGAATTTCGTCTATCAGCGGCTGAAGCGTCTCTTCCTCCCCCGATTCGAGCGAAGGCAGGGGCGATTTCCACATGGTTTGGATGGAAACAGGCCAATCCCCCCCCATGAAGAGGGAACCGACCTTGACGCTGCGCCGTTCAAGGCTCATCTGCGCCCGATTATAGTATCGAGGCCCGTCTTTGGTCAGACGGCGCCGAATATGAAGGCGAGCACGAAGAGGGCTATGGTTTCGCAGAGTCCAACAACGATTAGGTAGTTAGAATAGCCCTTGCCCGTCTCGGTGAAGGCGTCGCACCCGGCGGCAGCCGCCTGGCCTTGGGCATAGGCCGACATGCCTATCGCGAGGCCGCCGGCGATCCCCGCCGCGAGTACGAAAAAAGGATCCACCGTCGAGGCCATCATCCTGCTCATGAGGATGAAGCCATAGATGGTCTGGGTAAGGGGAGCCCCGGCGAACGCGACTAAGAGAAAGGAAGCGGGCTTGTTGGTCATGTAGGAATGCTTCCAGGCGCCGATAGCCGCCTGGCCAGCGATGCCGGCGCCGACCGCGGAACCCGTCGCGGAGAATCCCAGGGCGCAGGCCGCGCCGATCATGGCAAAGTTCATACTCTCACTCCTGTGTATCAGTTTCTCCGGGAATTTCCCGTAAGGGGTCGTAGGCGTAGCCCGACCACTCCATCCCGAGGTGACTGGAAAACTCCAGCATATTGAGCCGCACCCCGTGCACCAGCACGGAGAGGACTGTCATGAGAAAATTGAGCCCATGGCCGGCGAGGACCAGGCCGAGGGCGGCGACGAGGCCGACCGCGAATGCAACGATTCTGCCCGCTGGGCCTCCGACGAGATTGGCCACCATGCCGTTGACCGTCTGCGATATCGCGACGCCGGCCAGCGAAACAGCCCAGAGGCGGATATAGGACACAATGTCGGCGAATACGCTCACCGTGCCCAGGAAGGTCGGGATAATCCCTTTTAACCCCTCCAGGAGGCTCGATAGGAATTTTCCGTTCCATGCTCCGAAGGAAAGGACGGCGAGGAAACCTCCCCCGATAAGTCCGAGGGCCGGGCCGGTAAGGGGGAACCGCGAAGCGTCGACCACAAGGTTCAAGACCGCGTTGAACATGCCTATCACCAGGGCGAGGGAGCCGAGCTGGGCGATGAACTTGGGATTGGGGAAGTCCCTCTTGATGTTCTTGATATGGGCGATACTCAGCTGCAGAGCCCCGACGACAAAGCAAAAAATCTTGATGTTAGTGCCGGACTCGGGATTGTCGGCGGCGAAGGCCGGGATCATCCCCATCTTCAGGAAGCCTGGAAGGCTATCCGTCGGCAGGGCGAACCAGCTGCCGGTAAGCAAGCCCCAAATCATGGTCGATCCGGAGAGGACAAAAAGAAGTCTTGTGAACTCCGGGATCCTCTTCCCCTTGCGGCGAGCCGACAAGGCGGCCAGGACGGCTCCGGCGAACATGAGAAAGCCATAGCCTCCGTCGCCGAAAATCATGGCGAAAAAGAGGGAGAAGAAAATGAGAAACGAAGGCGAGATATCGTATTCCCTATAACCCGGCACCGTTCCGAGAAAGTCGAAAACCGGCTGGATGATGCGTATCGCCGGCGGATTCTCGATTTTCGTGGGCGGAAGCTCCTCCGCCGACGGCTCGTCCAGCAAGAGAGCCCAGCCCTTGGCTGAGGCCTCGGCTTTTAGGATGTCGGCTTCCGAAGCGGGGACGAATCCCGAGAAATAGCATAGGCTTTCCTGAGAAGGCATGCCTGAACTAAGCCGCTCGATGGCCAGGGCGGCTTCAAGCCTTCTGATTTCCCTATCTATTTCCGGAACTTCAGCCATTCTGGATGCGAGCTCGGCCTGTAATCCTTCGACCTCCCTTTCACCCGACACTATCTCTTTTTTCAGCCCAGAGAGGCTTTTTTCAGGCAAGCGAAATTCTTCCCAGCCTTCGGGCACCGCCGCTTCGCCGATAACAGCGCGGCGAAGCTTTTTTTTCGGCGCCGGAAGTCTTACGTATTCGATCGCTTCATCGAAGTCGGCGGCGGCTGCGCCGCACTCCGCAAGGCGGAGCTTTAATCCCGAAGCTTCTAAGCTTCCGAACAACCCGGGATCAAAATCCCCCCAGGAGGCTATTCGCTCCGCTTCCTTGCGCAGGACCGCAAGCCTGTCTTTTCGAGCCTGGATTTCCGAGTGCCTGCTAAGCACCTGGTCTATGCGAAGTTTGATGTTCTCGGTTCCCGGGGAACGGGGCTCGGCATTTTTATCCTTGCTGGATATCAGGATGGATTTTGCCGCCGCTGCCTTCTTGAGTTCGGCCTCCAGGGCGGCGCAGCCCTCGCCCGAGGCCTGGAATCTTTCCACGTGGGCTACGCCGAGCTTCCTGAGCTGTAGCGGAGCCTTGAATCTTTCCTTGTCCAAAATGACGAGGACGAATTTTTTCATGGGAGCGATCATGCTTTCTGCTCCTCGACCTTGCGCTTGGACATCTTGCCTCGCACGACCTGGGCCGTCTGCTGATCGCCCAGATATATGCCTATGCGCTTGATCGCTGCCCTTGTCTGGGGAATTTTCACTTTCTCGAAAAGGTTGACTCGCTGGGTGGTGATCCTGAGTTCGTTAGTCAACAGATCCTTTTCCCTTTGGACTATGCTATGCTCCGCGTTAACCGACAGGATCCGCTTCAGCGCCTCCACAGCCTTGTCGAGCCAAAGGGGGCGGGAATAGAGATCGTAGTCCTCGACTTCGAATTCAAGCGCCTCGAAGCAAGGTATGACTACTCCGGCTATATTGGTCTCGGAGCTTTTTAGCGTTTTTATCCGCAAGAGAGGCTTGCCCCCGCCTCCCCTGAACTGATCTTCCTCGGCGAAAACCGCTATCCAGGGAGCCAGTTCCTCCTCGAGGCTCGCGATGCTCGCCTTGAGCTGGGCAAGCCTGGCTTCCACGATCCTGATTTCCATTTGCAGCTGCTGTTTCTTGAGCTGGAGCGTGGGAAGATAGCGGGTATACATCTTGAGGGAATCTTTGAGCTTTTTTTGTTCGTTCTTCGTAAGCTTTATCTTGGCCATCCCTAGTCTCCGCTTCCCTCTCGCTTTCTTATGCTGACGCGGATTCGCCGCGCGCCGCAGCCTTCGGCCAGAACTTCTGGATAAGCTCGCTGCGAAGCCCCGTTTCCCTGGGTTCGAAGCAGGTGGCCAGGATTTTCCAGCCCTCGTCCAGCGCCTTTTCCAGGGAAATATTGACGGACAGATCCATCATCCTCGACTCGAAGAGCTCGCCGTACTTCAAGAGCTTTTTATCCCAGGCGGACATCTGGAATCCCATGGATTTCTTCTCCAAGGTGTCGCGATAGGACGAAAAGAGTTTGATCATGCCATCCATTATCGCCCTGTGGTCTTCCCTTGTCTTGCCGTTGACCAACTGCTTGAGCCTGGACAGGGAGCCGAAGGGCTCGATCCTTCCGCCGTGGAGGTAGAACTGGCCTTCGGTGATGTAGCCGGTATTGTCCGGGATGGGATGGGTCACGTCGTCGCCGGGCATCGTGGTCACCGCCAACGTGGTTATGGAACCGGCGCCGTCGAAATCCACGGCCTTTTCGTAGCGGGAGGCCAGCTGTGAGTAGAGATCGCCTGGATAGCCCCGGTTGGAGGGAACCTGTTCCTGTGTGATGGAAATTTCCTTGAGCGCGTCGGCGAAATTGGTCATGTCGGTGAGGAGGACCAGCACGTTGCGGCCCTTCAGGGCGAAGCGTTCGGCCACGGCTAAGGCCAGGTCGGGCACCTGGAGGCACTCTACCACGGGGTCTGCGGCGGTATGGACGAACATGATGGTCTTAGCCAGCGAGCCGCCTTCCTCGAGGCTGTCCTTGAAAAAGAGATAATCGTCGTATTTGAGTCCCATGCCGCCCAGGATTATCAGATCCACTTCGGCTTGCATGGCTATCCTCGCCAAAAGCTGGTTGTATGGCTCGCCGGAAACGGAAAAAATCGGGAGCTTCTGGCTTTTCACCAGGGTGTTGAAGAGATCGATCATGGGAATGCCGGTGCGGATCATCTCCCTGGGGATGATTCGCTTATAAGGATTGACGGAGGGCCCCCCGATGGCGATGAGGTTGTCGGTAAGCCCAGGTCCACCGTCCCTGGGGCTTCCGGCTCCGTCGAAAATCCTACCCATGAGATTGTCCGAGAAGCTGACCTGCATAGGGTGACCCAGGAAGCGCACTTCGTCGCCCGTGGAAATGCCCCGGCTTCCGGCGAAAACCTGTAGGTAGACGAGCTCCTTGTCCAGGCGTATCGTCTCTGCGAGGGACACGCCGTAGCGGCTGGTCACCTCCGCGAGTTCGCCATAAGCCACATGCTCCGCCCGGACGGAAATGACGTTGCCGACGATGGATTCGATATGGGAATAGAGCTTGTTCATCCTTTACTCCAGCCTGAGCAGCATTTTTTTAGCCTCGGATCCGTAGCGTGGATTTCTGGCGGCCAGGGTTTCGCGGATGGCGCTTAGCGAGGACTTATAGGGCTCGCTCCCTTCCGCCGCCCCGTTGAGGTCCAGGAAGGACTGCCGCAGTTCGTAGAACCAGCCCCGCGCATCGTCCTTGTCCCTCAAGGCGAGCTCGGCGCCCAGGATTTCCAGAACCAGATGGAACATGGACTTTTGTCTCGCCGGGGATACCGAGGCGTCCACCGGGTCGAAGGAGTTCTGCTGGAGGTAGACAGCGTCGAGGAACTCTCCCTTCAGGTAAAGGATGTAGTCTTCCAGGCTCGTGCCCTCTTCCCCTACAACCTTCATCATGGCCTCTACCTCGGAGCTCCTCTCGAGGAAGCGGTGCGCGTAGGCCACCACATCCTTTGGCATGATGCCTGGGTATTTCGACCAGGAATCCAGGGGGTGGATAGCCGGGTATTTGCGGGCGTCCGAACGTTCCCTCGAAAGTCCGTGGAAGGCCCCGACAACCTTGAGCGTGGCCTGGGTGACCGGCTCTTCGAAGTTTCCGCCCGCGGGGGAGACTGTGCCGCCGATGGTCACCGAGCCGTGGGAGCCATCCGAAAGCCTTACGATGCCGGCCCTCTCGTAGAAGGCCGCGATCACCGATTCGAGATAGGCGGGGAATGCTTCCTCGCCGGGGATCTCCTCCAGGCGGCCGGACATTTCGCGCATGGCCTGGGCCCAGCGGCTGGTCGAATCGGCCAGGAGCAGTACGTCCAAGCCCATCTGCCTGTAATATTCGGCGATGGTCACCGCGGTGTATACCGAAGCCTCGCGGGAAGCGACGGGCATGCTGGAGGTGTTGCAGATGATAATTGTCCGCTCCATGAGCGATCGACCCGTCCGGGGATCGCTTATCTGGGGGAATTCCTTGAGCGTTTCCACAACCTCTCCCGCCCTTTCGCCGCAAGCCGCCAGGATGACTATGTCCACGTCGGCGTTCCTGCTCGTGACCTGCTGCAATACTGTCTTGCCGGCGCCGAAGGGGCCGGGGATACAGTAGGTGCCGCCCTTTGCCACGGGGAAGAAGGTATCGATGATCCGGTTCTTGGTGACCATGGGCTGCTCGGGCTTCAAGCGTTCCGCGTAGCAGTCTACCGCGCGCTTGACCGGCCAGCTGAACATCATCCTCACCTCGCGCTTTACGCCGCGCTGGTCCTGCACGTGGGCGACGACGTCCTCGATACCGTACTCGCCCGCCGGAACTATGTCCACCAGGGTCCAATCGCCGAAGAAATCGAAGGGCAGCATGATTTTATGGGTAAAATGAAGCTCCGGCACCGAGCCGAGATGGTCGCCCCGCTTGAGGAGGTCGCCCGGCTTAGCCTGGGGAGTGAAACTCCAGCGTTTCTCCCGGGAAAGAGCCCTGAGATAGACACCTGATTCAAGGAAAAAGCCTTTCTGCTCGGCGATCTCAGGCAGGGGATTCTGCAGCCCGTCGTAGATCTGCCCGAGCAAGCCCGGGCCTAGCTCCACCGAAAGCATTTCGTCGGAGAACTCTACTTCATCGCCTATGCGTATACCCTTGGTGATTTCATAGACCTGGGCCTGGGCTTCGCTGCCCTTGACCCTGATGATCTCGCTTTTCAGCTTTTTGCCCTTGGAGAGAACATAAGCCACTTCGTTCATGGCTACGTTTCCCTGAAATCCGATGGACACCATGTTCCCGTTCACCGCGACGACGCGGCCGCTCTTTTGGCTCATGCCCTTTCTCCCGAGGTTTCGGCCGCGACATTCAGCTCCGCCGCTCCGAAAATTTCTGCGTACAGGCGCCCGTAGTTGTTCTTGCCCGCCTCGGCCGCAAGACTTTGAAGACGCTCGTTTATCATTAGTTTGATTCTATAGGCTATCAAGAAATCAAGATCGAAGCCGCTCAGGGCCGAAAGCCGCTCGGCGGCCGCCCAGCGCTCTTTTTCGATAGCTATCTCGGCCTTGAGGGGATCTTCGACGAAAAAACAGGCGGCAGCGGCTTTGACCGCCTCATCGGTTTGCCTGCCCCTCCTGACGTATGCATCCTCGTTCTTACCGCTTCCCCTGGCGCGAAGCCTGGAGAGTTCGTTCCTAAAGCCACGCTCCCAGGCGAGAAAGGATTCCAGAAAGGCAGAGCGTATCTGAGAAATGCCGGCCAAGACACCGGCGCGGACACCAGGACTGTCTCCTTTCTGCCATACTTCGAGGAAAAGCGAGACCGCCTCAGTCTCCGTATACTCCTTGGGGTTCATCAGCCTTTTGCAGGTGTCGAGGAAGTCCTTGCTGCTCAAGGGCGGCGGAGCGCCGAACAGAAGGCCCGGCAGGCTTGATGCCAGGTACCAGTAGCGGCTCACGAGTCACTTCCCTCCTGGAGGGCGGCTTTGACGCATTCGCCGAGCCTGGCGTTGACCCTGGAAGCCAGGATTTCCGCCACCGCTTCCGAGGAAAAATCGTAGCGGAGAGAGCTTCCTTCAACGGAAAGGTAAAAGCCGGCATCCACCCCATTAAAGGGCTTGAAGAGTATCTTTTTGCCCAGTTCGGCGGAGAGTCTCGCGGATAAAGCCGAATCCAGGATTTTAAGGCTTTTTTCGGAAATGAGCAGGGATAGATCTTTATCCGTACCCTTAGCCATCTGAACAAGAATTTCCGGCAGGATTTTCTCCAGGAACGAACTGTTGAAAAGTTCGTCGCTGCTTCGTTTTATCGCTTCTCTCATGAAAAGCTCGACCTTCTCCCGCAGCGCCAGGATGCTGTCCCTGGAGGCCTGCACGAGAGCAAGCCGGGAAGCGTTCTCCTGGGCTTCTATTTTGAGCCTGGTTGCCGCATCGAGCTCCGCGGCCTTGGCTTCCGCCGAGGAGATGATCGATTCGGCCTTGGTTTTTGCTTCATCCAGAATGGCCTGCGCTTCTTTCCTGGCCTTGTCCACGCCTTCGGATTTTATTCTTTCGAGAAGCTCCTGAACCTGTAGTTCCATACGAACGCTATCCTTGTCTTGCGACTTTAGAGTTTGGGATGGAAACGCTCACCATCGGCTACGCGTATTCTTTATTAACAGTATTTTATAAACCCGCCAGGGCTTGAAGTCAATCATGAAGCCGCGCTTCGGGGAAGATTTCACCCCGGGAGCCCCCGGCCAGCCTTGACTAAGGCTGCCCTATGATTGTATGAATTTCAACACCGGTGACGCAGAACGACCGTCGCGCCGCGACGGCCATTTTCTGGAATTGTCCCGCCCTTCGGCCTATGCCGAAGCGGCGCGACGGTTTCCCATGAATCCGCGTTGCCGAAGGCGAGGCATCTCGATCGCGACCGTCGTATAACGGCTATTACCCCAGCCTTCCAAGCTGGAGACGTGGGTTCGACTCCCATCGGTCGCTTATCCTAATCGATCGCTATTCCCCAGTGCGCAAATTCAGTCATTCATTCCGGGTCATTCCCCACCTGGCTCCAGCCCATAGGCTTTTATCTTGTTCAGCAGGGTTCTTCTGGTTATCCCTAGCTCCTCAGCAGTTTTCTCCCTGTGGTAGGAATTCCTCTGCAGAGACGCGGTGATAGCCTCCTTTTCCAATTCCTCAAGACTCCTCGGGACACTCGCCGCGCCTTTCGGCAGAGACTCTGGTTTAGCAGCAAAATCCCTTTCCCCCTGGCCGGCCCTGCCTCCTTTGAGAAACTCGAAATCCCTCGCCCTGAGAGTATCGCTTTCGCTCAGGATGCAAGCCCGCTCGATCGCGTTCTCCAGTTCCCGCACGTTGCCGGGGAACTCATAGCGCATGAGAAAATGAATCGCCTCATCCCCGAGCTCTACCGCTTTTCGCCCCATCGCGCCCGCTATTCTCGCCAGAAAGGCTCCGGCCAGGAGGGGTATGTCCCCCGGCCTGTCCCTCAATGGGGGAATCTGGACCCGGATCACGTTTATCCTGTAGTAGAGATCCTCCCTGAACCTGCCTTCCCTGACCTCCTTTTCCATATCCCGGTTGGTGGCCGCCACAAGCCTTAAATCGATGGGCGTCCCTTTGAGTGAGCCGAGGCGCTGCACCTTCCGCTCTTGAATTACCCTGAGCAATTTAACCTGGAGATGGAGGGGAAGCTCTGCGATCTCGTCGAGGAAAAGCGTGCCGCCCTGGGCGCTTTCGAACAAACCTTGCTTGCGGCTATCCGCGCCGGTGAAGGCGCCCTTTTCGTACCCGAAAAGCTCGCTTTCCAAAAGCTGTTCCGGAAACGCTCCCATATTTATAGGGACGAACGGGCCTTCCCTCCGGGAGTATCGATGGGAAAGCCTAGCGGCCACTTCCTTTCCGGTGCCGCTTTCGCCGGTGATGAGAATTGTCGCTCCCGACGGCGATGCCTTGGCGAGGATCCTGTCCACCTCCCGCATCGCCGGGCTATCGCCTATCATCTCATCCTTGGCCTTACCCGCCATTCCCGCGATCACCGACAGCCGAAGCCGGCGATTTTCAACCGCCTTGCGTACCTTGAGCAAAAGCTCGTCCGGGTCGAAGGGTTTCACCAGATAATCGTAGGCTCCCTCTCGCATCGCCTCCACCGCGTCGCGTATATCGCCATGGGCCGATATCATGATCGCAGGGATCTCCGGCCCTTCTTCCTTTACCCAGCGAAGAAGCTGCATTCCGTCCATACCGGGCATACGCAGATCGGAGACGAGGGCGTCGTAGGGTTTTTCCTCCAGCATGCGCCTCGCTTCTTCCCCGTTGGCGGCGAGATCCGAATCGAGCCCCTCCGGCTCAAAGTATTCCTTGATCGATTCCGCCATCCTGGCTTCATCGTCGACGATCAATATCCTCATGTGACCGGCCTCCACGGAAAAAATTCTTGAAATTACCGAATATTACTCTATACTAACAATATGACCGAAGCGGAAGAAGCTCCCCGGCTCCATAAAGGGAGCCAGGTGCGCGAGCCCTTGGTGGCCGGAATATTCTATCCCGCCTCAGCCAAGGAGCTCGACGATCGAATCATAAGCCTCCTGGACAAGGTGGACGCGCCGCCCGGACACTGCTCCGCCATAATCAGCCCGCACGGCAGCCTGGAGTATTCGGGAAGCATCGCCGCCAGGGCTTGGAAAGCGGCGTCCGCCAGGGAAATCGGAACAATAATAATCCTGAGCCCCTCCCATCGCAACTTCGAGCCGGGCATCTTTCTGCCCCAACTCCACAGCTTCGCCCTTCCGTCCGGCGAACTCCATGTCGACAGGGCCTTGGTGCGGGAGCTGATACACTCCAGCACCGAGATACAGGCCAACGATATACCTCATTTCGAAGAACACTCGATCGAGATGCAGCTGGTTTTCGCCACTCGCCTCTATCCCTCGGCCTTGATCCTTCCCGTTATCGTCGGCTCCTGCGAAGCGAAAACCCTTGACAGCCTCCTGGCCAACCTCCACTTTCTCCTCGGCGATCGGATCGCCTCCACTCTTTTCGTCTTGACGAGCAATCTGGCGGTGGACGTGAATCCCGACGCTTGCCTGGGAAAAAGCGCGGGCATCCTGGAGGCAATCGAGCAGAAGGATACCGAGGCGCTGGGCGAGTTTTCCGAAGACAGCTCCTCCTTCTGCGGCGGGAAGATCATCAGCGCCTACCTGAGAAGCTCCCTTTCCTCGGGCATGGACGCGATAATCCTGGGGATGGGCAGCTCCGCCGCCTTCATCGAGCCCGGGGACCCGGTGGTAGGCTACGGAGCCGTGGCGTTTTCGAGGTAAGATCATGGAGCTCCGCCTGGACGAGGAAGACAAAAACGGGCTCTTGGCTATTGCCCGCAAATCC
This sequence comes from uncultured Treponema sp., assembly GCA_964453055.1. Lineage (GTDB taxonomy): Bacteria > Spirochaetota > Spirochaetia > Treponematales > Rectinemataceae > UBA2256. Next base: position 9,167 of record CAYVOD010000002.1, on the reverse strand, counting down.
ATAGAAAGCAGTTTCCGTCCCGCTGCCCTTCCGGAATATTCCGGTCCTTCCTATCGGCTCGGAGCTTTCGTGACGCTTCACGTACATGGCAGGCTCCGCGGCTGCATCGGCAGGATGGCCAGCGACCTTCCCATTGCAGAAACGGTCAGCAGGATGGCGAAGGCGGCGGCCTTCGAAGACCCTCGATTCGAAGCGCTGAGCGAGGAGGAGCTGACTTCGGTCAGCATCGAGATCAGTATTTTAGGGCCTATGCTGAAGATTTCCGATCCGGAGGAACTTCATGTTGGGCGCCACGGCATATACATTTACCTCCGGGGCAGGTCTGGCGTTCTTCTGCCGCAGGTGGCGGTCGAATATGGCTGGGACACGCATACTTTCCTCGACCAGGTATGCTACAAGGCTGGGCTGCCCCCGGGAGCCTGGAAGGATCCGGGAGCGGAACTCTATATTTTCGAAGGCTTGATATTCGGCGAAATCAGGAACGGGAACGGCTGAGGATCTTTCGTATTCTCTTATACCAGAACAGCCTTATGCGCTCCGCGGCGCTGAATAGCCCGAAGAGCAGTGGCCTGGCGGGATAGTCTACAGCGCCGATCCGGTGAACCACCCTTCCCCCGAAGCCCGTTTTGAATAAATAGAGCCCTGCCATCGGATGCCCCGGCTCTCCCGTGGGGGGAATTCCAAAGAAGTCGTAGCTTTCGCAGCCTGCATCCTTGGCGGCCTGTATAGCCGCCCACTGAAGGGCGTAGGAGGGCATGAGGTTGCGCTTTTCATCGGAAGAAGCCCCGTAGAGGTAGGTTGCCCCCTTGTCCAAGAACAAGGTAATAATTGCCGCAAGGGGCCGGGATTCATGGCTGGCGACCCAGAGAGCGATCTCGGGCTTGGCATCTCCGCCGGGGAGCGACTCCTCCCCGGCCGCCGTGGAGAAAAGCTTCTCGTAATAGCTTAACGGATGTATGGCGATGCGGTCCCTGGAAGCGGTTTCCCGATAGAGCCTGTAGAAGTCTGGCAGCCCTTGCGCGCCCATCCTCTCCACCTGGACGCCCCTTTTCTCCGCCAGCCTTATGTTGTATCGCCACTTAGGTTTCATCCCCTCCAGGAGCTGGATTTTATCGGGCCCGAGATCGAGGACTACGGTATCGGGGACCTGGACGGCGCTTCCTTTTCTGAGCCGCGACCCGGAGAAGAATATTTCCCCGAAGGCGCATTCGCTTTCCAGCTCCCAATCGAGGTCGAAACGGACGAAAAGAATCCTTTCCTTCAGATTCGCGAGCAATGCCCTGGCAAGGCTTTCCAGGAACGCGCGCTTGTCGCTGCCCTGCTTTGGAAGCTCGGGGCCATGCGGTATATAGGCGAAGGACAACCCGATCGCCAGAGGCCTGACCAGGACGACCAGGGGATCGTCGCTGTCTGGTCTGTCGTATAAATCGAAAAGGTAGGCTTTCCAGCCTGTGCTTACCTTGAATCGGGCCCAGAAGGTGCTTTGCATGAAGCTCCTGAGCCTTCCCTCGGAGCGGGGGTTCCGGCTTTTATCGGCGGCTTCTAGATTTAGCTCGAACCGGGCAAGTCCAAGTCTTGGCATCGGATCCGAGGAATTGGGTTTTTCGCTTGCCCTCATCCAATTTCGCCGTCGGCCACCTTTTCCAGGCCGATGGCCTTGCCCGCCGCCAGGAGCCGCGCCGAACCCACGTAGGCGAAACCGGATTTCGCGCTCATTGGCACTGAGAAGAAACTATCGATATCGATCTGCTCCGTCGGCGAGACTAAATCTTCGAATCCCTCGGGCTTGACCGGGGTTCCAGGCTGGGCCCAGGAAGCTTGAAGAATCTCGACGGACTCTTTGCCTTCGCCGTCGGCGCTCTTCTTGGATGCCGCCAGGAGCATGCCCCTGGACTCTACCCCCCGCAGCTTGGCCGGTTTGAGATTGTCTACGAGCACGATATGCTTGCCCAGCAATTCTTCCTCACGATAAAAGGGCACGAGCCCCGATACGATGACCCTCTCCTGACCCGATCCGTCGTCCAGGGTCTCTATGTAGAGCTTGTCAGCCTTGGGATGGCGCTCGATCTTGGTTATCTTGGCTACCTTCAGGGCTACGAGGCGCGCGCATCGTTCCTCCTGGGGCAATTCGGCGAAAGGCGCCGGTCGCGGTTCTTCAGCCTTCTTCTCCGCATGGACTTTCGCTGCCTCCGGCACTGGAACCGCTTGCGACGCTTTGACCGCGTGCAACCCTGGCGCCGTTTCCGACGAAGTCGCGGCAGGGGCTTTCCCCTCCCGGGGCTTGGATTCCGTTTTGTTCCGCTCGGCCCTTTCCTTCTGGGAACCCGAATACCGCTCCCTCAGCAGGCTGATATTCTCTTCTTCCAGCTTTTTGAATAAAAGCCCTGTTCCTTGGACGTCCTTGAGCCCCTCAAGCTTGCCGAGCGCTGACCAGTCCATTCCCTCCCGGCCTATTTCGAAGCCCAGCTGGGAAGCCAGTGTTTTCGCCGCTTCGGGCATGAAAGGCTGGATCATTATCGCCAGATCCTTGAGGACATAGCAAAGATCAGAGAGCAGGGATGCAGCCTTGTCGGGATCGGTGGTTCGGGTTTTCCAGGGCTCCGCGTCCTGGAAACGCTTGTTGGCCAGATCCGACAGCTGGAATGCTTCCCGTAGCGCGTCCCGCAGATCGGCCCGCTCGAGGCTGGTGGTGACGGCGGACTCGATCTCCCCGGCTTTTTTCCAGAAGGCCTTGTCCGCCCTTGCTTGGGGTATTTTCCCGCCATAAAAACGCGCTACGAAGCTCAGGGTCCTGTTGGCAAGGTTGCCGAGGTTACCGATAAGCTCCCCATTGACCTTTTCGTAGAAGTCCGCCCAGGTGAAGGTATAATCCGATGTCTCTGGCCTGTTCCAGAAAATGTAGAATCTCCAGACGTCGGCGGGAATTCCCGTTTCCATTACATCCGTGCCGAATACTCCTATGCCTTTGGACTTGGAGAACTTCCCCGCCTCGTAATTGAGGTACTCAGAGCTGGACATATGGTGGAGCATGGTCCAGTTCCTTCCCGTTCCAAGTTGACTGGAAGGGAATATGACCGTGTGGAAGGGAATATTGTCCTTGCCGATGAACTGGAAAAGCTCCACTTCTTCGGGATTCTGCCACCAGGATTTCCAGTCGAAGCCCCGCTGGGCGCCGAGGCCCGCCGTCATGGATACGTAGCCGATGCAGGCGTCGAACCAGACATAGAATACCTTGTTCTCGAAACCCTTCTTGGGAACGGGGATCCCCCATTTAAGGTCCCTGGTTATCGCCCGGGGCTTGAGCCCGTCCCTGAGCCAGGCCTGGGTCATCTGGACGGCGTTTTTCGCCCAGAATCCCTGGGAGCTGGCTTTGTCCAGCCAGGGCTCCAGCTTGTTTTTGAGCTTCGGAAGGTCGATGTAGAGGTGGGTGGTCTGCTTGAGATGGGGAGTGGAACCGCATGTCGAGCATTGCGGGTTCTTGAGCTCCGTGGGTTCCAGAAGTTTCCCGCAGCTTTCGCACTGGTCCCCCCTGGCTCCTTCATAGCCGCAGGAGGGGCAGACGCCGCGCACGTAGCGGTCCGCCAGGAAACGACCGCAGCTGTCGCAGTGGAGCTGCTCGATGGTCTGCTGCTGTATGTAGCCGTTCTTGTCCAGATCAAGGAATATAGACTGGGTGATTTCCGTATGCTCCGGCGCCGATGTGCGGCCGAACTTGTCGAAGGCTATGCCGAACCAGGCGTAGATATCCCTGTGCACGGCGAAAAAGCGGTCGCAGAGTTCCTTGGGGCTTACGCCCTCCTCCAGCGCCTTTGTCTCCGTGGCTGTGCCATATTCGTCGGTGCCGCAGATGTAGAGGGTGTCGTAACCCCTGAGCCTGCAGAAACGGGCGAACACGTCAGCCGAGAGGACCTGGATGAGATTGCCGAGATGGGGGACGTTATTGACGTAGGGCAGCGCCGATGTGATCAGTCTTCGTTTCATATCGTTGCACAATATCCGCGCCTTAGAGGGGCTGTCAAGAATACGCTTAAGTGATAGTATTTCAGCGAAGATGGTCGTATCAATGCTGATGCTCATCCTTGAGCTTCCAGAAACCGAAAGTATAAAGGACAAGCGACGGGTGCTTTCCGGCATCAAGAGCAGGCTGCAGAGGAAATTCCATGTATCCTGCGCGGAGGTCGACCTGCAGGATTCCCTGGGCTTCGCCGAACTCGGCGCCGCCCTGGTGTCCAATTCGAAGATTTTCGGGGAAAAGGTCTTGAACGAAGCGGTCCTGTTCGTGGAGAACGGCTTTCCGGTGAACATCCATGAGGTCCAGATTCACTCGGAAATATATCAATAATGTTGCGAGGAGAGAGGATGAAGGATATGCGGCGCAGGCTTTTTTTCGGATTGGCGATATTCGCTGCGGCGATCGTTCTTGAGTCTTGCGTAGGCATGGACACGAAGGTAGAAATCTCCTCCGGCGGTTCGGGCACCGTCTCAGCCGAATACAGGATCTCCGAGGAGTTGGTGGCCTTCGGCGAGCTGGAGGCCAACAAGGACCTGCTGCCCATACCTTTGAGCAAGGAAGACGTTGAAAAAAGCCTCGAGGGCTCACAGGGCCTGAAATTGAAATCCTGGTCGAGCAAAAAATCCGGAACCGACCTTCTCATAGCCACGGTCATAGAGTTTAAGGACCTGGACGCGCTCATGTTCTACCTCGATCCCTCGGGCAGGCTTGCTGCTCACAGCGCCGGGTCCGATGGCCAGGAGATCAGGTTTTCGCTCGGCGATCGCATGCCCAAGCTCGACCCCGACATGAAACTGCTGGCCGAGGAAGCCTTCGATCCCTATTCCTTCAGCTTCAGCATCAAGCTTCCGAAAGCCCCCATAAGGGCGGAATCGGAGCATCCTGCGATAACGAAACGCCAAGAGGGCAACACCGTGTACTTTGAAGGCCGCATGAAGGCTATCATCGCCTCGGAGGCCGCCCCCAGCATGGTTTTGTCCTGGTAACTAGGCATCGCCACACCCGCCTGAGGACGGATCCCTGGGGAGGAAGCGCGCCCTTACCAATCTGCCCAAGCCCTTGTCGTCTATTTCCCTTACGATCCTTCTGGCTTTTTCCGATTTGCTGGGTCCCTCCTCGAAAAGGCCGGCCTGAAACTTCGAGAGTGGTTTCAAGCCTTGAAGGCTTATCCCGATAAGGCGTATGGGTCTGCGGCCGTCCCAATTTGCGTCCAGGAGATTGATCGCTGCTTCGAGCATTTCTCCGGCTGATTTGAAGGCTTCGTCCCTGCTGGACTGTCTGTGGATGCAGCTGAAATCCGAAAACCTCAGCTTGAGAGCGAGGGTGGAAGCGCTGTCCCCCCTGGCTGTCCTCGCGGCTAGTTCGTCGGAGATAAGGCGAAGCGCGTCTACGATAAGCTGCCTTTCCGACGTGTCCCGCTCGAAGGTTCTCTCCCCGCTCATGGAGGATCGTTTAGTTTCTGCCCTGTATATTCCCGGATCTTCGCCTGCGGCGGCATCGGCTAGAAACCGTGCGGCCGCAGTTCCCATCTTAGCCTGCAGCGCCGAGAAGGGAATGGACTGAAGCTCGGCGACGCTTCGAATGCCGAGTCCTTTCAAAACCGACCTGGTCTTGTCCCCAGCCCCCCAGAGTTTTTCGAGGGGCAGCCGGGCCATGAAATCTTTTTCCTCGCCCTCGCGCACTATGCATAGCCCGTCGGGCTTTTTCAAGCCCGAGGCGATTTTCGCCACATAGGAATTTACGCTCACGCCGATGGAAATCGTGAGCCCGGTTTCCTGGAGAATTTTTTCCTTGATGCGCGACGCCGCATTTTCTGGCTCTCCCCACAGTCTTTCGGTCCCTGTCATGTCCATCAGCGCTTCATCGATGGATAGCTGGCGCAGGTCCGGCGTAAAATCCCTGAGGAGTCCCATTATTTTCCTGGATACTTCGGCGTAGCGCTCCATGCGCACCGGCAGATAAATTCCCTGAGGGCAGCGCCGGTAAGCCTCGGAAATAGGCATCGCCGAATGAAGTCCGAAAGCCCTGGCCTCGTAGGAACAGGTCGAGACGACGCCCCTGCGTCCCGGAGCGGCCCCGACGACGACGGGTTTGCCCTTTAGTTCGGGTCTGTCGTTTTGTTCCACCGACGCGAAGAAGGCGTCGAGATCCACGTGAAACATGCAAGGTCGCATATTTTATCAGGATGACGGTTTTCCGCCCCCAAGTCAATCGCACAACGCTATCGTTCTTTCTTGACATAAAACAAGCTTTCCATTAGCTTTCTGCGAAGTGATTTTACATGGCACCAACGGGGCATCGCCCCGACATTCCACTCCCTCACGGAGGATTCATTTAATGGCAAAAGCGAAATTCGTATTCGCCTTCGGCAACGGCGTCGCGGAAGGCGCCGGCATGAGCAAGGATATTCTCGGCGGCAAGGGCCAGGGACTCATGGAGATGACCAGGATCGGGCTTCCCGTTCCCGCCGGCTTCACGATCAGCATACCCGCCTGCGAGGAATACTACAAAGCGAAACGCAAGCTTCCCAAGAATATCGTCGACGAGGTGAAAACCGCCGTCGTCAAGCTCGAGAAAATGACCGGGAAAAAGTTGGGCGACGCCAAGGATCCCCTACTCGTGTCCGTCCGCTCAGGCGCCGCGCGCTCGATGCCCGGCATGCTCGAGACCATCCTCAACCTGGGCTTGAACGACGTTTCGGTCCAGGGCCTGGCAGACAAGACCGATAATCCCCGGTTCGCCTACGACTCCTACAGACGCTTTATCCAGATGTACTCCACCACCGCTATGGGACTCTCGAAGGAACCCATGGAGGAAATGCTCTCCGAGATGAAGAAGAAGCTCGGAGTCAAGAACGACACCGAGCTGAAGGCCGAGGATCTCAAGGAACTCTGCGCCGAATTCAAGGCTTTCTACAAATCAAAGAAGGGCGAGGAATTCCCCCAGGATCCCATGCAGCAGCTCTGGGGAGCCATCGACGCCGTCTTCAACTCCTGGGAGGCCGAGAAGTCCGTCACCTACAGGCGGGTCGAGAAAATCACCGATCTCAAGGGTACGGCGGTCAACGTCGTCCAGATGGTCTTCGGCAACAAGGGCGACAACTCCGGCACCGGCGTCTGCTTCACCAGGGACCCCAACTCGGGCAAGAACGAATTCTACGGCGACTGCCTGATCAACGCCCAGGGCGAGGACGTGGTGGCGGGCATCCGCACCCCCATGCGCCTCGTTGAGCTGGCGACCAAGCTTCCCAAGGCCTATAAGCAGCTGCTCCAGGTACGCACGATCCTGGAGAAGAACTTCAAGGAAATGCAGGACCTCGAATTCACCATCGAGGACGAGAAGCTCTACATGCTCCAGTGCCGCACCGGCAAGCGCCTGCCCGCCGCGGCCTTCAAGATCGCGGTGGACATGGTCAAGGAAGGCCTCATCACTAAGGAAGAGGCTATCCAGCGCATAACGCCCGAGCAGATCGAGGGCGTGTTCTATCCCATCATCGACGCGGCCGCGGTCGGCCCCGCCAAGCTCAAGGAACTCAAGCTCGCCACCGGCATCGACGCCGTCCCCGGCGCGGCCGCCGGCAAGCTCGTGTTCAACGCCGAGGAAGCCGAAGCCATGGCTGAAAAGGGCGAAAAGGTCATCCTCATCCGCCGCGAGACCTCCCCCGAGGACGTGGGCGGAATGTTCGCGGCCCAGGGTATTCTCACCGCCACCGGCGGCAAGACCTCCCACGCCGCTGTCGTCGCCCGCGGTTGGGGCAAGTGCTGCGTGGTCGGCTGCGAAACCCTGGATATCGACGACAAGGCCAAGCTCGTGCGGGTTGGCGGCAAGACCCTGAAGCAGGGTGACGAGGTCACCATCAATGGCACCACCGGCGAGGTGTTCGCCACTTCCCTCCCCCTCACCAAGCCCGAGCAGTCCAAGGAATTCAAGACCCTCCTCTCCTGGTGCGACAAGGTGCGCAACCTGAAAGTACGCACCAACGCCGACACTCCCCAGGACGCCGCCAAGGCCGTGGAGCTGGGCGCCGAGGGAATCGGCCTCTGTCGCACCGAGCACATGTTCTTCAAGGATTTCAAGAATCCCGCCAACTCCGAGAAGCGCCAGCTGGCCATCCAGGAAATGATCATAGCCGACGACCTGGAGACCAGGAAGAAGGCTCTGGCCAAGCTCCTGCCCTTCCAGCGGGAAGACTTCATCGGCATATTCGAAGCCATGAACGGCAAGCCCGTCACCATCAGGCTCATCGATCCTCCCCTGCACGAGTTCACCCCCAAGGACGACATCGGAGTCAACAAGCTCTCCAAGGTCACCGGCAAATCACCTGAGTTCATCAGGATGCGCTGCGACCAGCTCCATGAATCCAACCCCATGCTCGGCCACAGGGGCTGCCGCCTGGCCATCACCTATCCAGAGATCCTGGAAATGCAGGTGACGGCCATCATCGAAGCCGCGGTGGAGTGCGACAAGAAAAAGGTCAAGGTGCTGCCCGAGATCATGATCCCCCTCACCATCGACAAGAAGGAATTCCAGATCCTCGCCGATCAGGTCAGGGCGGTCGCCGATCCGATCATCGCCAAGGCCAAGTCAAAGGTTAAGTACCTGGTAGGTACCATGATCGAGATCCCCAGGGCCGCCCTCCTCGCCGACCAGGTCGCAGAGGCAGCGGAGTTCTTCTCCTTCGGCACCAACGACCTCACCCAGATGACCCTTGGACTTTCCAGGGACGACGCGGGAAGGTTCCTCCCCGACTACGTCAAGGCCGAAAAGGAAGGCGGAAAGGCCATCTTCGCCCAGGATCCCTTCGTGTCCATCGATCAGACCGGCGTGGGCAAGCTGGTGAAGATGGGCATAGAGGGAGGCCGCTCTACCCGCCCTACCCTCAAGGTCGGCATCTGCGGCGAACACGGCGGCGAAGCCAAGAGCGTCAAGTTCTGCCACTCCGCGGGCATGAATTACGTCTCCTGCTCTCCCTACAGGGTGCCCATCGCCCGTCTCGCCGCGGCCCAGGCTGTCATAGAGGAGACCGAGCTGAAAGCCTCGGCGAAGAAACCCGCAAAAGCCAAGACGGCCGCGAAATCGAGCTCCAAGCCTAAGGCTAAGGTCGCCGCGACCGTCGCCGCCAGAGGCAGGGGAAGACCGGCGACCAAGTCTGTCA
>CAYVOD010000001.1:88658-99080 GCA_964453055.1 uncultured Treponema sp. | reverse complement strand
CCGGCATAAGGGGCTTCGATATCGGCAGGGAGCTCCTGGACGAATCGCTGCGCCTGGGCATCGACGTGCGGCTCAAGACCGAGGTGGTGGGCTTGGAGTCCGGACTCAAGGTTTGGGCGGTGGAGGATAGGTCCAGGTCCTATACCTTGGACGCCGGAAAGCTCATCCTCGCCACCGGCGCCACCGAGAACGCCCTGAGCTTCCCCGGCTGGACTCTTCCCGGCGTCATGACAGCCGGCTGCGCCCAGACCCTCATCAATGTGCACAGAGTCCTTCCGGGCAAAAAGGTGCTCATGGTGGGCTCGGGCAACGTGGGCGTCATCGTCGCCTACCAGCTTATGCAGGCCGGGGCCCGGGTGGCGGCTGTCATCGAAGCGCTGCCCAGGCTGGGCGGCTACGGAGTGCATACCGCGAAAGTGCGGAGGGCGGGCGTCCCCTTCTACTGCTCGACTACCATAGTCAAGGCTGAGGGAGACGAGAGCGTCGAACGGGCCGTGATCGCCTCGATCGACTCGAAATTCCAGCCGATTCCGGGCACCGAACGGACGCTGGACGTGGACACCATCTGCCTCGCCGTAGGGCTGACCCCCTCGATCGAGCTCTCCTGCCTGGCTGGATGCAAGCAGATCTACGTGCCGGAGCTGGGGGGCAATATGCCCGCCCACGACGAATACATGCGCTCGAGCAACGAGTCGATCTACGTGGTGGGCGACATAGCCGGCGTGGAGGAGGCGAGCACGGCCATGGAAGAGGGCAGGCTCGCGGGCATTCACGCTGCCTGGGCTATGGGCTATCTGGATGACAAGGCCATGAAGGCGAAGACGGGCGAGACCCGGGAGCGCCTGCAGGCGCTCCGACAGGGAGTCTTCGGGCAGAAGCGCTTTAATGCCAAGGAAAGGATCCTGGCGATGAGGAAGGACGCATGAGCAACAACGAAGCGCTAAAGACCACGGGAGCACCCTCTCTCGACGAACTGCGGGCAGTCGGCCAGCTGGCGTCGGTAGAGGAAATGGAGGGCCGCGGCTGCCTATGCATCGAATGCATCGAGGAAATCCCCTGCAATCCCTGCCAGACTGCCTGCCCCCAGGGTGCTATAACTGTCGGTTTTCCCATTACAAACCTGCCGGTTATCGATAGGGCTAAATGCACGGTCTGCGGGCTCTGCATTCCCGCCTGCCCGGGACTGGCCATCACGATAAAAAGCGTCAAGGACGATACCGCCCGCGTACGCTTTCCCTGGGAGTACCTGCCATTTCCCTCGGTCGGCGACGCCGTGCGCATGGTCGATAGGCAGGGCCAGGAACTCTGCGACGGAAAGATCGTTTCGATAATAAATCCAGAACGCAACAATAAGACGGCGGTGATAACCGCCGAATTCCTCAGAAAATTCGTGCAGGATGCCATAAGCATCGCAAGGAGAAACTAGATGTATAGAGTCGCTGTCGTAGGCGCCCTGGGCGCCGTAGGTACGGAGATGATCAAAACCCTGGAAGGCAGAAATTTTCCTGTCTCCGTCCTCATCCCCATGGACATGCCCGAAATGGCCGGCAGGAAGGTCCAGTATAAGGGAAGCGAGGTAGCGGTGAGGGCGGCGGTCAAGGGTGCCTTCAAGGATGTGGATATAGCCCTCTTCTCGGCCGGCGCGGACGCGAGCCTGGTGCTCGCCCCGATAGCCGCATCGGAAGGCGCCATCGTGGTGGACAATTCCTCGGCCTGGCGGATGGATCCCGGCGTCCCCCTGGTGGTGCCCGAGGTAAACCCCGACGCCGTGGACGCCCATAAGGGCATAATCGCCAATCCCAACTGCTCCACCATCCAGATGCTCGTGGCGTGCAAGCCTCTCCATGACGCGTACAAGATCAAGCGCATCGTTGTGGCCACCTATCAGGCCGTCTCCGGCGGCGGCGGACCGGCGATGCGCGAACTCGCCGCCCAGGCCGGTCAGTATGCCAAGGGCGAGGAAATAAAGGTATCGGTCTTCCCCAGGCAGATTCTTTTCAACGCGATTCCGCATATCGATGTCTTCCAGGACAACGGCTACACCAAGGAAGAGATGAAGATGGTCCACGAAACCCACAAGATAATGGATCCGGCCGTTCAGGTAAGCCCCACGGCGGTCAGGGTGGGGGTCTTCAGAGGCCATTCCGAGTCGATCAATATCGAAACCGAAAAACCGATAGACCTCGCCGAGGCGAAACGCCTCCTGGAAAAAGCTCCCGGGGTTAAGGTGATGGACGATCCTTCCAAGCTTATCTACCCCACCGCCCTGGATTGCGACGGCCAGGACGCCGTCTACGTCGGCAGGCTGAGGACCGATCCCACGGTGCCCAACGGCCTGAATATGTGGGTGGTTTCGGACAACCTCCGCAAGGGCGCCGCGCTCAACGCGGTGCAGATCGGCGAGCTTTTGGTCAAAAAGGGCCTTAAACCCCGGAAACTGTAATAAGGAGAGCCTATGGCCCTCATCGTTCAGAAATTCGGCGGTACGTCCCTGGCCGATCCGGCCTCACGGGAACTCCTGGCTTCCAAGGTAAAGACTGCCTTGGAAGCCGGGGACAGGCTGATCCTTGTCGTCTCCGCCATGGGGCGAAGGGGAGACCCTTACGCCACCGATACCCTCCTGGATCTCTTGAACGAGTATCCAGGCGGGGCGGACGGCCTAAACCGCGATCTCATCGCTTCCTGCGGAGAGGTAATCTCGGCATGCGTAATCTCCGCCCTCCTCAACTCCCGGGGCGTTAAAGCCCAGCCTATGACGGCTTACAGCGCCGGCATATCGGCGTTCGGGGAGTTTCTGGACGCCAGTCCCGGCGACATAGACACTTCCAGACTAAGAAAGGTCCTGGACGAGGGCGCTGTGCCGGTAGTGACGGGATTCCAGGGAATGGACTCCTTGGGCCGTGTTCTCACTTTAGGGCGCGGCGGGAGCGACACTAGCGCCGTTGCGATCGCGGGGGCCCTGGGTGCGGATTTCGTGGATATATACAAGGACGTGCCCGGGGTGGCCAAGGCTGATCCCCGGCTCATTCCTCAGGCCTCCTTCATGGAGTATCTGGATTACGATTCCATGGTCAGGCTTGCCCGGCACGGCGCGAGGGTTTTGCACGACAAGTCGGCTGACCTGGCGAGGAAGCTGGGAATTCGCATTAGGGTTCGCTCGACCTTCGATAATGGAGAAGGCACCCTTATCGGACCTTTGGATTTGCGCCCGGCCCCTTCGGAATTCCTCGGCCTTTCCAGTTCGCCTAATAAGGAAGGCGGCATAAAACTCGTCGCGGTATTCTCCTCTGGCCGGGGGGCTGAAGGCCGCCGGATCGCAGAAGCCTTCGCGGAGTCCTGGAATGGCAGGGCAAGGCCGATAGATACTCAAGACACGGACGCTTGCGGATTTCTCTTGCCCGATGACTTGTACAAGGAGTTCGCCCGGGCATTGTTCACCCGGCTCGAAAGCGAGCTTGAATGAAACCAGGAGCCGCTTGCGACGCTGAAACTATTGGGAAGCTTTTTCAAGACTAGTCTGACGACGTAAAAACCTTAAGGTCGTCGCGGAAAATTTCGCGACGACCTCTTCTTCGCTAATGGCTCATTCCTCGGACTTGGATTCCTTCTTGGCCTTCTTTTCCGCTCTTTTTTCCTTCAGGCTTTTCTGGGGCTTTTTCTTCTCCGCCGCCTTGGGTCTATCTTGCGATTTCATCGTCATTCCTCCTGCGAACGAGAATGTGCTTTTATAGTATCGACAGTCCTGAAGTCTTTTACAACGCCTACTATTCCGCTTTTTTCGTAGGCTCTCCCGATCTCACCTTGCCCATGACGAGGAAGGCCGCGAACATGCAGGCGGAGCAGAAAAGGAATATACCCCTATAGCCGGCGAGATCTATGATGGCGCCGGTAAGCACCGGCGCGAGAATCGCCGCGCCCTGGCTAGCAGTATAGTAAAGCCCCGTGTAGATACCCATGGTGCCCCAGCTGGCCATCTGCCAGAGCATTGGGAAAGAGTTGGTCACGATGGATACCCAGAACATTCCGAAAGCGAACATGATCAGCCAGAAACTGTAGAGCCTTAAGCTTGCCGAGAGCCCCGAGCTCATTGGATCGTGGAAAAAGAGGAGGATGGTCAGGCCAACGATCACCAGAAGGCTGGTGCGGATAGTCTTCTTTCGACCCTTGCGATGGGCCACGTATCCGGAGGGCAGGGCGAAGATTGCGTAAGCCACGCCCACCATGCCCGCAGCCAGGGCCGCGGTGCCGGAGGATGTGCCCAGGACGTCCAGAGAATACTTGCCTATGAAAGGAAGCACTCCCTGATAGCCCAGGAACCAGAGGAACAGCGAGATCAGGATGAAAAAAGCGCTTTTGTCCTCTTGCCCCGCTATGGACCTGAGGCTCGTCAGTATCGGCTCCTTCTTTTCCCCCTCCGCGTCTCCGCCCTGTTTTTTTTCTTTTACCAAAAGGAACAGCAGGGTCACCGCCAAGATTACCAGGAGTCCTGCCAGGGGGAAGGGGAGCCTGTCCTTGGTACTGCCCAGGAGAGGGAGGACGATATCGATGTCCATGAGGCGGGCCAGGCCGATGGTGCCCACTATGGTGGCCACGCCGCCCATGGTGTTGATTACTCCGTTGGCCTCGGACCTGTATTCCGCCGGTATGAGGTCGGGCATGAGGGCCACTATGGGGCCCCTCACCGACTGTTTGACGAGGTTCAGGCCAAAAATCAGGGCCACCAGGGCGCCGAGCGAAACCTCGGCCGCGTAGGGCAGGGAGCCGAAGAATATGGCCGTCAGGGGCAGAAGGGTGATGATGAAGGGCATGCGCCGCCCTATCCCCGTTCTCGTCCTGTCCGATATGACGCTGGACAGGGGAATGAGGAAGAGGGCGAAAATATTGTCAAGGGTCATGATAAGGCCCACGACGGTCATGGACGACACATAGCGACCCAGGAAGATGGGAACATAGGTGTCGTAGAGGGGATCCATGAGACCCATGGTAAAAAAGCCGAACCCAATGAGAAAGGTGAGACCCAGGTAGGGCTTGAATCCCTTTTTGTCGTCTTTCATCGGCCGCTCCTAAAGAGATGTTCAATGCATACGGCGCCGTGGCGCCTAATTTTGATCCAGTAGAGGGAATGAGTCCCGAGATTCTTCTCGACGAGGGCTTGGTATTCCGCAACCCTGTCAGCGGGAATATAGGCCTGTATGGTGCCCGCGAATCCGCCGCCGTGCACCCTGCAGGCTCCCTTTCCGCCCAGGAAGTCCTCGGTCAGGGCGAGGGCGAAGGCTATTCCCTGGCTCGGGCTGCGGTATCCCGTCACGCCGTCCCGCGAGGCAGGGCATCCTCCCGAGACCACGACGCCATCCCTTGGCGCCCTGGGCGGACTCCGCTCGGGATAAATATTTTGCAGGTACTTATAGCTCGAGTCGCCGGACGCTCTTACGATGCCGAGATAAGTGGCGATATCTCCGGATGCTATGGCCTCTGCTAGCGCCTGGGGGCGCCGGGTCTCGCCGGCGAAGTGCCAAGCCCTCAAGAAAGCCCTGTCGCCGCAGGCTGCCCGTATCTCGGCGGCCCTGAGCAGCAACTGGTCTCTGGCGGTGCCGCAGAGCCATTCCTTTCCGAGCAGGGTTGCCACGGCCTTCATCTCCCTGGGAATGGATGCGTAGTCTTCGGTCAGGTCGGCGTGGCTGTCCCCCGTGCTTAGTATGGCCAGGGCGTAGCCGAACCGGTCTGGATCGAAGGATAACAGACTGATCGCTGCCCGGCCGGGATCAGCGAAATCGATGAGGGCCAGGCTGCCCACGGCGCAGGCTGTCTGGTCCATGAGGCCGCTGGGCTTGCCGAAGTACTTGTTTTCCGCGTCCCTGCCTATCAGAGCAAGTTCGGTGGGGGATACTTTCATTCCGCCAAATACAGCGAAAATGGACCCGATCAGCACTTCGAAGGCCGCCGAACTGGACAGCCCCGACCCTAGGGGTACTCGGGAATCGATGAAAGCGTCGAAGCCGCGCAAGACCGCGCCTCCTTCCCTCGCTTTCCCGCAGTCCCCCCAGGGTTTCCCGCCGCCGGTAATTCCCTCGGACGCGGTGGATTCTGCGCCAATCGATTTTGAAAGCCCTTCGGCCATCCCTCGCACCAGGGCTTGGGAGCTGGTTCTTTCCTCGGCCCTAGGACGAAGCTCGCCTATATCAAGCTCGAAGCTCCCGAATCCCTCAGAGTGTATTCTCACCTTCTTATCGGTCCTTGGCAGGGCGGCTGCGGCCATATCCAGGTTCACCGCCGCCGCCAATACCATTCCTCCGTTGTGGTCGGTATGGTTACCGCAGAGTTCGGTCCGTCCAGGAGTTGAAAAGAAGAGGGGAGACTCGGACTTCCTTTCGGGGAAACGGGCAAAAAATCCCTCTTCGATGCGTCGATAGCGCAAGGTTTGGGTTTCCAGCTCTCCCTTTTCATAGAGCGCAGCCAGCGACTCAAGTCTTGGGATTTGCTTAGGCGGCTCGAGACCGGCGAGGTTGTCCCGGCCGCTCTCCGGTCCGGTTTTGGAGAAGATGCTCATCATCGAGTCTCCAGGCTTTCGTTTCCCCCGCCCTGTAGCCCCTGCTCGCCGGAATGCCTGAGAGCGAGCAAACCCTCCCGGGCCGCCTCTGCTGCGAGCCTTCGATAGTGCGCTGCTGAGGCGATTATTTTCTCCACTTCGTCGTCCCTGACTTGCCGCACAAATTTAGCCGGATTTCCCAGCAGGAGGCTCCGAGGGGGTATTTTCTTGCCCTCGGTCACCAAAGCCCCTGCCCCGATTATGGATTCTTCGCCTATTTCGGCTCCGTTGAGAATGATGGCACCCATCCCGATGAGGCAACGATCGGCCACTTCGCAACCGTGGACTATCGCACCATGGCCGACGGTCACGTCTTCACCGAGAACACAGGGAAGCTCGTGGGCCACATGCAGGACGGCTCCGTCCTGCACGTTAGAGCCCCTGCCTACCAGGACCGGCGCCAAGTCGCCCCTGAGCGTGGCGTTGTGCCATATCGAAGATTCCTCCCCCAAGCGCACATCTCCTGTGACCGAAGCGCTGGGAGCTACGTATGCGAATTCCGCTGCGGCATTGTCGCCCTGCTTGTCTTTCATCGTGCCCATAGAATCCCCCGGCCGGGCGGGGCCAGTCAAGCTGGGTTGCAGGAAATAAAAAGGCGGCCCATCAGGGCCGCCCTTTTACCGAGGGATCTGTCTTCTCGGCTAGGTCTACACATGCTATAAGCTGTTTACTTGGCCGCCTTCAGCGCCTCGAGGCTAAGGCCCACCGCGCCGGCGGTTATGGAAACGCCCGATACGGCGTCGGTCTTGCCGTCCTTCTTCAGGGCGATCTTGGCGGGGTCGCCGGCGGCGACGATGGCTGCGCTCAAGCGGGCCGACTGGACGTGCCACTCACCATTCTTGGCGCCCATTTTGTATTTGCCGCCCATGCTTTCGAGGATCTTGGACTTGGTGCCTGCCTTGTTAGATACCCCGTTCCATACCACGTCGACCACCGACCCGTTGACCACCGTGACGAGGACGGTTTCCTTCCAGCCTGACTTGTCGAAGTCCGGCTGTTCGTAATAGTACCATCCGTCAGTGTAGGGGCCTTTGGCGACAGGCTTTCCGGCCAGAGCCTCGCGGGCCAGCTCGAAGAATCCGGACACCGCCACGGTGGCTCCGGAAATGGCGTCGGTCTTGCCATCCTTGCCGTACTTGGAAAAGTTGATGTCCTGGGTGGAAACGAGGTAGGAGGCGGTCGCCTTGGCCTGGGCGTCCCACTCTGCCTTTATCTTGGATACCTTGACCATGCCGTAGCGCCCGGCGGCGGCCTGAGAGATCTTGTCCCTGGCGTAGGCGGCGTTGGAGACGCCGTTCCAGGTGGCTTCGACGATCTTTCCTCCCGAAACTTCGATAACCGCCTGGGCTTTCCAGCCGTCGGCGGCGAAAGCGGCTTCCTGGGCAAAATAATATCCGTCCTTCACCGAGCCGAGGGAAACCTGGGCGCCGAGTGAGAGGGCAGCGATCGCGAGAAAGAATAGAATGAAAATCCTTTTCAAAAGAGTCCTCCGCATTTTAGAGTTACTATCGTGACCGAAAGTACCATAATTCGCCTTATCCTGACAAGGAGCATATAGGGTTTTTTATATTTATATTAAATATTTTATATATGTCCGATACACTTTTTATATCGCCGAAACCCCTGTAAGGGTGGCGGTCTTCGTTGACAGATAGCCGCGCTGCCCTTAGGATTGATATACTTCACCACCTTATAAATTCCCAAGGAGTAGAAGATGAACCAGTTGGCCGTAGAGCTGAATGACATTCTAGCCGGCTCTGCCGCGAGTCGTCTCTTGTCGGACATGGGAACGAGGATGTATTTCCCCAAGGGGATTCTCACCCAGAGCGCCGAAGCCGGACAGAAGGCGAAACGCTTCAATGCGACCATAGGAATGGCCTACGAGCATGGGGAGCCGATGATGCTGGACGCTCTGAGGGAGGCTCTGCCGGGACTTAACAGGACGGAGGCGGTCGCCTACGCTCCCACCGGCGGAGTGGCGGCCCTGCGCAAGGAATGGAAGACAGCGTTATTCAAGAAGAATCCTTCTCTCCAGGGCAAATCCTTCTCCCTTCCCGTGGTGGCTCCTGGCCTCACCGCCGCGGTGTCCTATCTCTGCGACATGTTCCTCAATCCCGGTGACGCGGTGATCATGCCCGATCTTTTCTGGCCGAATTACAAGCTCATCGTGGAAGAAAGAAAATCCGCCAAGGGTTATACCTTTCCCACATTCGCCGGCGAAGGCTACAACATCGAAGGGCTGGCGGCCGCCCTGGGCAAGGCCGCGAAAGAGAAGGGCAAGGCGGCCCTCATTCTCAACTTCCCCAACAATCCCACAGGCTATTCACTCACCCTGAAGGAAGCCGACGAGATAGTCAAACTGCTCGTCTCCCTGGCCCAGCAGGGAACCGATCTTCTGGTCATAGCGGATGACGCCTACTTCGGCCTCCAGTATGAAGAAGGACTGCTCTCCGAATCCATTTTCGCCCGGCTCGTGGATGCCCACGAGCGGATTCTCGCGGTGAAGGCCGACGGCCCCACCAAGGAAGACTATGTATGGGGATTCAGGGTCGGATTCGTCAGCTTCGGCGGCAAGGGACTCACCGAGCCTATGCAGGAAGCCCTCGTGAAAAAGATGATGGGCGTCATCCGTTCTTCGGTATCCAGCTCCAGCGGACTCGCCCAGCACCTTCTCCTAAAGGCTCTCCTCTACCCGGGCTACGAAACCCAGAAGTCTCGCTACAGGAAAATCCTCGAGGGGCGCTACAAGGCCATGAAAAGTTATCTAGGCAGCAGGAAGCTTCCTTCCGCCCTCAAACCCCTTCCCTTCAATTCGGGCTACTTCATGAGCTTCGAGTGCGAAGGCTTTTCAGCCGAGGCATTGAGGCAAAAACTGCTGGACGAGCTGGGGATCGGGACTATTTCCATGCAAGACAAATATTTGCGAATCGCTTTCTCCAGCGTCGAGGAATCCCAGATGGCCGAGCTCCTGGACGCAGTGGTGGCCAAGACTCTGGAACTCACCCGCTAGCTGGCTTTTTCAGCGTACTGGCAGGACTATCTCGGCCAGGATCAGCCTGTGATCCGAGGTTGGGATAGCCCCCGGGCCCTCGACCGCCTCGATGACATGGACGGAATCCCCGCCCAGGCCGGCCGCGAGGCTTGGCGAGACAAGGATATGGTCCAGGACGCTTTCGTACCGGGAATCAACGAAGCTGGGAGTCTCGGGGCGGAACTGGTAGTTCAGGGCGAGAAAATCGTTGCCCGGATCCTCGTCGCCCAGCAGCGTGAGGATGGAAAGGGTAGAGCGCGGCCCTTCAAGATCTCCGGGATTGGCGGTGTTGAAATCTCCGGCGATGATGATTCTGTCCTTATCCAAGGAACCCTCATGCCGTTTCGCGAGCTCCGCCGCCAAGGCTTGGGCCTGAGCCTTGCGGGCGGCCTCCGATTTTTCGTCCCCCATAGCCTTGAAATGAAAGCCGTACAGATACACTAAGTTTCCAGCCATTTCGATCTCGACGTAAATTCCGGGCCTCGGCCAGGAATCGGCCGCCGAAGGCTCGAGGACTTTTTCTTCCGCCTTGATCTTATAACGTGAGAATACGGCCAGGTCGTCCTCGCCCCTGGCGTTGACCACTGCAGTGTAGGGCATGGCCCAGCCCTGCCTGGCCAGGGCGACCGATAGGAGGGCGATGTCGCCCCCCTTGCCTTCGTCGGACTGAATTTCCTGGAACAGCATTATATCGGCCTCGGCGTCCCGGACGGTGGCGGCGACGTAGTCGTGGAGGGCTATCCTTTCCTTGGAAGCCTCGTCCCAGGCGGCGCAGTCCCGGACGTTCCAGGATCCCACCCGCAAC
>CAYVOD010000001.1:4867-88558 GCA_964453055.1 uncultured Treponema sp. | reverse complement strand
GTCGGCGCGCCCTTAGGGGGAGATAACGGCGCGGAAAGGACTGCCGGCGCAGTGCCGGCGTGAATGTCAACCGCTCCGCTATTGCCGAAGAGGGGGAGCAAGGCCAGGGCAAGGACCGCCGCTACGCCCAGGACGATAAGGCCAGCGGCGGCGGCGGAGCGGAATTTCACTTAAGTATGTAGGAGCTGAGGGGCGGGAATCCGTTGAAATAGATTGACGAATAACTCTTGGTGTAGGCGCCTGTGGTCAGTATGTAGACCCTGTCTCCTATCCTGGCAGTTTCAGGCATGGTATAGGGCGCTTTTTCGTAGAGGATATCCATTGAATCGCAGGTAGGGCCGGCCAGGATGATTTCCACCGCCGTTCCTTCGCCTTCGAAATAAATGGGGTACTTGATCGCCTCGTCCAAGGTTTCTATGAGGCCTCCGAACTTGCCCACGTCGAGAAAGACCCAGGGATAGCGCTCATGCACCGATTTCTTGGCGATGTTGATAATCTCGGAAACTATGACCCCGGCGTCTCCAGCCATGGAGCGACCCGGCTCGATGATTATCTCCTCTGGCCAGTCGTTCTTGAAGGAGTTGTCCAAAAAGCGCTTGATGTCCTCGGCGTATTGGGAGAGGCTGTCCGTGGGCTCGATATAGTTGGCGGGAAAGCCGCCACCCATGTTGATCATCTTGAGTTCCACCTTGAGGTCTTCCTTGGCCCAAGAGAAGAGCTGCGCCACGGTAGTAAGGGCGGATGACCACTGGCCGACGTCGCGCTGCTGGCTGCCGGGGTGGAAGGAGATGCCGTAGGGTACCAGGCCGAAGCGGACAGCGGTTTTTATGAGCTGGCGGGCGAGGTCGGGGTGGGAGCCGAATTTCTTGGACAGGGGCCAGTCGGCACCCAGGCCTTCGGTAAGGAGCCTGAAGAAAACCTTCGAGCCGGGGGCCGCCCTGGAAATCTTGTCCAGGTCGGTGATCGAGTCGGTGACGTAGAGCCGCACGCCCTTCTCGTAGAAATAGGCTATGTCCTTTTCTTTCTTGATCGTGTTGCCGAAGCTCATGCGCTCGGGCTCGACGCCGAGCCTGAGGAGCTGGTCCAGCTCGAACCGCGTCGCTACGTCAAAGCAGGAGCCCAAATCCCTAAGGAGTTCGACCACCGCGTCGTCGGGGTTGGCTTTGACCGCGTAGTATACTTTCGCGAAGGGAAGGTAGGTGCGAAGATCCTGATAGTTTTTCCGGATTACGTCCAGGTCGATGACGAGACAAGGCGTTTCCTTGTCCTTGGCGAATTCCTTGATTCGCTCGAATCGCTCGCGAGACATAAAGTTCTCGAGCGGAAAGCGGTACTGGTCTTTCATTGCCGTACCCCTTCAAGCTGTTTGATTGACCCGGCCTGAAGCTCCTGGCTCGGGGGCGATCCGTCGCTCTCCCGGGGCGGCGACGCTTCCAAGGCTTACAATACTTGCGTACTTGTCCAAAGGTCAAGCGTATAGTATAGACAAAGTATGATCGGGTTTTATGTCAAGAAAGCTTTTTGGGACGGCTGGGACAACGTGCTTAGTCTCGCGGCCTTCAATCTCGGTCATGTCCTTATAGGAGGGCTTTCATTTTTTCTCCCTTCCATTCTAAAAGCCGAATCCCTGGTTTTCATGCTCTGCATAGTCGCAGGCATATTGGGTATCTCGGTCTGGCAGGCAGTCATCGCGTTTTCCATGAGAAAAGTCGCGGACTTCGAGACGCCTAGCTTCAAGGAAAGCCTGGCTTGTTTCGACAAGGCATGGAAGCCAGGCTTGGCCCTCGGGGTGGCTATGGTCGTCGTCCTCCTCTCGATGATCGTAGGCATTCCTTTCTATCTCTCCAGGCCCGGGTTTCTTGGAGTGATCCTGGCGAGCCTGCTCTTCTGGACCTGCATAATCCTGCTTCTCGCCGCCCAGTACTTCTTGCCCCTGGTCGCGCGAAGGGGCGGGGGCTTGCGGAAAAACGCCAAACAGGCTCTTATTCTGCTTGCCGACAACCCAGGTTTCAGCATTTTTCTCTTATTTTATCGCCTGGCGACGATTTTTCTTTCGGTGCTGATGGCCTTTCTGCTTCCCGGACTCGCCGGTGTCGCGCTGCAGGAAGCCGAAGCGCTAAAGTTGCGGCTTAAAAAATACGAGTGGCTGGAGCGGAATCCCGGGGCCGACAGAAGGAATCTCCCCTGGGATTCGCTGCTGGAGGAGGAAAAAGAACTCCTCGGCAAGAGAACCCTGAAAAACATGATTTTCCCCTGGAAGGACTGAGGATGAAACAAGGCGAAGATATTCGAAAAAAAGATGGCAGCAAAAATAGGGATTCTGGCAAGGCCGCAGAGGCCCTCTCGGGGATCCTATTCATACAGATCGATCCTGAAAGGCTAAAATCCCTGGGCATAGAGGGATGGGAAGAGTCTTCCCTTCTTCCTGTCCAGACCCCTGGCCAGGTGCAGCGCTTCGACCCTTCGATGATCAGCCCCGAAAGCATCGTGGCTGGTATCTTGAGGGTCTTGGCCTGGCAGCCCGGGCACCCTATGGCCGTGCAGTACAGAAAACTCGCGAGGGCCCTCAAGCCGGATCTCCTGGCCCAACTCTCCGACGCGGGGGTGGCCAAAGCCCAGGCTAAGGACTGGAATGTGGCGGAAGAAATTTTCCTCGCCCTTGCCGGGCTCTATCCCGAATCGCCGCTTCCTCTATTGGATCTCGCCCTAATGAAGGAGGAGCGGGCGAAGCTGCTCAGGGAGGAGGAGAGGGAAGACCTGGCCGAGGAGGAAGAAGACCAGGCGTATCAGAACTATTCCAGCCTGCTTGAGATGGAGCCTCCCTTCGCGCCGGCCTACTACCACGCCGCTCTTTTCTTCATTAAGAAAAGGAATTTCGACAGGGCCGTATCCCTGCTGACCAGCTACATCGGGCTCGAGGACGACGACGAAAAGGCGGAAAAGGCCAAATCGATTCTCGCGAAGCTCCAGGATTTCGGGCTTTTGGACAGGACCTTCAAGGAGGCCTACGATTTCATCCAGATCGGCCAGGAAGAAAAGGGCTTGGAGAAGGCCAGGCAGTTTGTTTCCGCCCATCCCGAAGTCTGGAACGGCTGGTTTTTGGTAGGCTGGGCGCTGCGCCGCCTGGGGCGCTGGCAGGAGGGGGCCGACGCTTTCGCCAAAGCAATCGAGCTCAATTCCGGCGATACCGATAGCTTCAACGAACTTGCCCTCTGCCAGACAGAACTGGGAGAACTGGCCGCCGCCAAGACTAGCCTGGAGAAAGCCTTGAGGCTCGAACCGGAGAACGTGAAGATCATCGTCAATCTCGGGGCTCTGTCCCATAGGATGGGCAGGATAGGGGAAGCCAGGGGCTTTTTCATGAGCGCCCTGGAATTCGATCCCGACGACGCGCTGGCCAGGGACTGGCTTGAGCGGATAGGAGAATAAGAGATCATCAGGGGGTAGGATGCTATGGATTTCCCTGAAGGCTCCGAATCCATCATCAAGGATCTTGGATCCTTGGCGGATTCCCCCGATGTTCCGGATCCGAAGAGGATCTTCGCTCTGGCGGAGGCCGCGATAGCGGCCATAAAATCTGAACCGGCGGCGATCAGGCCTAGGTCGGCCGACGGCAGGCCGGGAGGCTTGATCCAGATCGATCGCCCTTTGACCCTGGTAGTTCCGGACCTCCACGGGAGGGCCAGATTCCTTTTGGGAGTATTGCGCGCCCGGATAGAAGAATTTTCTGGACTTTCTGTATTAGCGTTGATCCAGCGGCGCATGTTAAACCTTCTCTGCCTCGGCGACATCCCGCACAGCGAGGGAGCCCTCGCGGCGCGGCGCTGGTCCCTTGCAGCCCAGTCAATGATTGACGATCCCGGTCCTAAAGGCGTTCTCAACCCCTTCATGGAAGAAGAGATGCGGCTTTCCCTGGGCGCCTTGGCTTTGGTCATGAGAGCGAAAGTATTATTGGGAGACGGCTTTCATTGCCTGAAGGGAAACCACGACAATCTGGGCAACAGCGGGGAGGACGGGGACCTGCAATTCTATAAGTACGCCCAGGAGGGTTCCATGGGAGCCCAATGGCTAAAGCTGCGTTACGGCCATGAGGGGCTCGCTCTGCTCCGGCGCTATGAGCTTTCGCTGCCCCTCGCCGCCCGGGGCAGGTGCTTCTGCGCGAGCCACTCCGAGCCGGCGGTTCCCGTCGGGTACGGGGAGCTCCTGGAGTACAGGAAAAACCCGCGCCTCGTGAGGGCGCTGATCTGGACGGGGAA
Source organism: uncultured Treponema sp. (assembly GCA_964453055.1). Taxonomy (GTDB): domain Bacteria; phylum Spirochaetota; class Spirochaetia; order Treponematales; family Rectinemataceae; genus UBA2256. The sequence goes on along the minus strand of CAYVOD010000001.1, from coordinate 84,302 downwards.
CGGGGAAGCCCTGCCCCGGGCGGCGGAAAGGAGCCTCGCTTCCCTCCTTCCTTCATGTCCTTTTCCCGCCGCATCGCGCTGGATCTCGGGTCATCGGCCCGTGGAGGGAAGCTACGCCCTCAGGGCTGGAGGAAGGCTCGTCCAGATCCACAATCCCGCGCGAAGCCAGGCAGCGCTAGTGAGGGAAGACGAAGCCATCGGGATACCGAGGTTTTCAATCGTCGAGCTGGATGAAGAGAACGGCATCCTGCGCGATATCGCGAACCTGCCTCCCCTAAAAGGCCTTGATCGCGAAAACCGCGAGGTCCGCGGCCTCGGAGGCGATCCTCGGGCTTGACCCTTCGGGGGCGCGGCACTAGTATTTTTAGCCATGGCTTCCCATAAAAAGCGAAAAAAAGCCTCCAGCGGCAACCCCGGCTGCCTCATACTCCTCATCGGCTTGATAATTATCGCAATAATATTCCTCATCAAGCTTCCAGACATAAAAGGAATATTAGAGAAGACTCGCTTTCTCGATATAGTGAGGGAGAAAAATGTCAAACAGGAGGCCCAGCCGGTTTCGCCCCAGGGTATAACGACTACGACCCAAGGAAAATCCCCTGAAAACGAAGAACCAACTCCCATTCCCGCCGAGAAGGAAACCACTGGGCCCGACAACGAGCGCGAAGAGGGTAGCTCGACTACCACCCAGCCGGTTCAGACTACCCAACCGGCTCAGCCGGCCACGAGACAAAGCAGCTTGTATTTCGTGCGTATAGGCGAGGATGGACAAATTTCCCGCCACGAAGTCAAACGGAGCATACCAGTGAGCGATTCGCCGCTCACCGACGCGATCGGGGCCCTCCTGGCCGGCCCTAGCGAAGGAGAGATCAGAAGCGGCCTGGTCTCCTTGATTCCCAGGGGAACGAAACTTCTCGGGATCGTGATGAGGGGCAACACCGCTTTCATCGATTTGAGCGAAACCTTCATGTACAATCACTACGGGACCGAAGGATTCATCGCCCAACTCAGGCAGATCGTGTTTACCGCCACCTCCTTTTCTTCGGTGCAGGATGTCCAGATAATCATCGAAGGCCAGAAAAAAGACTATCTGGGCGGCGAAGGCGTATACATCGGCAAGCCGCTCTCCAGGGCTTCCCTGTAAGCCAGGCCGGCCGTCAGCAGGCGGTTCTGCGTTTTCCAAGCGCTTGCCCTCAATGCGGACAAGTCCCGGTTCCCTTGGAAATATGGGGTTCGTTGCGGACATCGGGATGCGATGCTATAATCGAGTCGTTCCCGATACCCTTTCCAGGAGGCCATTACGTACACGACAGCGCTGCATGACTGGCATATCGAGCACGGAGCGAAAATGGCCGGCTTCGCCGGTTATGATATGCCCATCTCCTATCCCACAGGAGCGGTCGAGGAGCATGGGATAACCCGGCGATCCGTCGGGCTCTTCGATATCGATCACATGGGGCAGTTCGAGATTTCAGGCCAAGGCGCCGACTCCTTCGTTTCGCATATGGTGAGCGCCAAGGTTTCGGACCTGAAAGTTCACATGTCCCGCTATTCCCTTCTTCTGAACGAAGATGGCTGCGTATTGGATGATCTCTTCGTTTACCGCTTGCCCGACTCCTGGTGGATCGTGGTCAACGCCTCAAACCGCGAAACCGACCTTGCCTGGTTCATGTCCAAAGCCCCTGAAGGTGTAAAGATCGAGGACAAATCCGACGAGACCTACATGATCGCGGTGCAGGGACCTAGGGCTATAGAACTGCTCGATGCCTTGGCAACGACGCCGGTTTCGGCGGCTGAGCGCTTCGGCTGGTGCAAGACGGAGATCGGCGGCGTTCCTATCCTCTTCGGCCGGACCGGCTATACCGGCGAGGACGGCGGGGAACTGTTTTTCCCGGCCGAAAAGGCTCTTTTCCTTTGGGAGTTCCTATTAGGAAAAGGAATCGAGCTGGGGATCGAGACGAAGGCGATAGGACTCGCCGCCAGGGATAGCCTCCGTTTCGAAGCCGGAATGCCCCTTCACGGACATGAGATCAGCCCGTCCATAAACGCCCTGGAAGCGGGCTTTAAATGGGCCTGCGATTTAAGCAAGGAATTTATCGGCAGGGACGCCCTGGAGGCGATAGCGGCCCGGGGACTCGCTCGGAAACTCGTAGGTCTCGAAGTCTCGGGCGGCGTCCCTCGGGAAGGTTACGAGGTCGCGGATCCCCAGGGCAGGAGGGTGGGCAGCTGCGTGGCGGGAATGTTCTGCCCGAGCGTCAAAAAGTACGCGGCCAACGCCTTCGTGGAGCCAGCCCTGGCAAAGCCGGGCAACGCACTCAAGGTCATCATCCGCGGACAACCCAAGGATGCGATGGTCGTTAAGCGGCCACTTTATACTCCCGCCTATCGGCGGTGATCACCATTAAAAGGAGAAATCCATGAGCGTCGATGCAAAGGCGAGATATGCCCAATCCCACGAGTACGCAAGGCTGGAAGGCGATCTGGTGGTGGTGGGTATTTCGGATCATGCCCAGGATGAACTGGGCGATATCGTGTTCGTCGAGCTGAAGGATACTGGGAAAAAACTGGATAAGGGCCAGGTGTTCGGCACCATCGAATCGGTAAAGGCCGCCAGCGATCTTTACATGCCCTTGAGCGGCAGCATCGCGGAAGTCAACACCGGACTCCAGGCCGATCCTGCCCTGGTAAACCGAGAGCCTTACTCCGGCGGCTGGATGATCAAGATAAAGCCAGATTCGCTGAAAGACCTGGACTCGCTCCTGGACGCCAAGACCTACGCTTCCCAGGTGGGGGAGGAATAAACCGTGCCCTTCATTCCCAACGCGGAATCCGACCGGGAGGAAATGCTCCGGGCGATAGGAAAGAAAAGCGTCGAAGAGCTTTTCACGGACGTGCCCGCCAGGAGACGCTTCCCGAAGTTGAAGCTTCCACAGGCTCTCTCCGAACAGGAAGCGCTCAGGGAGATCGGGGCGATGGCCGCGAAAAACCGCGGTGCCGATAAGGTTTCCTGGTTCTTGGGCGCGGGGATCTACAATCACTTCATCCCGGCCCTCGTGCCCGCCCTCGCTTCCAGGGGAGAGTTCCTGACCGCCTATACGCCTTATCAGCCCGAGGTTTCCCAGGGCACGCTGCAGGCTATCTTTGAATATCAGAGCATGGCCGCAAGGCTCTTCGGCGTCTCGGTGGTCAACGCCTCCCATTACGACGGAGCCACCGCCCTGGCCGAGGCGGCGCTCATGGCCTGGAAGCTGGATGAGGTTAGAAACAGGATTCTCCTGCCCGAGGACCTGCACCCCGAATATAAAGCGGTGCTCAAAACCTATTTTTCCTCATTCGACGTGGAATTCGCCGAGTACCGGGGGGCTCCCGAAGAAGCGGATGTGGATGCGCGCTGCGCCTGCCTCATAGCGGGCTATCCTTGTTTCTCAGGCGAGCTCTACGGGCTCCGGGCGGCCGCCCAGCTGGCTCACGAAGCCGGCGCGCTTTTCATCGTCCATGCCGATCCGCTGATGTGCGCCATCCTCGAGAGCCCCGGCGCCCAGGGCGCCGATATCGTGGTCGCCGAGGGCCAGAGCCTGGGCAATCCCATGAACTTCGGCGGTCCCGGGCTGGGCATGATGGGGGCGACGGAAAAACTCATGCGCAGGATGCCCGGGCGCATCGTGGGGGAAGCCAAGGACCACGATGGCCGCCGGGGCTTCGTGCTCACTCTCACAGCCCGGGAACAGCATATTCGCAGGGAGAAGGCTGTTTCCAACATTTGCTCCAACCAAGGACTGGTGATGCTGCAATCCTGCATTTACATGGCCGCCCTGGGCGACGGGGGAATGCGGCAGGTCGCCTCGCTCTGCTACGACAAGGCCCATTACGCGGCTTCGCTAATCAACAGCCTCAAAGGCTTCAAAATTCAAAATCGAAGCTTCTTCAAGGAATTCCTAGTCTCCACCCCCATTCCGGCCCAGCGCATCGTGGACGAGCTCGCCAGGCGAAAGATCATGCCTGGACTCGCCTTGTCCCGCTATGATTCCGCTAGACAGAAGGAACTCCTGGTCTGCGTTACCGAAATGAACGACAAGACGGAAATCGATCGCCTGGTCGCCGCGCTCAAGGAGGCCGCGCTATGAATCTGAGCCCCGAACCTCTCGTATTCGAGCTATCGCGACCAGGGCTTGTGGGCTGTTCGTTGCCCCGCTCCGATGTCCCCACCGCGGAACTTCCTAAGAATTTGATCCGCCCAAGCCTCGACCTGCCAGAGCTGGACGAGCTTACGGTAGTCAGGCATTTCACCAGGCTCTCGCAGAAAAACTACTCTATCGATACACATTTCTACCCCCTTGGATCCTGCACCATGAAATACAATCCCAAGGCGAACGAGGCGGCCGCAGCCGAGCCGGGATGGAAGAACGCCCACCCCCTGGCCGGGGATTCCGAGACACAGGGTGCGCTGGAGCTGCTTTACAAGTTGCAGAACAGCCTAGCAGAGATCGGCGGTTTCGCCGCCGTCTCGCTTCAGCCCGCGGCGGGAGCCCATGGCGAATTGGCCGGAGTTCTCATGATCCGGGATTGCCTAAAGGCCAGGGGAGAGGGACGGCGCACGAAGATGCTCATCCCCGACTCCGCCCACGGGACTAATCCCGCTTCCTGCACCATGGCCGGCTTCAGCACACAGACAATACCCTCGGGCAAGGACGGTAACATCGACCTTAAAGCCCTTGAGGCGGCTCTGGATGACAGCGTCGCCGGCATCATGATCACCAATCCCAACACCCTCGGCCTTTTTGAGCGGAATATTACGAAGATCGCCTCCATGGTGCATGAGGCGGGCGGCCTGGTGTACGGGGACGGGGCGAACATGAACGCCCTTACCGGAGTATTCCAGCCTGGCAAGAGCGGTATCGATGTTATGCATTTCAACCTGCACAAGACCTTTTCCACGCCCCACGGAGGAGGAGGGCCCGGCGCGGGCATGGTGGCGGCGGTCAGGGAGTTGGCTCCCTTCCTTCCAGGCCCGATCGCGGGTCGAAGTGCGGGAAAGTACGAGCTGGTCATGCCCGAGAAGAGCATCGGCAGGCTCAAGGCCTTCTACGGCAACTTCGGCGTCCTGGTCCGCGCCTACTGCTATGTCAGGATGCAGGGAGCCGAAGGTCTGTGTCGCGTGGCGGAAAACTCCGTCCTCAACGCCAACTACCTAAGGGCCAGGCTGGAGAAAACCTTCAAGCTCAAGTACACAAGGCCATGCATGCATGAGTTCGTGGCCATGGGCGATGTCGCTCCAGGGATACGGACCCTGGACATCGCGAAGCGCCTGATCGATTACGGCTTCCATCCGCCCACCATCTACTTCCCCCTCATTGTGCCCGAGGCGCTGATGATCGAGCCTACGGAGACCGAGAGCAAGAAAACCCTGGACAGTTTCGTGGATGCCATGCTGTCCATAGCCGCCGAAGCGAGGACCAACCCGGAGCTGCTCCATGCCGCTCCCGGGACGACTCCAGTAGGCAGGCTGGACGAGGTGGCCGCGGCGCGCAGCCCGGTGCTCTGTTTTAGAGGATAAATGCGTACACTATAAAGCGAAGGGCTGCCCGTTTGCCGGACAGCCCCTTTTTTATGTTCTCCGCAGCCCTGGATAACCGCAGTCCAAGTCAGCAGCTGCACCAGCAGCCGCGGCCTGGATGTCAGTCCTTCTTTTCGCTCTCTCCCTGCTTGGAATAGAGAAATCGCTTGATCTTCTGTGTGGGGGTTTTTTCGAAGGGCTGCTCCTGCAACTTTATGTTGTTGATCTTCGAAAATGAAGACAGCTTCGTGTTCGTTTCCTTTCGAATTCCCTCCAGCAGCTGGGATATTTTCTTTTCAGCGTCCTCGAAGGCGTGTCCAAGGCTGCTCGCGACGCTCTTTTCAGCGTTGGCGATGGCCGTTCCGAGCCTGGAGGAAAGTTCGCCCGCCGCGTCCAGGCCGTCCTGGATTCTCGCCCCAAGGTTTTCCAGGACCTCGCTTTTGAGATAGACAAAGGCGGTTAAACCGGTATCTCCCTCCACCACGAGGGATTCCATGACATAGGGCGACTGGTTCAGGACTGCTTCGATTTCTTCTGGGTAGATATTCTCTCCCGAAGCTCCCAGTATCATTGTCTTTATCCGGCCGCGGACAAAGACGCGCTTCTTCTTGTCCACGAAGCCGAGATCTCCGGTCCTGAACCATCCGTCCTCGGTGAAGGCTTCGGCGGTTTTTTCATCGTCCAGGTAATAACCCTTGAAAATGTTGTCTCCCTTAGCCTGGATCTCCCCTTCTCCCGTGGAAGGATTAGGATCGGCGATTCTCAATTGCACGCCTTTGAGTGCCGGCCCTGTGGATCGGATGAAGGTCCTGCTAGGGGCACAGCCGGCCAGGAGCGGGGAGCATTCGGTGAGCCCATACCCTATGGCGTAGGGGAATTTCGCTTTTTTGAGGAATATCTCCACCTCCGCGGACAGGGGAGCCCCTCCTACGCCGAAGAAGCGGATTCTGCCGCCGAAGGTTATTTTCAGTTTTATTCCGGCGAACCGGATCAAAAGCGGCTTGAAGAATTTGTTCGAATACAGCTTCATCCCTTCCAGGGTCGGCTTTATGCTGGAACGATAGATTTTTTCGATGACCAGCGGAACGGAAAGCATAATCGTCGGCCTGATGGCCTTAAGCGCCGGGAGAAGCACAGTCGCCGAGGGCGGCCTATCCAGGTAATGAATGTGGGAACCGGCCAGAAGAGGGATGATGAAGCCTATGGTGAATTCGTAGGTATGGGCCAGCGGGAGTATGGACAGCACTCGGTCGGTGCGGTGAAGGATGATGATCGAACGGCAGGCCAGGGCGTTGGATAGGACATTCTTATGGCTCAGCATTACCCCTTTGGAGCTGCCAGTCGTGCCGGAAGTGTAGATTATCATCGCTAGATCGTCGCTAGACGGCCTGAAGGGAGTACTAGGTTTTTTCGCATCCACTGGCGAAGACCTGCCCGACACCTTGGTCCCTGTCTTGTCCAGGGTTTCGCCATGGGCTTTTTCCTGGGGCGGGCCTTTTCGCTTAAGATTCCCCTCGGCGATGCCGACGATCGCCAGGCTTCCGTGGGAGGGTTTCAGCTTAGGTTCCAGCTTGTCCGAGCAGATCACAGCCTTGGCTTGCGAGTGCTTAAGGATATTGGCGATTTGCTCCGGATGGAAATCCACCAGTATCGGCACCGCTATCGCTCCGGCCCGCAGTATCGCGAAGTAGGCTATCGCCCAGAGCTGGGAGTTTTCCGCGAGCAGGGCGACCTTGTCTCCATCCTCGACCCCATAGGAGAGCAGCTTTTGGGAGAAGGCGGCTGAGGCTTTATCAAGGCCGGCGTAGCTAAGGCTGTCGCCTCCGAACATGCTCAAGGCCGGCCTTTCCCCGTAGTGCTTAGCACCCTTTTCGACTAGTTCCACCAAGGTCATTTCTTCCAGAGCGTACATGGCTCCTCCTGGTTCCCGCAGAATACTGGCTTATGGCCTCTATGGCAAGTAAGCTCTGGACAAGCCATGGGTTACATGTCGTTTCCGAATACCGTAACGGTACAAGAATCGCCGCCGGCTATCAAAAATGCGCCCCGGCAATAAGAGATCGAAGTCAGGCTACCGAATCCGAGCGCATCCGAATCCACGGGATATACAAGCTGCGATTCAATTCCGCTCCCGTCAGATGCAATTTCTAAAAATTCCAGGCAATCCCCTCCGCCGACAAGAATCGTATCGGAGGATCCGGACCCCGCACTCCCCGCCGCGATCCGCGTAGCGCCGGCGCTATCCGCGGAAAGGTCGATCAGGCTGTCTTGGACATAGGTAGATACGGCACCCGACATAGAAAACCTGACTACGCTCTCTCGGTTGCAGAGAGCATAGAAAGCGTCTCCCTGGCTCGAAGCAACTAGAGCTTCGGGCTTGTACAAGTCCGTGTTTTCCTCTCCGCTTTCCAAGCACTCTAAGATCTCGAGACCTGCCTGATCTTGCATGATGAAGATTTTCGAATCGCTCGGCGCGCTCACGGCGATAAGGCCGGAAGCTGTGATGACCATGTCCGCCGGCGGAAGCGAAGCGTCATCGCCGGTTTTAAGCTCTTTTGAATATAGATACTCGAGGCTACCGGCACCGGTATCGAATGTGTACACCTTGTTCGACGACGAGCAGGCCGCGTAGAGCCTGTCCCCCGACGGTGAAAAGCAAAGCGCCTTCACGCACTTGAAGGATTCCAGCCCACTGCTTTCCGCGCCGGTGAGGTAGGAAGTCGAGACAATCTTGCCGTATTCATCGACGCTACAAAGCCAGATCCATTGAGCGCTGCTATCTGCCGCAGCGGCTATAAACCTTCCATCGCGAGATATTGCCAGAATATCGGCTGATTTTAAATCGCCGGCTCTGATCCGGCTCCGCCAGAGCCTGAGCCAGGATGCCGAGGGTGGCACGGCCTGTAGCCCAGGCGAGACCGAAGTATCCAAGGCCGCACCGTAGGGCGCCACGAAGGCATGTAGATACTTTTCTGCGTCGAAGTCCGATACGACTATCAAGCCGCTTTCCGAGGCAGCGGCGCAGCTGGCTCGGAACGGCGCGCCACTGCCTTGATTATCAGGGCTTTGGGGACAGAGCGAAGATCCGGTGGCCGCGCGATAGTCATAAACCGCTGTGGCTTTCCATGGTAGGCCGGCGGTGGCGGCGCAGGATTCCAGGAGCAGGGAGGCGGTGCCGAAACGGTGGCTTGATCCCGTTTCCTCGGTGAAATCTATCCGGCTAAGGTTTGTCTCCTGGCCTGCGCCGGAAGGCGGAAAGAGAAAACAATCGGGCGGCAGGAAGGACGGACCTTGAAGAATCGGGACCGCAGGCCCCGCTTCGCCGCCGTTTCGATACCAGGTTCTCGCGATAGCATCCCCAGGCTCCGTCTTTGCCCTGGATACGGCAATGGGCAGCACGAGCGTTCCTTCCGGAGCGCTATGTTCCACCGACAATAAGGCCTGGGTCAAAGGCTCTTTCGGGTATAGTTCCATCCCTATTCCCGCCACGGGGAATCCCATGGTTATCGAACACGCGCCGCAACTGCTGTACCCCGCCAAAACCAGCGCGGCGACGGCGCAACCTCCCGAGACGAATCCATCCTCTGTCCTGAGCTCGAGGCAGAGCAGGTAGTAACCGGCCGCCAGTTCCGGAAAGAGTAGCTCATTGTCCGACGCCGGCTGATCGATAGGGATCGCCAATGGCTCGAGCGGCGTCGGCTGACCGGGCAGGCCTTTAAAACGCAATTGTCCCACGAGCCTGGCCCCGGCGGGCATTTCCAGGTTTTCGATCACGTAAACCGAAAGCTCTCCGCTTCCGTCCAGGGGATAGAGCACTATATTCGCTTTGATCGTTTTTCCGGGCTGCAGAAGGCAGGCGCGGCTGCCCCGGGCGATTTCCATATTGTCCTGGGAGATGGCGGTAGCCTCCAGAATCCATTCCCCGGGAGCGCACTCAATCGAGAAATTCCCGTCAGCCGATTCCTCGCTGAACGTAGCCCCTCCAGGGCCTAAGCCCGATAGCCTGTAATAAAGAGGCGTCCAGCCGCCGCCGGGGAGAATGGGGGAAACGGCGCTCAAGGTCGTAGGGTCTATTGCCTTGGATTGCTTGAGCCCGGTATCAAAATCGATAATGGCATCTATCCTTCCCATTCTTTCCCTTTGCAGTCCCGGGCAAGCCAGTAGAAGGGCAATAAAAAACAGGCAGGGAAAAAATAAAAACCGCTTATAGTTCATGATATACGTCCTCCCATCCCTCCTCGCCCATGGATGCCGTTCGTGCTTCAATGGTTGGGGATCTTCCCGCGCTTTTATCCTCATTGCGGCCAAGCGCCGCGACAGGTATAATCAAGCCGTGAAAATCTTGATGATCAGCAGCGAGGCTGTCCCGTTCGCCAAGTCAGGGGGTCTGGGTGACGCTGTCAGCGCCTTGGCCGTTTCCCTGTCCGAGCTTGGCCATGATGTGAGGCTTCTTATTCCCCGGTATTATTCGATACCCCGGGACGGACTCTTCGCTATGGAAGGCCCCATGGGCGTGCCCATGGGAGACTCTGAACGCTGGACCCAGGTATTCAGCTCAACGCTTCCCGGCTCCAAGGTGCCTGTGTATTTCCTTGACTATGAGGCATTCTATGGACGGGCGGGGATATACGGCTCATCCAGCAGGGAAGAGTATCCTGACAACCCGCAGCGCTTCGCCCTGCTTTCGAGGGCGGCCTTCCAGCTTTGCAGAAAACTGTCCTGGATTCCCGATATCATGCATGCCCACGACTGGCCTTCCTCCCTCGTTCCCGTATATTTGTCCACACTGGAGGGGGCGGGCGATTTTGCCAATACCGCCAGCATCTTGAGCATCCATAACCTCGGGTACCAGGGGGTCTATCCGAAGGAACATTTCCCCTTTTTCGGCCTGGATTGGAGTTCTTTCCACGGCGCCGGCTTCGAGTTCCACGATTCCGTCAATCTCCTCAAGGCGGGAATCTGCTGCGCGGATTGCCTGAGCACCGTGTCGCCGACCTATGCCCGGGAAATCCAGACCCCGACCTACGGCTTCGGCTTGGATGGGCTGCTTCGCTTTCGCAGCAGGGATCTGGTGGGCATCCTTAACGGGGTGGATTATAAAATTTGGAATCCCGAATCCGATCAGAACATCCCAGCCCCGTATTCGGTGCATAAAATGGACGGAAAGGCTCTCTGCAAGCAGGCGCTGCAAGAGAGGTTCGGTCTCCCCTCCGATCCGGAAATTCCCCTGGTCGGCATGGTAGCGCGGCTGACCGAGCAGAAGGGAATCGAGGAAATGTTCGGAAGGGGAAGAGGCGCCGTTCCCGAAGTATGCCGAAGCATGGCAGTGCAATTTGCCGTCATCGGCTCGGGGGAAGCCTGGTGCGAGGAGGAGCTGGAGCGTCTTTCGGAGCGCTTCCCCAACTTCAAAGCCAGGATCGGCTACGACGACAAGCTCGCTCACCTGCTGGAAGCCGGAAGCGATTTTTTTCTCATGCCCAGCCGCTACGAACCCTGTGGCCTTAACCAGATGTACAGCCTTCGCTACGGAACTCTCCCAATCGTGCACAGGACCGGAGGTTTGGCGGACAGCGTCCAGAATTACGTGCAAGAGACTGGGGACGGCACGGGCTTCATGTTCGACGATCTTACGCCCCGGGCGCTCTACAACACCATCGGTTGGGCGGTCTGGGCTTGGTACAATCGCGGCGCCCATATCGAGATGATGCGCGCCAAAGCCATGACGAGGGTGTTTTCCTGGGAAAAATCGGCGCGGGAGTACACGGCGCTCTACAGCAGGGCCCTGGCCCTCGGACGTTCCCGGTTTTTGTAACTTAGGGTTTGCGCTTGGCGTTATCTTTTTAGCGAAAATCAGAGGTAAGAGTGAGAAAAGAAGATAAAATATTGGATTACAGCAAGCAGAAGGTCCAGGAAGCTCTCCTCTCAGGCTTCAAAAAAACCAAGGGCGAATCCACAGTCGCTGACATCGCCGCGCTCACGGGCCTTCCACTCGCTCAGATAAACGCCGAGCTCCCGGCTTTGGCCGACGAGTTCGGCGCCAGGCTCAAGGTCACCGAAAAGGGAGAGCTCCTCTATTCCTTCCCTAAAAGCATGAAAAGCCGCTACAAAGGCTTCGGGCCGAGCGCTAAACGGGCCCTTAGGGTTTTTGGGAAGGCCGCCGCCGAAGCTTCCAAATTCCTCTTCAAGACCTGGATAGTGGTGATGCTCGGCGGCTATTTCATTCTCTTTATCGCTCTCGCGCTTTTCGCTATGCTCGCCTCGGTGGCCGTACAGTTCGGAGGCGGCGGCCGCAGCGACTCGAGGAGCAGCAGCAGGGGAGGGGGCCTGGGAGGTCTCTGGCTGACCACAAGGCTTTTCGACAGCCTCATCCGAATCTGGTTCTATTCCGAACTCTTCAAGCCACCCCAGGAGCGCTTCGGCCAAGCCAAGCCTAGAGCCCAGCGCCGTCCTCTGCACAAGGCGGTATTTTCCCATGTGTTCGGCGACGGAGATCCCAACGCGGAATGGAATGAAGTGGAAAAAAAGACGGTCATCGCCTTTCTCCAAACCCACAAGGGCATCATGAGCATGGCTGAATTCATGGCAATCACGGGAATGGAGCCGGACGAAGCCGAAATCGCGATCAACAAGTACCTGCTCGAGTTCGAGGGCAGTCCCGAGGTTAGCCCCGAGGGCAGCATCTACTTCAGCTTTCCCAACCTTCTCCGCCGCATGGGCAGCACCCCGGAATTCATGGGCTCCAGCGTAAAGCTAAAAAAGCTGCATAGGTTTTCCTCGAACGCTCCCAAGGCGGATAGGACTTTCAGGCTGATAAACGCCGTAAACATAGTATTCGGAGGCTATTTCCTCTACAACGCGCTCAGCCTCGGCAGTGCTTTTTACCTGTCCACGCCCAGAGGACTGGCCCTACGCGGAGGCCTTCCGCTAATCTATTCGGCCGCTGGCTACCTCCTGCAGCGCCTTGGCTCGATGAATCCCGTGCCCATACTCTTATGGGGACTCGGCGTCGTGCCCCTGGTTTTTTCCGCTTTCTTCTTCGCCATACCTGTTCTGCGCTCGCTCAAGCAGAATGCGGATAATGAAAAAATCAAGATTGAAAATCTGCGGAGAATCCTGTACCGCGCCATTCTATCGAACGACGGCGCGGTTGGTTCTGAGCCTGGCGCCCAGATAGAGGAGGCCAGACCCTCCGATCCCAAGGCGAGGGAGAAAATCAGCCTGCGCCTGGCCGCATGGTCCGGGGCCGAGCCCACTGACGGCGGCTACGAATTCAAGGAACTCAAGCGCATTCAGGGCGATATCGAAAAACTGAGAGCCTCGGTGGATATGGACAGCTTCGCCCCCGGGAAGACGGTGTTCGACACGGAATCCTGATCCCTCGATCTTGCCTGCCGCAGGCTAGTCTTTGACCCGTTCCAGCTTTCTCGTGTATTTGGGGAAAAACTGGGCGATCTTACCCGTCTCGAATTGGACGATCACCAGCGGGCCCGAGCTTTCCGTCATGCTCACCTTGATCACCGAACCCCGGCCGTACTCGTCGTGATAAACGCTGGAACCCCGCTTCCATTCAGGAGTCGCCGATGAGGGCGAGGCCGAGGGCTTGGCTCCATAAGTGCCCGCCTTGGGAATGACCGAGGCGCCGGTCGATCCCTGGGCAGGTTGAGAACCGGGAATGCTCCGTCTCGGAAACAAGCCTTGAGGCCGCGAGGCCGAAGCTCCGAGTTTCCAGAACTCGTAGAGGCTAGGGTCCATTTCGGTGAGAAAGCGCGAAGGGCTCGTCTCTATGATCCTCCCCCTGATTCGCCGCCAGCGACAGGCGCTCAGGTAGAGCTTGTCCTTGGCCCTGGTGAGCGAAACGTAGAAGAGCCTACGCTGCTCCTCCAGATCCTCTCCTTCCTCGTCGTCCCTGGGGAATAGCCCCTGCTCCAGCCCCGTTACGATGACGCAGGGGAATTCCAGACCCTTGGTATTATGCATGGTTATCAGCGTGACCGCGTCGGACGTTTCCTTTTCGCCCCCGGCCTGGAAGCTGCGGTCCAGCTCGATGGTTTCGAGAAACTCGGCCAAGCCCTCCCTTGCCAGGGGATACAGGGATGAGGCGTTGATAAGTTCGTCCATATTGGCCAGCTTCTGTGTGCCCGCGATTTCGTCCTGATCCCTGTGGTAGGCGACAAGGCCGCTTTCCTTGACGATGCTCTCCAGCAATATGGCCAGGGATGCGCTTCCCGAGTCGCCGCCTTGTGCTTTGCCGCTTCTCTTTCCGCCGTCCGAAATAGAGTAGGGCTCATCCTGACTCATCAACGTGCCGAGGAGGCCTGTAGCCCTGTCCAAAAGGCCGAGAAACTGATCCATCCCGGCCTTTCCCCGGCCGCGCAGGGATTCCTTGCTCCCGCGACAGGATTCGATTGGCGAAATTCCCTCCAATGAAGCCTTGTCCAGGATGCTTTCGACGCTGTTTTCGCCCAGCCCCCGGGCGGGTTTATTCACCACCCGCCTGAAGGCTATCTCGTCCCTGGGATTGAGCAGGAGAGAGAGGTAGGCCAGGAGATCCTTGACTTCTTCGCGATCGTAAAAACGCAGGGCGCCGACGAGCCGATAGGGTATCCCCCTGCGGGGGAACTCTTTTTCGAAGGCCAGGGATTGGGCGTTAGTCCTGTATAGGATAGCGACGTCGGAGAGACTGGCGCCCTTCGCCCTCAGGTCTCCGATGATCTTGGAACAAAAGCTCACCTCCTGATCCTGGTCGTCGAGAAGCGCCAGCTGAGGCTTGGCCCCCCCCGGCCTGGTAGCCCGAAGAGTCTTGCCGAGCCTTCCCGAGTTGCGGGATACGACGTCGCCGGCGATATCGAGTATTGACTGGTAGGATCTGTAGTTGCGCTCGAGCTTTATGGTCTCGGTTCCCGGGAAGATGGAAGCGAAACCGAGTATGTTCCTGATTTCAGCTCCCCTGAACCTGTAAATGGATTGGTCGTCGTCGCCCACGACGCAGAGGTAGGTCGCTGGACTGAAGAGCCGCTGGAGGAGGAGGAACTGGGCTACGTTCGAATCCTGGTATTCGTCGACCAGCAGTACCCTGAAGCGCTGCCTCGTCCGCTTCGCTATCGTTTCGTCTTTTTCCAGTATCTTGGCGGGCAGGCGTATGAGATCTCCGAAATCGACATTGCCTGTTCCCCGCAGCCTTTCCTCGTAAAGCGAGTAGACCCTCCTGAAATCGTCGTCCCTGATGAGGGTGGCCAGGCTGGGCGAGTCGGGCTCGAGGCCGTAGTCCTTGGCCCTGGCGATGAGGGAGGAGTAGCGCCTGCACTCGGGCTTTCCCAAGTTGGGCAGGATCGCCTGGACGAGAGAGGCCGAATCCTCGTCGTCGTAGATCACGAAATTCGAATCAAGGCCCAGCGCCTGGGCGTTACGCCGCAAAAACCATGAGCCGAAGGAATGGAAGGTCCTGATCACTGCCCGCTCGCAGGAAGCTTCGAGCAGGGCGGCTCTTTCCCTCATCTCCCTGGCCGCCTTGTTGGTAAATGTTACGGCCAGTATGGATTCGGGACTGATCCCCCGTTCCTTGACCAGGTATGCGATTTTAGTGGTTATCACCCTGGTCTTGCCCGTTCCCGCCCCCGCCAGGATCAGCAAAGGGCTTCCTTCGTGGAGCACGGCCTTGAGCTGTTCGGGATTGAGGCAGGCGAGGTAGGGAGGAAGTCTGTCCAGTTCGGTCACGATTTCTTTGTCCCGTCGGCGGCCAGTAGATCCGCTTCAAAATCGACGCCGTTGACGGCGCTTATCCGCACCAATGCCCTGGACCCCGGCTTGAGCATCGCCTTCACCAGCGTGAGGCCATCCACGTCAGGCGCCTGCATCCAGCCCCTCGCGAGGCTGAGCGCCGATCCTTCCACCGCCTCCTCCCCAAGCACTTCGATATTCTTGCCGATGAATCGCCGCAGGCGCCGATCGGTGATGGGCCCTTGGGCGGCTTCGATAGCCGCCTTTCGTGCTTCGGCCAGCTTCTTCGACACCCTCGCTTTCATGGAGTAGGCTGGAGTGCCCTCTTCCCTGGAGTAGCTGAAGACGCCCAGCCAGTCCAGGGAAGCTTCCTGCTGGAATCGGAGCAGAGCGGCGAAATCTTCCTCGGATTCTCCAGGGAAGCCGACGAGGAAGGTGGATCGGATCATGGACTCGGGGAGGGTTTTCCGTATGTGCTCTACAAGCTCGAGATAGACCTGACCCGAGCCGCGGCGGTTCATGGACCGAAGTATTTTTTCCGAAGAATGCTGGAAAGGAAGATCGAAGTAAGGGAAAATTTTACGGCTGGAGGCCATGATGTCCAGCAAGCCTTCGGGGAAATGGTCGGGGTGGATGTAGAGCACGCGAAGCCTGAAGTCGCCATCTACGCCTTCAAGGCGTTCGAGGAGTCGGACGAGATCGACGTCTCCCGAGCCGTCCCTGCCGTAGGCGCCCAGATCCTGCCCTATGAGGTTGACCTCGTAAATTCCCCGGGCGACAAGGGCTTCTAGTTCTGCAGTCACGTCTTCGATGCTCCTGGAGCGCAGGTTCCCTCGTATTAGGGGAATAGCGCAGTAGGAGCATCGGTTGTCGCATCCTTCCGTGATTTTGAGATGAGCAGAGCCGGGATAATCGAAGAGTCTCCGTCGGGGATAATAGCGGGAGGCTATCTTCCGTGGCTGCTCCACGACCACGCTGCTTCTCAGCCCATCCTCCAGGTTTTGCATCGCCTGGGGGGCGAGTGAGAGGTCGGCGTTCCCTAAGACTCCATCGGCTTCGGTCATCTCAGCCATGAGCGCTTCCGGGTAGCGCTGGGCCAGGCATCCGGCGACCAGAACCTTCTTATCCGGCCAAAACCGCTTTATGGCCAGCGCCGCGTCGATGGATTCCTTCTTGGCAGATTCAATGAAGCCGCAGGTATTTACTATTATGCATTCGGCTTCGTCTCCCGAAGGAACGTAGCTATGGCCGGCAGCTTCGAGCCGGGCGGCCAGCTCC
The DNA here is from genome assembly GCA_964453055.1 of uncultured Treponema sp. Lineage (GTDB taxonomy): Bacteria > Spirochaetota > Spirochaetia > Treponematales > Rectinemataceae > UBA2256. The sequence continues at coordinate 67,753 of CAYVOD010000001.1, read as the reverse complement.
TCGCCGTCAACCTGGTTTTTTGCGCAGCCGTGATGATCGATGAAAAATTTCAAGGTTAACCTCAGTCGAGTTCTGATGAAGCGAGGGTCCAGGTCGCGCTGTCTGCCTTGGACCATGACAGCCGCTTTACCGCTATCTCGCCTGGATCGCCGATTTCCAGATCGACGCTTCTGCCCCCCGAGGCCTGGATGGTGAGCTTCACGGCCTGGGCGTTGGAGCTCCATAGGGTGAGGGCGTTGGTGACATTGATATTGATGCTCTCACCCTTAGTGTAATACTTCTCAACCCATTCCTTGCGGTCCGCTTCGTAACGGAAAAGGCAATTACCCCGGAAACTCACCTGGGCGATGAAGGGGTAGGGTCCCCTGGTCGAGCGCAAGATCACGAAGTCCTGGGATTTCGCGATCGGCGGCGCAACGGGTTCCTTGGGTACCGTAACTTCGCCGGAAGCTTCGGGTTCGACCGAGCCGATGCCGGAGAAACTCACCCTGAGCAGGGCGCCGGAGGATGGGCGATCCTTTTGGAAATCATCGACAGCCACGAGAATATCGGGCGCTTCGTCGGCGTCGGGGTCGAGTTCGGCCGAATCGCCCAGGCGGAGTTCTTTGGCGCCGAAGGGGGTTTCCAGTATGACGGTCTCGCCAATCTCTTTCAGGCTGATCCTATACACGTCCTCGTTGAAGGGGACAAGGAGGCTGTCCCCAGGGTAGAGGCGTTTCTGGAAATCCCCGCCTTCCACCTTGTACTCCGTGGCCGCCGGCGCCTCGTCTTTGTCCGCGAGGCTTCCCTTGAGCTTTCCGCCGACGAATATCCACACGACAGCCGCGCCGATGATGAGAATGACGAGGCCCCCCAGAACGATTGTCCGCAGGGGAGGAAGCGAAGGTCCCGAAACGCTTTGCCCGGTTTCGCGCACGGTTTTCCGCGAAAGCTGGACCGAGGGTTTTTCATTCTTTTCCGCTGTATTCCCGGAAGAGGGGACAGTATCCTTCCGTGGCGTTGAAGCTTCCTGAGATCCGAGCTTTTTTCGCGCCGCTTTGCGAGTTTTAGGCTTATTCGAAGCGTCCGGTTCCCCGGCATTTTTCGCTTTATCCGCCACATCGCCAGACCCCGCCTGCGTCGTTTCCGCCTGCGCCGTCCCCAATACCGAGGCGGGGCTAGGCTTTTCCGCTTCAGCGGCCGGCGCCGGGGCACTCGTGCCCGGAGCCCGCTCCGCTGGACCATCGCCTGCCCCCCCGGCGGGCAAGCCCCCCGGCGCCGGCTCCTGGGCCATCCCCCTGGATCTGTATCGGGCCACCAGCGCTTCGGCCTCGAGGCCCAGATAATCGGCATAATTCCTGATAAAGCCTATGATATACGGTTCGCCGGGAAATCCCGTGAAATCGTCGTTCTCGAGCTTGGAAAGGAAACGGACGCTGATATTAGTCTCGTCCGCTATGCTATCTAGCGTAAGGCCCTTGGAGAGTCGAGTTTCCTGCAAAACCGAACCGATCTTCGCCATTCGCCTATCTCACCTCGCCCTATTGAAAAAGGAAATTATTGTATACGTTCGCGCTGGCTGGCGCGTCGTATAGAAACCTAGTCGCTGGAATATTTTGATTCAGCTTCATGGACGAAAGATCGAAGGAAATTTTTTCGTTCGCCACAGTCCACCCTTCCAAACGCAGCATGAGAAGACTGGATTCCGAAACCGATATCCGCACGGTCTTGAAACCCTCGGAGACGGTTTTTCTGGTCAGCATGAGCCGTTGGACCATCTCACCCGAAGTCCCGTCGAGGGGTTCGGCCTGGGGCGGGGATTTTTCCCAGGCTATGGTATAGTTGCGCTTCATCATGGAAAGCCCCTCCCTGGAAGCGAGGGCGACCGAGGCGGCGCCCAGCCCGGCGCTTCCCGTTTCCTGCTGAAGCACAGCCCTGTATTGGGGTATGTAGACAACCAATCGCTCTCCGTCGAAAACGATCACCTGGTCCGCGGGCTGGGTAAAATCGATCCTGAGAAGGGAGGGCGACTTGAAGAAAAGCTTGCCCTTCATTATCTGGCCGCTGGAACTAATCTGTATGGCCGCTTCGTAATCGTAAATTTCCGCGTAGCGATCCGACACCTTGGCGAAAAATTGCTCAGCCGTGGCTATATCCTGAGCGAAGACTGCCATGGCGCAAACGAACAGCGTCGAAATTAGGAATAATCTTCTCTTCATACGCTCATTTTCCTTCTATCTGCAGCAGGATGCTCGGCATATCCGTCACGGCGGGCGGGCCGAAGTACTGGATGCTTCCCGGCAAGCGGTAATCCGAAGATTTCGACCAGTCTTCCCGCTGCGAGGCGAAATGCTTGAACGCCTCGCCCTCGAGCTCGACCAGGGCTTTCTGGATCACTGGCTTGTCCGCGCCATGGCGGCGTTCGATATTCATCATGGAAACCAGCGGTATGCCTCCGGGTATCCACTCCGAGGCGGGAGCTGCGAGCTTTCGTATCGAAGCGATATAGCCCGAAAGCCCGTTGAGGGCCAAGAGAAACGCGGTAAAACCTAAGGAGTAGCAGTAATCCGCGTCGAAGTTAGTCGGAAAGGCGCACCTGCCCTCGTAGCCCATGAAATGAGTCTGATAGTCGAACTTGCCCTTGTACCTGCCCTCGGCCTGCATCGAGGCAAGCCTTTCCCTGACCATAGCTACCAGGAGCTTTTCGGTTTCGATCCGTGAAACCTGGACATTGCCGTGGGGATCCCTGTCCCAGCAAAGCTGCGCGCGGATATCCGAGGGAAGGGAGAGGAAAAGAGCCCTGGAAAGCCCTGGAAGGCGCTCGGCGATAAATCCTATCTGGGCTTCCAGTGAGGGCAGGGCCTTAAAGACTTCGGCCTCCTTGGCGAGGGATTCGTTGATGCTCGCTATCAGAACCTTCATCTCGGGAATGAACTCTATAAGACCTTCGGGGATGAGGACGACGCCGAAATTTTCGCCTACGGCGGCCCGGGCGGCGACCGAATCGGCTATCGTTCCCACAATGGCCGATAGGCTTGTTTTCTTGGCCTCGACCTCCTCCGAGATCAGGGCCACGTTTGGCCTTGTCTGCAAGGCGCATTCAAGGGCGATATGGGATGCCGAACGGCCCATCAGCCTGATAAAATGCCAGTATTTTCTTCCAGAGGGGGCGTCCCGGCAGATATTGCCGATCAGTTCTGAATATACCTTGGTCGCGGTGTCGAAGCCGAAGGACGCCTCTATCCATTCGTTCTTGAGGTCTCCGTCTATGGTTTTCGGAACTCCCACCACGGCGATGTCCGCGCCATGGGAAGCGAAATATTCAGCCAGGAGAGCCGCGTTGGTGTTGGAGTCGTCCCCGCCGACAACCACCAGGGCGTCCAGTTTATGTTCAAGGGATACGGCCAATGCCTTGGCGAACTGTTCGGGACTCTCGATCTTGGTCCTGCCCGAGCCTATCATGTCGAATCCGCCGGTATTCCTGTAGGAATCTACCAGCGCGGCATCGATCTCCTGGAATTTGTCATCCACCAACCCCCCGGGGCCGCCTTTGAAGCCTATAAGCCTGGAATCGGGGGAGGCTTTTTTCAAGCCGTCGAAAAGCCCGGCAATGACATTATGCCCTCCGGGTGCAGGGCCTCCGGAAAGGAGAACGCCCAGGATCATCGCCCTGCGGGAGGAAGGGTTGCTGCCGGCGCTGAATCGTATCGCAGGCTTACCGTAACTGTGAGAGAATATTTTCTTCAGCGTATCCCTGTCCCGTTCGGGTTCCACCACCGATACCGGAACGGCTTCGATCGCGGCGAGAGAGGATCCGAGGATTTCGGGCATTTTAGGAATATAAGCGAACCTCGCGTTGTGCAGGGGGGAGCGTTCCAGCATCGTTCCTGATCTCCTAAGCTAAATATAGTTAATACTATCCGTTTAGCGCCAAAAAGAAAAGGGATAGCTTGCGGAAGCCGCTGTCCGAGTCGAGGCTAACCATCAATAGGAGCCGGCCGCATCCCCCCAGCACGGTGTCGGAGCCGGCGCTGACGAATAAGCCGGGCAGGGACAGGATTATCCTCAATTGTCACTATGTTTTTGCCGATAAACCGAAAAGACATATGAAACGACGCGCAAAATTATGCATAACGGCAGTGTTTTTCCTATTCACCGCCACCCTTCTCGCCGCGGCTGAAGGGAAGGCGGCCAGCCATATCCTTGCTAAAGGCGAAACCCTCTATTCGATTTCGCGAAAGTACAATGTTCCCTATGAAGCCTTGGCCGCGGCCAACAATATCACCGATCCGACTAAGATGAAGATCGGCACCGTGCTCATAATTCCGTCGGTCCACAGGGTGGCCAAGGGCGAGACCCTCTACGGGATAGCGCGACAGTATGGCATAAGCCTGCAGGAACTGCTCTCGGCGAACAAGCTTAATAGCTCTTATATCCTGAAAGTCGACGATATCCTCGTCATTCCCGGCAACAGGGAAGGATCGATCGTCGACGGCAACCTGATTCCCCCTCCCCAGGCGACTGCCGCCAAGGCCGATGCCCAAGACAAGCCGGGCGATGCCTCTCCAAATGCTTCGTCACCATCGCCCGCGACAATCGCGACGCCTGGAACCACACTGGCCGTACCGACAACCCAGCCCTCCCTGGTGCCGAACACGACATTGCCTCCGCAGCCGGCCTCGGTCTCCGCCCAGTCTCAACCGGCCGTGCCCATGCCCGATCCGGTCAAGACCCAGAATAAAACCGTGGATCCCAATCTCGTATGGCCCGCAAAAGGGCAGGCCATGTACCTGGACGGCAAGCTCGAAGGGATCATGTTCAAGGTGGCCCCTGGGGAATCAGCAAGGACGATCGCTTCGGGTACCGTCGTTTCCGCCGGGCCATCGAGGGGTTTTAACCAGGTAGTCTTCGTTCAAGCCAAGTCAGGCTATGTCTATGTCTACGGCGGCAACGAGACTCTTAACGTTAAAACCGGTGACCAAGTGGGCTCCGGGAAGGAAATCGGCAGGATCGGATTGGATGCCAAGGATGGATCCCCGATCGCCTATTTCTTCGTGTTCAGGAACGGCCAGCCGATAGACCCTGCCTTGGCTCCAAGGGACTGAAAGAACAGCGATTTCCTCCAATTTCTTTTTCGCCGCCGCGGAGTCAAGCCCAAAAGGCAGCGCTTTTGGTCTTGACTCCGCGGCTCCGGCTTAAATCAGGCAGCGGCAAGCCATAAATCGAACGGCGGTTTCAGAAAAGCAAAATCGCCCTTCCAGTGTATTTTTCCAGAAGGCTCTTGTTGTACTCGTCTCCGCCGGGCAAGTTTCCGCTCCGGAAAATGGGGGGCGTATACCCTTTCGATACGAGATACTTGCAAGTCTCCACGATGAGGAAATTGACCGTGAAGCAATTGCAAAAGGTGGAGGTAGGCCCGACGTTCTGCTCGCAGCCTTCCACCGAGAGTATCGCGTCGCCGTACGGCAGATGGTTGTTGATGAAAATGTCGACGGACTGGTAGAGGTTGGCTCCTGTGGGATGCCGCGAGGGATGATCCTTCGGGATCTTGTCCGCGAAGGAAGTGGAAGTGATGGCTATGGTCTTCACGCCTAGCTTTTTTGCGTACAGGGCGCAGTCTATCGTCATCGCGTTGATCCCGTATGCGTTGACGATGATAAGAACCTCGTCGGGAGTCTTGCCGACGCCGTAGGAGCTCAACACCGCGTTGGCATAGCCAGGAACCCGCTCGACCTTGAGGGACCTGAAGCCGCCGTGGCTGAGGTTGGTCCCCGGATCCAGTATCGCGTTCATGCAGGCGAATCCTCCGGCGCGGGAAAACATTTCTTCCACCGCCATATTGGAGTGCCCGCCGGGGCCGATGACATGGACAACCTTGTCCTTCATGATCGACTCGCCGATTGCCGCCGCCGCTTTCTTAACCGCCGCGTCCTCGGTAGTGATTTCCCCGAACAACGAAGCGATAACCGTTTTGTACTGCTCGATCTCCTTGTTCATAGTCGCATCCTTGTGAGTGTGATGCGCGGCGGCCTAAAAACCGTCAAACCGCCGCGTGGAAGAAAAATAACTTGATGTGCTCGCATTCCGGATTCTTTTTGATCGAATGATACGATCCCGGCGGAACGAAGAAACAAGAGCCCGGGGAGAGCGGAAACTCGCTTTCTCCTATAAGCGCGCTGCCGCTTCCTTCGAGGACGAAAAATCCTTCTTGATCCTCGTGGACTCCGCCTTGGCGAAATTCCTCCTGGGTATAAAGAAGCAGGCCGGCGCTGCATCCTGCCAGGCAGCCGTTCTCCGCGGAGAGTAGGGGAGTATAGTCATAATCGCCCAACTTGACGGGAACCACTTCCGATTCGTTGACAACAATCTTCATACCGGCCGCCCGCTTAAAAAATTGACTCCAGTTCGACGCCCTCATGCGGATCCTTTCCCTTGAAAAGATCGATCAATCTCGGGACCATGAAGAGCGCCGAGAAAAACGCGAATACCGGAAGCGCTGCGAAGGACCATACCATCGACCATTGTATCGATGGGAAGATAAGCGAAGCCTTGGTCGCTGCGGTACGAAGGCCGGTGAGAAAAAGCATCACGAAAAAAGCGAAGCTGATCGATGAAATCACGATATTCAAACCCTGCCTCAGTTTAGTCGGAAGCTTGCGGGCGAGAAAGTCCATGAACAGATGTTCCTTGTAGTGGATGCATGCCGCCATGGCGAGACAGATCATCCAGACGACGCAGATGACGCTGAAATCGGATACCCAGAGGAAGGAATGGTTGAACGCCGAGCGGCCGACGATTTCCAGCATATTTACCAGGAAAATAACGAAGAACAGCACGCTCGCGACGAATAGTTGAAGTTGCGCGATCTTGTCAAATGCTTTTTTCACGATATTACCTCGCTACTCCGAAAACCAGGTTCGGCAGCCACGTCACTACCCAGGGCACGTAGGTGATTACGATCAGTGACAGCAGCAGAACGCCTACGAAGGGCAGCGAAGCCCGCGCTATCCGCTCGAATGAGAGACCCGACAATTTTGACTCGATGAAAAGAAGACCGCCGACGGGGGGAGTCAGAAGCCCGATCATGAGATTGCTTATGATTACTATCCCGAAATGAGTCGGGTCGATGCCGAGCTTCGTGGCGATGGGGAGTAGCATGGGGCAGAAAATCAGCATGGCCGGGACCGCGTCCATGATCATTCCCAGAAACAGGAAGAAAATATTCACTAAGACAAGGAACACGAACGGTGACGGATTGAATTGTAGGACGAGCTGTTCCAAGGCTTTGCCCAGACCCTCGACAGCGATCAGATAGGAGAAGATGCCCGCCACCGCGAACAGTGCCATAATCGTTGCCGAGAATTGAGCCGTCTTCTTGAATACCTCGAACAGGTTCTTGATCGTGATTTTTTTGTAAACGAAAACCCCTACGAAAAGCACATACGCGGAGGCGAGGATCGCGATTTCCGTAATGGTCGCTATCCCCGTGAATACGCCGGCGATTATGATGACCGGGGCCATCAGCGAAAGGAAGGATTCGCGCAGCACCGTCCAGAAACCCTTCCACGTCATGCGGTATTCGTCGGTGGGCAACAGGTTCATCTTGCGGATCTTCAGGATAACGAGAAGATGCAGAAAGCCTGCCATGATCAAGCCGGGGATCATGGCTCCCAGGAATAGCCGGCCGATCGACAGATTGGTGATCAGCGCTAGGAAGACCATCGGTATGCCGGGTGGGATTATCGGTCCGAGCACGGCGGCTGCGGCGTTGAGCGCCGCCGAAAAATCCTCGTCGTATCCTTGCTTCTTCATCTGGGGAAGCAGAATTGGAGATATGGCGGCGGCGTCGGCCGGGCCCGAGCCCGAGACCAGTGAAAATATTACGTTGACGATGATGCAGGCGTGGGCCAAGCCTCCTTTGATCTTTCCGATGAAAAAGAGCGCGAATTTCAAGGTCTTGTCTGTCATGCCGGATACGTTCATCAGCTCGCCGACCAGTATGAAGAAAGGAATGCAGAGAAGCGACATGTTGGAAAGTCCGTTGACCATGTTGTTGGAAATGATGGAAATAGGACCGTTCCCGGTTGCGAAGAGATACGCGCTTCCGGCAACCGCCATGGAGACGAAAATATCCATGCCGAGGAACATGAGCAGAAACATCAGGATAAAAATTATGAGTATTGCCATATCACGCTTCCTAACCGGAGCTGGCTCACCGATGATGAATCCAGCTTGACGCTGGGGCGCCGTTCCGAATTTAAACGGCACCCCGCTCAGATTTGAATCCGAAAGCGAATCTTCCGAGCCCGGCTCGGGAGCTTCGCTATTTCTTATACTTCGCCTTGAAATCGAAGATCTTGTCGACGGTGCCGGTCGGCCACAACTGCCCCGCCTTGTCGAACTCCTGGTAAATATTGGCTCCCAGCTTGTCCTGGATGGATTTTACGTCGACATCGACGTAGGTCATGTTCTTCTTCAAGAACTCCATCGTGGCGTTCATTTGGGCGGCGATCTGCTCAGCTTCGAATTTGCATGCCTGGACGGCGGCGTCCTTCACGACCGCCCGCTGGGCCGAAGACATCTGCTTCCAGACATTCTCGCTGATGAATATGGCTGAGACGTCCCTTATGTAGTCGGTCTTCATGAAGTACTTCTGCACCTCGAAGAGGCTCGAGCTCTTGACCGTGATGAAATTGTTCTCCTGCGCGTCAACCGTGCCCTGGCGGAGGGCGAGGTAGAGATCGGCGAAAGGAACAACCACAGGGGTGGCGCCCAGTTTTTTCATCGTCTGCTGGACCAGGGCGGATTCGGCGGTCCTCACCTTGAGCCCGACGAAATCGGCGGCTGACCTGACCGGCTTGTTGGACGTCAGCTCACGGGGCGGCAGCTCGCCGACGGCAGCTAGCACGCGGACGCCAGTCTTGGCGGCCGCTTCCTCGAACCAGGCCTGGCCTACCTCGGAATCAAGGAAAGCCTGGAGCTGGTCATAATTGTCCCAGATGAAGGGAGCGGAGACGGCATTGAACACTTTCGCGCCACCTAGCCAGCTGTAGCAGGACAGCGTGTTGTAGAACAGGTCGGTTATGCCATTGGGCATGCCGCTCAACATGTCGTTGATCGAACCGAGCACGCTGTTGTTGAAGGTCTTGACCGAAATGGTCCCTGACGTGTTCTTGCCCACCAGCTCGGCGAATTTTTCCATCGCCTTGCTCGCGGGATCCTCGGGTGTTTTTATTCCGGCGAGCTTGAGGGTGAATTTCTTCTCCGCCGAGGCTCCCTGGGTTTGCGCGAGCGCGATTGGCGCGAGAAGCGCGGCCGCGATTAGCACGATGATGAATTTTTTCATCGAATTCTCCTCCTTGGCAATTGCATAACCCGCGACTTTCCATCGCGGGATTTTTCCACGATCATGAAATCTCCCTATTCAGCGACTTGGCCGCTTCTTCCGCAGCGGTTAGGGCGGCTGTCGCGGGGAAGGGGATGGATCCTGTCTCGGCGCGGCTCCAGGCGAGCGCCTCCTTGAAATGCTCGAACAGCATTTGCCTTACCTTGGCCGGGTTTTTTTCTTCTATCGCGTTGACCAGGGCTTCGTGCAGGCCCACAAACTCCATCATGTCCTGAGTGCGATATCGATTCATCAGCGTAAGGCTGCGCTGGACCGTGGCGAAGATCTTGATGAGGCTCAAGAGAAGGGCATTGCCTTGGTCGCGATAGAGAGAAAGATGGAATAAGGTATGAAGCTGTATCATCGACGCTTCGGCTCCTCCGTCGGCGACCAGGCGCCGCATGGCGTCGACTATGTCCCGCAGGTGCCTGATCTGGATTTCGCCGTAATGTCCGGTATATCGCTCCAGGAAAACGCCTTCGAGCGAGATCCTGACATCCAAGATGTCCGAGAAGTCGTTCCCGTCCATATCGAGTCCGTAGCTGAGATTCTCCAGGATAGCATCGAAATTGAAGGGCTTGAGGAAACGGCCTATACCCGGGCGCACCTCTATGATCCCCAGCGCTTCCAGGCTTTTAAGGGCTTCGCGCACCGCGGTTCTGCTCACGTTGAGGCGAGAGGCCAGCTCGAGCTCTGTCGGGATGGGATCCCCCGCCTTGAGCCCGTTCTTGATGAAGTATAATTTGAGATTTTCCTTGACCATGCTCGAAAGGTTCTGCTTTTCGATGCTCTGGAGTTCAGCGACCATAGACTGTTTCCCCTGAGATGACGCAGGTCTCGACTGTCAGCGCTTCCCTTCCGCGGCCGGGGCGGAATTTAGTCAGGCAGGCCGGGGCTCCGGGAACGAACTCTGTCGCTTCCCGTGGAAGCCTTATCAACCGGGCTGGATTAACTGTGCAGAGGCCTATAGTCTGGGTGAGCGAAGCCTTCGTCGCGGTGGCGAATCGCGCTATGCAGCGATCTAAGAGGTGGCCGGCGCCGGCGAGAAACTCGGTTCCCTTGAGGCTCAAGTGGCCATCGGGATTTACTTCGACGACGATGTCGCCCCAGTTATAGGTCCCTGGGGGGCTCCCTGCCAAGAACGCCACGTCGCTCACCAGGATCAGGCGCTCTAGGCCTTTCGTCCTGGCGAAGACCTTCAAGACGTCGTCGGGCAGATGGAAGCCATCGGCGATTATGGATGCCGAAAGCTGGTCTTCCGCCAGCTGGTTCCAGATGTAATTCTTGAGACGGGGTATCAACGCGGCGCTGCCGTTGCCGAGATGGGTCGAAAGCCGAGCTCCGGCGGCGACGGCGGCGCGGATAGCTTCGGGCGGGGCCGCTGTGTGGCCAATAGATGCTATGACCCCGTCGGCGGTTATCTTAGCTATGAAATCGATCGCGCCTTCCGTCTCCGGCGCCAGCGTTACTATTCGGATCGCGCCGTTCGCTGCCTCCTGCCATTCCTTGAACTCCTCGTAATTCGGCTTTCTCACATGCTTTTTATCGTGGGCGCCGCGAGGGCCGTCCAGGGGCGAGATATAGGGACCTTCGATATGAATGCCGGCGATGGCGGTTCGGGCGAGGGAGCTTTCTCTACGTGCCCTGGCTATCGAGGCGCAGCTTTCTGTGATCCTGTCCCGGGAGCCGGTTATGACCGTGGCGAGGTGCCGTACGGTCCCCGAGCTGCCGAGGGCTCGGATTATATTCTCGATTTCTGGCCTTCCAAGGCCTTCGCTTGAGTAATCGATGCCAGCGAATCCGTTTATCTGCAGATCGATGAATCCCGGACAGAGATACGACGGATCCGGAATTCCGGCATCGGGTTTGCCGCGGGAAGCTAGACGCTCTACGGCTTCGATGCGATCGTCCGAGGTATGGACACGTATCCTCTCATTTGTATGTACCTCAATTCCCTCATATATCATAGCGAGTCTCCCCTGCGGTGAACAGATCGTTGTATGACATCCTACTCCGAGAATAGAATCCATATGCAAATCTGTCAAGAAAAAATCCATGTAAAAAATCGCTTATATCGCTGGCCTAAGGAGCGAGCCCAGAGCGCGAACTCATGAGCTCGAATTTTTTTCATATATAATGGCTCTTTATTTTTTCTTTTGGTAATGATATTGTATGACAATAAATCGCATTGCTTCCGGACGGCTCTGCGAGGACCGGTATTTTTTAAAGTAAGGGCCGAACTACCATGGTACAGCCTTGGCCGTATGACGATGTTTCGACCTCTAAGGGCAGTACAGGACTGCGAAGCTCAGCCCAAGCCGCGCATAAAAGTTATAAAAAATCCAGGCACGATAAAGCCGAGACCGAAGAACAGGATCCTCTCTCCCTTTACCTCTATCAGATATCCAAGGTCGAATTGCTCAGCGCCGGCGAGGAACAAGCCCTCGGCAAGGAAATCAGCGAGCTTGCTTCAGTCTTGGAAAACTTGCGGGCAAAGGCGGTCACCTCCGACGACTTGATCGATGGGAAGCGCGAAATACAGGAAACGGAACAGAAGCTGACCGACGCCAAGCAGAAAATGGTAAAGGCAAACCTCCGGCTGGTGGTATCGATAGCGAAGGGCTATCAGCATAGGGGCTTGGGCCTCCTGGACCTGATAGACGAGGGGAATATCGGGCTTCTTGAAGCTGTTGGGCGATTTGACTACAGCAGAGGCTACCGCTTTTCCACCTACGCTACGTGGTGGATTCGGCAGGCGATCATCAAAAGCCTGGCCGATCAGGGAAGGGTGATTCGGATCCCCGTGCATATGCTCAACATCATCAGAAAATGCTATTACACCTCGAAGCAGTTAACCCAGGAGCTCAGCCGCGATCCCGGGCTGGACGAACTCGCCGACAGGCTGAACATGAGCAGGCAGAAGCTGATCAAGGTCATGGAATTTTCCCAGAGCACGGCGAGCCTCGATTCCGCCATCGACGACGACAATTCCACGTCGCTTTCGGAGCTGATACGCGACGATACGATTGTCGATCCATACTCCGAGGTTTTTAAAACCACCTTGAAGGAAGTGCTCGACTGCGTGCTTCAGGGCTTGAGCGCGCGAGAAACCACCATCCTGAGACTGCGCTACGGCCTCTCAGGCGAACTGACCCATACCCTCGAAGAGACAGGCAAGGCGTTGGGAATAACCAGGGAAAGGGTGCGGCAAATCCAGGAACGTGCCTTGGAGAAGCTTAGGGAGAGGGAAGAACTCTCGGAATGCGGCGGCTGAATTCCGCCGAATTAAAAAGAAGCCCAGCCTTCAGCATAGACTTACGCAAAACAGTGGAATTCGTCTGCCTCCCCAGAACAAGCCTTCTAGCAGCAAGATTAACGAAGCTGAATAAAAAAGGCGAGCAAAAAAGCCACCCGGCTTTTTTGCTCGCCTCGCTAGCTCAACAATTTCTAGAACAGAGCCTGAATGTCGTTCATCCCCTTCGCTACGGCAACATCCTTCGCCGTTTCGCCGGCGTTGTTTCGAGCCGCCTTGCTCGCGCCCAGCGAGAGCAGGACCTTGACCGCTTCGACCTTGTTTTTCCTGACCGCGTAATGCAGGAAACCTTCTCCCATTGAGTCCTTTGTTTCCAGCCCAGCGGCGCTGACAAAGTTGCGCAAGGAAGATTCCGAGTTTTCCTCCAATACGAGAGAGATGGGGCTTTCGCTGCTGGAGTTGGGAGCGAAGGGATCTGCGCCTGCGGTAAGGAGGAGGGCTACTGTTTCCGTGTCCTTCTGCCGGATCGCGGCATGGAGAGGGGTGTCGGCGTAGCGGTCCCTGCTAGAGGGATCGGCGCCCGCGGAAAGCGCGAGCTTGAGAGCGTCGACGGTGGCTCTCGCCTGCACAAGATGCCGCAGCGGCGTCTTGCCTTCCGAGTCCGCCTTGTCCTTAGCAGAATTGCCAAGGATTTCTCGCATTACTCCCAAACCCTTCTTGAGCGACGAGAGAAGCACGGAGTCACCTGCGGCGTTTTTGGCCAGTATATCTGCTCCGGCTTGCACGAGACCGCGGATGAGATCCAGCTGGCCAGAGTCCACCGCCTGATAGAGCGGCGTCGAGCCTGCATAATCCCTGGCGTCGATGAATGCGCCGGCCTTGATCAGATACTGGGCGATCGTCGTTTGGGCTTCCCGGGCGGCAGCTGCCAAGGGGGTGAAGCCTCGGTTGTCTCGCACTTCCAGGGAAGCGCCTCTATCGACCAGGTAGATGGCGAATTCGCTGTTCTGTTTGCGCACGGCCTGGTGCAGCGCAGCTTCTCCGGTATAGTTTCTAGCATTTAAATCGACACCTGATAGAACCAAAACCCGCAGGCAGGTCTTGGCTCCCGAGAGCACGGCCGTATTGAGAGGGGCGTCGCCGTTGCCGTCCCGGGCCGAAAGCACGGCGCCATTGGCTATAAGGTACCTGGTAGCCTCTGCGGCGTCGGTTTTTACCGCCGCGTGGAGCAGAGTTTCCTTGGCAGCGTTCACCGCTTCCAAATCGGCGCCCTTGCCGCGCAGGTAATCCAGTCCGTCGGCTAAGTCCTTCCGGGCCGCGAGGTGACCCACGGTATCGCCATTCGAGTCACGGGCAGTGATCACGGCGGAGGTGAAAAACCAGTCATAGGGGCCGTCCTTTGCCGCTAAAGCCAGGAATACAGGAGTTTCGTTTGCCGAGTTTGATGGGAAGATATCGGCCTTGGCGTTGAGCAGCAGAAGCCCTTGCTGGGCTAGATTCAGCCTAACCGCTACGTGTAGGGCGTTGTCGCCGGAATTGTTTCTCGTATTGGGATCCCCTCCCTTGGCCAGAATGAGCGAGATGACTTCCGGCGAACCCTTCATGGCCACAGCCGTGGCTATGACGCTGTTTCCCACATTATCCCGATTATTGACATTGGATTCCAGGACAATCTTGTCCACGGCCTGAGTCCCGCGTGCCACGGCGATCGAAAGGGGACTTTCGCCAGCCAGGTTGCGGAGGAATACGTCGGAACCTGCCGTGATCAGCGCATCTGCATATTGATAATTTCCAGCCTTGACGCAGATCATGAGGGGCGTATCGCCATCGAGGTTGGCCGAGTTCACCGGCGTGCCCGCCTTTATGAGCTCTTCCACAATAAGCGGCTCGTACGCGAGCTTGACGGCTTTGTGGAGGGCGGTGTTTCCCTCCATGTCTTTCAGCGACGGATCGGCTTTGTAACGCAGGAGGAGCTTGGTCATAGATAGGCGAACCGTCTGAGGCGAAGCCAAGTGCAAGGAAGTGTTGCCCTTCGCGTCGCGTATATCCGGATCGGCGCCGTTCTTCAGCAGGATCTCTGCCCCTTCGAGCCATCCTGTCCTTACCGTGGTGTGCAAGGGCGCGTCGCCGTTCACGTTCTTGATATTTGGCGTCAACCCCCGGGAAAGCAAGAAATCCGCAAAGCCCAGCTGGAAACGGGAGATGGATTCGTGCAGGGGCGTGTTGCCGTTGCTGAACCGGACAGTGTTGAAGTCATTGGAGCGCACCGTAGTGGCGAACCAGGAAAATTCGGGGAACGACGGATTGGCGCCACCCTTTATAAGTTTCTCGGCTATCATCGCCGCTTCTTTTCGGTCTGGGTAGAGCAAGGCAAGATCAAGGGCCGTCCTGTCCGCCTTGTCCTTGGTTTGAACCGAAGCTCCCAATTCCAGGAGTGTCCCGACCTCGTTCACCATCAGCTTGTCCGAAGCCATATGGAGGACGGTCCTGCCGTCCTTGCCAGAAGCGTTTATGTTTTTGGCGTTGAATACGGCGCGTACCATCTCCGTTCCGGCCAGGAGCGCCGCCTCGGCGGGGGTAGAGCCTGAGGCGTCTGCGATGAATGGGTCGGCGGATCGATCCACCAACATCGAAGCCATTAATGGCAGTTTCCTGTCTATGGCATAGCGCAGCGGGCTTTTGCCCGCGGGATCAGTCACGTCGGGCTTGGCTCCCAAGACGATGAGTATCTCGGCTATCTGCGGATCTCCGCGCTGCACCGCGTAGTGCAGGGGATAAAGACCCTGGGCATCCTTCTGGTTGAGCTGCTCTTGGTTCGCGTAGAATTTTTTGATGGCGTTGATGTCTCCGGCGACGACCAGATCGGTGAGGCTCGTCTCCTTGGCCGCAGGGGCGCTCGCGCAGCCCGTGGCCAGTAACAACGCCGCCAGCACAGCGTATAAACTCAGGCGTCGAAGCCTTTCGATTACTCTCATTCGTGCAGCTCTCCTTGGGTACGGCATGTAGACAGGAATTGTCCTTATATGTATCGGCACGATCAGGCCGGCGGAAAATCCCTTTGCTAATCTATATCACATTTTTTGGGGGCTGCCCAATATTCTACTAGTGTCACGAAGACTGCACAATTGAATTAAGCAGAGGGTAAAAGAGCGTAGACCTTTGTGGAAAGCATCATGACAAGGAGGAAAAGATGGACGCTTTTTTATTCTGTCCAAATCCTACATGTCGACTTCATGAGAAGAGCAAGAAATCAGGATGGTATACTCTGCGGGGGAGCTACCATACTCAAGCTTTCGGGACAGTGAGGCGATATCGATGCAACTCCTGTGGGCACTGGTTTTCGCAGCAAAGCTTTAGCATCGATTACTATGCGAAACGAACTGTGAACTATCCAGAGCTTCTGCTTCGTCATGTATCATCCTCAAGCGGACGGGCTATAAGCCGGGCTATGGGTATTTCTCCCGATTCAGTGCAGAACCGTTTGGAGCGGCTTGCTCGGCAAGCTCTCGGAGTCCATGCTTCCTTACTTCCTCTGATTGGTGCCCACGAAGCTGTCTGCGTTGATGGATTCGTTTCCTTCGATGTCTCACAGTACTTCCCTAGCGAAGTGACGATCAGTATCACCTCTGATTCCCGCTTCGTTATTGACTTGTCTCAGGCCAATCGACGGAGGTCGGGTGCTATGACAGCGGCGCAAAGAAGACACGCAATTCAGATCTATGCGGGAAGCCCTCTCGAGCGATGTGGCGTCTCCAGAACATTCAGGGAGGTACTCGACTCACTCAGTATCCTCAAGCCTCGCGCAAAATTCGTCCCACTCGTCATCACGACCGATGAGAAACCGGACTATATACGTGCCCTTGATCGGCATCCGCTCTTCCGCACCCAGGATGAAGAGCATCGCGTCATCCACCAGACTATCAATTCGCACTTGCCGCGCACATTTGCAAACCCACTGTTCGCCTCGAATTATCTGGACAGGGAGATCCGCAAAGACCTGGCTAATCATCATAGAGAGACAGCATGCTTTTCTCGTAACGTGGCTAACGGACTGTGCCGCTTAGCTGCCTATCTTTTTTACCACAATTACATCAAAAGATTCCGCATAAAAGCACCGTGCTTTGATAAAACGCTGCATGCAGAGGCTGCAGGGATCCCTCGAGCGATGATCGATAAGGTGCTTTCAGGATATTTTTCTGAACGCTACTTCTATTCTCGAGTGAAGCTCTTGCCGACCTTCCAAAGGATTTGGACTAAACAATCACCAACCCCTTGTAAGAAAAATCCTGAGTATGTGCCTGCCTATGCACTTCGCTAGTCTTATTCTCATTCCTCCTGCGCAAGCTTCGTGACACTATAGAAGGCTTGCCAAGAAAGAAGCAGAACTTTATCCTGTGGCCAACCATTCAACCTGGAGGTAACCTCAGGATGCATTTCGGATCTTTTATGCCCCCGCGCTCGATATGGGACAAGGGACTTGAAGCCCTAACTAAGGATTTCCCAGGCCATAGCTTCTCGTTGGGGCTAAAACCCGACTCGCCAGAAGTCTCGGACCTCGACCTCATGCTCGCCGGGAATCTTCCAAAAGAAACCTACTTGGCAAGCCCCAAGCTCAAGGGCATCTTCCAGTCCTTCACAGGCATCAACCACCTGCCTTTAGCCCAGCTGCGAGAACGAGGAGTCCAGGTCTTCAACGTGCACGCAAACGCCTTCGACGTGGCCGAAAAAGCCTTGGCCCTCTGCCTGGCCTTCTACGGGCGGATCGTCGAATACCACAACGACCTGAGCAAGGAAATCTGGCACGGATTCTGGGTTAAGGCCGGGGCTGAGGACAACTGGAACAGCATTTATGGCAAAACCTGCGCCATCCTGGGCACAGGAGCCGTGGGCCAAGCCTTGGCCAAGCTGCTCAAGGCCTTCTCCTGCCAGGTGATCGGCTGGAGAAGAAAGAGCGGAATGGCTGTCCCCGAAGGATTCGACAGGGTGGTATCGGACTTGAAAACCGCCTTGGACGAAGCTGAAATAATCTTCGTAGCCTTGCCGGCCACCAATCTCACCCAAGGCTTGTTAAGCAAGGAGCTTCTGGCGGGCTTGAAAGGCAAGTTCCTGGTCAACGTCGGCAGGGGTCCCATAGTCGACGAGGAGGGGCTCTATCTGGCGCTGAGGGATGGAATCCTTATCGGAGCGGGCATCGACGCCTGGTATACCTACCCCCAGAGCGGAAGGACAGGCGCGCCCTCTCGTTACCCCATCCACGAACTGCCGAACGTGATCCTCTCCCCCCACGTGGGCGGTTCTACCCACCAAGCCACTGCCAGAGCGGTGGACCAGACCCTGGCCAACATCAGGGAGTACCTGAGAACTGGCGATTGCGCGTCAAAGGCAGATCTGGAGGCGATGTACTAGAACAAATCCTCGGGAGCCTCGATGAGCATGTGGGGAAAGTCCGCGTAGAGGCCTAAGAGCTGGTAGAGTCGGTCGAAGGGGATCTTTTCCCTGTCGAACACGACATAGGGAAGAAGTTCGTAGAGCCTGTCCGCGTTATAGCCGCCCTTTCCCGAGATAACGATCATCGTTTCCAGGTCCTGAGCTTCCTCGATTGCCCTGTAGGCCAGCGAAAAATTCTTCGTGGCGAAGAACATTCTCACCTGGTAGCCCTCCTGGGGATCGGGAGAGAAATAATGGGAAAGCTCGTAATAATGATCGGGGAAGATGAAGGCGTCCTGGATCCGCTCCACCAGCCGCTCCGACGGAATCCGCGTCTCGCTGCAGAGCACGATCTGGTAGAGACTGTAGGGGTTGTCGCGCCTGAAATCCCTTGCCGCCCTGACGAGCCTGGAAAGACTTTCCGGATCATCGGCATCGGCGAGAAGAGTGATTGAGGAAGCGAGCTTTCCCGGATTGAGCCGCATCCAATCTATATTCTCCAGTTTTCTCGTGTCGACGAAGGATCTGAATCCGCCCTTCTCCAGGCTGAAATGGGGGGCCGGGGGAGAGGCCCATTCCACGTCGAAGCTTTCCTCGAAGGCTGATATGGCATCCACCATGTCGTCCCCCGATATCCAATCGTTGCTGGTCACCCAGTAGGGGGGCAGCTCCATCCTGGACATGCGCCACTCGTCGGCCCTTTCCCTCGCGTCGGTGCCGGGGAGGAAAGACAAAGGATAAAGCTCGGCTTCCTGGCCGAGACCCTGCATGCCCAAAAAATCGAAAGTCTCGATTACCTGTTCATATCCGTCGAAGGGGAGGCCGAGAATGAGGCCGGTCTTTACCTGGATACGCTGTTTTTGCAGGATCTCGGCGCCTCGGGCAAAACCATCCCTGTCCATCTTCCTGCCCACTGCCTCCAGGGCCTTGGGATTGGTGCTCTGCAGGCCTGCTTCGATCGAGGCTACGCCCGCGGCCTTGAGCAGGGAGCCGAAACCCTCGTCCAGCATGTCCAGCCGCAGCTCGGCGTGGATGGGAATCGCGGCGGTGTTGGCTTGCGCTATTTGCTTGAGCACGTCCGCGGCCCTATCACCGTACTGAAACGATGGATCCATGAGATATATCTCGGATACCCCGGCCTGGGAGGCTCGGCTCACAAGCGAAATGACATCTTCTTGGGAAAAGCGGCGCAAGACCGGGTACTGCTTGCCGTAAAAACAATAGGCGCAGCGATAGGGACAACCCCGCACGGTTTCGACATGGACCGGCCTATCCTTGACCAGGGGGAGGGTCCCCGCCAGGTAGGGGCTACTAAGCGTGGATAGATCGAGCAATTCCTTCGCCTTATAGAGCCGGGACAGCGGGCGGTGCTTTTCCATGTCTCGAAGGATCTCCGCGAAGGCGAGCTCTCCCTCGCCCTGGACGAGGGCGTGGAAGGGAGACCTGTCCATGATAGACATGCCCTCGGCAATCTCAGGCCCGCCGGCTATGAACCGTGACCTGGACATCCGCTCCCTGGCCTTGCCCGCGATGAAAAGACTGCGCTCCAGGTTCCAGGCGTAGAGACTGAAGCAGACCAAGTCAGCCTCGGAGCCTATGATCGCTTCTACGATCGCCGTATCTGAGCCATAGGCGCTGATACGGCTCTCGAGAATGGTCCATTGGGAGCGGTCGAGAATTCCTTGGGATTCGGCGTAGGCCGCCAGGTAGCCCGCTGCGAGAGGCACGTTCGCCCTGGAATCTTCGCCCTCGGGATCTTGAACGGGCAGTTGTACAAATAATACTTTCATCGTCCTACGTGACCTGCCATGACTTCACTCTATGTAAAAAACGATAAATATTCTACGGCCGCTTCCAGTATTTCCCCTTTTTTACCTGGGGCCGAGAAGCCGGATTAGCTCAGCAGACTCGGGAAAGCCCGGAAAAAGCTCGCCCCAGTTTCCCATACTGTCGGGCAGGTACAAAGCCCTGGCAAGTTTCGACAGGTAGCTGCCTCTGGGCAGGTCCACGCCTCCCATGGTTTCCACGTAAAGAGTATGCACCTGGCTGTCGATAAGAAGGAATCCCCGCTCGAAGAGCCACAAAGCCAGACTCAAGAATCCTGCCCTGGAGGCCCCCGGACTAAGGCTGAACATGGATTCGCCGAAAAAGGCTCCCCCGATGCTTATACCATAGAGTCCCCCGACCAGAAGACCCTCTTTCCACACCTCCAGGGAATGAGCGTAACCTAGCTCATGAAGCTTCGTGTAGGCTTCGATCATTTCCGGAAGTATCCACGTGCCGAGCTGCCCTGGCCTGGGAACCTTGGCGCAGGCCTCGATGACATCCCCAAAGCGCCGATCCAGGCTGAAGTCGTATTCTCTCTTGCGGAGCAGGCGGAGCGAGCTTCGCGAAACGTGGAGGGTTTCGGGGAGGACAGCGAAACGCGGATTGGGGCTCCACCAGAGAATCGGCTCGTCGTCGCTGTACCAAGGAAAAATGCCTTGCCTATAGGCCGAAAGCAACATGCCCGGCGAGAGATTCCCGCCGGCGCAGACTATGCCTTCAGGCGAGGCTTCTTCCGCGGAGGGAAAGCGGTAGCCCCTGTCTGTACCCAGCGCTTCCAGCCTGCCCAGAAAGCGGATCATTTCGGCTGTTAAGGCTGAACCGCCGCTGGTTCTTCAGTTTTTTCGGCCAACAATTCCGCAGCCTGGGGTTCGACGCTGAAAACCACCTGCCCGTCCACCATGTCGGCCACGGCTGTGCCGCCTTTCTCCAGCCGGCCGAAGAGCACCTCGTCGACAAAGAAAGACTTGATCTTGTCCTCCACCAGCCTGGATATGTTCCGGGCACCGAATTCCCTAGAATAGCCCTTTTCGGCGAGGTACTTGATCACCGAATCCCGGGCAACCAGCCTAACCTTTTTCTCCGCCAGCTGGAGGTTGAAATCGTCCAACGTCTTGGAGACGATTCGTTCAATTATTTCCATAGGCAGGTTGCCGAAATGGACCACCGCGTCCAGTCTGTTCCTGAATTCGGGGGTGAAAGCCCGTTCGACCGCCTCGTCCAGGGCTGAGTTGCTTAAAGTCCTGTCGCCGAAGCCGATGAGGTTCTTGCCCACGTCCCTGGCGCCGGCGTTGCTGGTCATGATGAGGATGACATTGCGGAAGTCCGCCTTCCTTCCCTGGTTGTCAGTGAGGGTGGCGTAATCCATTATCTGCAGCAAAATATTGTAAATGTCCGGGTGAGCCTTCTCTATTTCGTCCAGGAGCACGACTGCGTGGGGATTCTTGCGGACCGTGTCGGTGAGCAGGCCGCCTTCCTCGTAGCCTACATAGCCGGGAGGGGAGCCGATAAGTCGGGAAACAGTGTGTTTTTCCTGGTACTCGCTCATATCGAAGCGGTGAAGGCTTACCCCAAGCTGCTTAGCCAGCTGCCTGGCCAGCTCTGTCTTGCCCACTCCGGTGGGACCCACGAAAAGGAAATTAGCCACGGGCTTATCGGGAGCCCTGAAGCCGGCCCTGGAACGCTTTACGGCCTTTACCACGGCGGCGATCGCGGCGTCCTGGCCGAAAACCTCCTGCTTCAAGGAGATTTCAAGACCCGAGAGCCTTTCCTTTTCCGATGAGGAGACCGAGCGCTCGGGTATTCTGGCGATCTTGGCCACAACGGTTTCGATTTCCGGGACCTTGATGTCCACAACGGTCTCGGCTCCGGACGCCTCGCCTGAAGCCGCCTCTCCTGAAGCTGCCTTGCCCGCGGCCGCGTCTCCGGCGGCCTTATCGCCTGAAGCAGTCGCTCCCGACTTCTGCCCAAGCTTGAAGGCGCTTATCCTCGCCCTGGCCCCAGCCTCGTCGATTACGTCGATGGCTTTGTCGGGCAGTCTCCTTTCGGTGATGAACTGGGCGGAAAGCCGTACCGCCGCCTCGAGGGCTTCGTCCGAGAAATGGACCCTGTGGAATTCCTCGTATTTAGGTCTCAGTCCCTTCAGTATCTCCACCGTCTCGCTTTGGCTCGGCTCGGTTATATCGATCTTCTGGAAGCGCCTCGACAGGGCGCGGTCCTTCTCGAATATCTTGTTGTATTCGTCGTAGGTCGTGGAGCCGATGCAGCGCAACTTGCCCGAGGTGAGGGCGGGCTTCAGGAGGTTCGACGCGTCCATTGAGCCCCCGGTGACCGCTCCCGCGCCGACGATGGTATGGATCTCGTCGATGAAGAGTATCGCCTTTTCCTTCTTGAGCAGTATATCGACGACCTTCTTGACCCTCTCCTCGAAATCGCCTCTGAATTTCGTGCCCGCCAGGAGGGCTCCCATATCGAGGCTGTAAATAGTGTAATCCTTCAACAGGGGAGGGACGCTGCCCGCGACGATCCGCTGGGCAAGCCCTTCGGTGATGGCCGTCTTGCCCACCCCCGCCTCTCCCACATGGATCGGGTTGTTCTTGAGCCTGCGACAGAGTACCTGGATCGTGCGTTCGATCTCGGCCTCCCTGCCGATGACCGGTTCCAGCTTGCCAGCGGCGGCCTGGGCCGTCAGATCCGTCGCGAAACGCTCGAGCGGTCCAGGTTTGAGTCCGCGCTTGTCCTTGCCTTCCAGGTCCGGCCTGCCTTCGCCCTCATCGAGGAACTCGGCCTCCTCGCCCGTGGATTCCCCTATGCCGTGGGAAAGCACCTCCAGGAGCTGGAGCCGCTTGATTCCCAGTTTGCGCATGTAATAACCCGCATAGGTTCTTTCCTCGTCGTAGAGGGAGACGATGAGGTCGGAAATCTCAACCTCTTCCTTGCCCGAAGCCTGGGACTGCATGACAGCCCGCTCGATGACGGCCTGGAAGCTGGAGGTCTGCACGGGCTCGGCGGAGGAGCGCAGCACGGGCACTTTTTGCTCGAAATACGCCTCTATGCCCCGCTTAAGCTGCTCAACGTCGGCGTCGCAGCCCTCCATGACAAGTCTAAGCTTTTCAAAAGAAAGCCCGGCGTAGAGAATATGCTCCGGCGTGAGATATTCGTGGTTTCGGAGCTTGGCTTCGTTATAGGCCGCGTTGAAAATGGCCTGAACTTCCTGACTGACCTTCATACCTTACACTTTCTCCATGGTGCACTTCAGGGGAAATCCCATCTGCCGCGCCAGGCCGTGCACCTGATTGATTTTCGTCGCGGCGATGTCGTAACTATACTCGCCCACAATTCCCTTGCCCTTGCGGTGGACATCCACCATGATCTTGGTAGCCTCGGGCAGGGACTTGTGGAATATCGTCATCAACACGGAAACGACGAATTCCATGGTCGTGAAATCGTCATTCAGCAAAATGACCCGATATTCCTCGGGTTCTCTGGGATGGACCGATTCTTCTGTCTGGGAGATTATCTCCCCTTGGTTCGATACGATTCCGCTCATGCTAATAATAAAGTATCGACGAATATACTGAGAAACAAGACTATCGAATAGCGTTGCGCAATGAGGTCCTCCGTATTGACATTTCGCGGAGAGCGGGAGCATAGTTCCCTGAAATGCGTCGAAGGAGACGAGTATCCGGATCCTAGCGCGTCAAGAGAGAGGGGTCCCGGAAAACTTAAGCCGTGAGGGCAACGTTTTTCCAGGCTGAAAGGACCCCGTCGCGTGACCGGAGAAAACCACTCCCTAGCAGCTTAGGTGAAAACCTCTCTTTTGGGATGAGGCGAGTATTCCAAGCCGGAGCCTTCCGTTACAGGCGACGAGCGCGGCCCCCGTCGCGGGGTGCCGAAGTAAGGTGGTACCGCGGATTTCCGTGAAGCCCTACGGATGCTAAGCCCGCCCGGTCCAGGCCGGATAAGGCGGGATCTTCCGATACGGCCCCCGGGCGATTCGTCCTTACGCGAAGCATGGCTTCCCGTTAACGACGTATTGTCTGGGGGCCTTACTGTTTATCTACCGCGGTCTTGAGCGCGCCGGAACGCTAAACTCGACGATGCGCTCCGGGCTCGGACCGAAAAGGAGCTTTACCATGGAAATCGATGTTGACAAGCTGAGGCATTCAGCCGCCCATGTCCTGGCCGAGGCGGTCCTTCATCTCTACCCCGGAACCCAGTTCGGCATCGGCCCCGCCATAGACGACGGATTTTACTACGACTTTCTCCTGCCGAAACCCATTACCCTCGAGGACCTGCCGGCCGTCGAGAAGGAGATGAGGCGTATAATCTCCGGCGGCCACGCTTTCACGAGGAAGGAAATCAGCAAGGAAGAGGCGAAGAAGCTCTTCGCCGGCCAGGACTTCAAGCTGGAACTTATAGACGGCCTGGAAGAAGGAACGATTTCAATCTATGAGCAAGACGGCTTCGTGGATCTCTGCCGTGGACCGCACCTGGAAAATACCAGGCAGATCCGCCCAGATTGCTTCAAGCTGCGCTCCGTAGCCGGCGCTTACTGGAGGGGCGACGAGAAACGCCCCATGCTCACCCGCATCTACGCCTACGCCTTCGCTTCGAAAGCGGAGCTGGAAGCCCACCTCAAGATGCTTGAAGAAGCCGAAAAGCGGGATCACCGCAAGCTGGGCAAGGAACTGGACCTCTTCTCCACCCACGAAGAGGCCGGCCCCGGTCTGGTGTACTGGCATCCCATGGGCGGTCGCTTCAGGGTGGCCTTGGAGAACTGGTGGAGGGACGAGCACTACAAGAACGGCTACGAAATCCTTTTCACCCCCCATATCGGCAAATCATGGCTCTGGCAGACCTCGGGACACTTGGGATTCTACAAGGCGGGCATGTACTCCCCCATGAAGATCGACGAGGACGATTACTACATCAAACCCATGAACTGCCCCTTCCACATCATGATTTACAACAACGGCGTCCACTCTTACAGGGACCTGCCCCTGCGCTGGGCCGAGTTGGGCACCGTCTACCGCTACGAGCGCTCTGGCACCCTCCACGGCCTGGCCCGGGTGCGTGGCTTTACCCAGGACGACGCCCATATTATCTGCACCCCCGACCAGATCGAGGATGAGATAGCCGAAGTCCTGCGATTCTCACTGTACATGCACAAAACCCTTGGCTTCAAGGAAATAAAGGCCTATCTGGCCACCAAGCCCACCGGCGACGGTTCGGTGGGCGCCCAGGAAATGTGGGATACAGCCCTGGAATCCCTGCGTAAGGCTGTGGATAAGGAAGGCCTGGCCTACGAGATGGACGAGGGGGGAGGGGCCTTCTACGGACCCAAGATCGACCTCAAGATTAAGGACGCCATAGGCAGGGAGTGGCAACTTACCACCATACAGTTCGACTTCAACGAGCCCGAGCGCTTCGATATGACCTACGTGGATGCCGACGGCCAGCGCAAACGGCCTTACATGGTGCACCGCGCCCTTCTCGGCTCGATCGAGCGCTTTTTCGGCGTCTACCTCGAGCATACCGCCGGCGCCTTCCCTGTCTGGCTCTGTCCCGAACAGGCAGTGGTCATCCCCGTGGCCCCCGCTTTCGACGCCTATGCCAAGGAGCTTTGCGCGAACCTCAAAGCCGCGGGGCTGAGAGCTAGAGCCGATCTCTCGGATGCCAGGATGAACGCCAAGATCCGGGAAGCCCAAGGTAGGAAGATTCCCTATATGCTAGTAGTGGGTCAGAAGGAAATGGACGAGAAGAGCCTTTCGCTGCGCATGAGGGACGGCCGCCAGGAAAACGGTCTTGCGGTGGATGCCTTCATCGCTCGCGTACGGGAGCTGACCGAGAAAAAGTCCCTGGGGCTGTAAAATAGAATAGCCGGGGAGGAAAACAGAACCCGAGCCCTCGGCGGACAGCATCGGCCGCAGATTTTAAGACTCCCCGAGCATCGGGAATCCTGCTATACTATACTAAGAAATTCGGTAATCAAGGAGTTTGTGCATGGTAGACCTACGTACGCACTATATGGGACTTGTTCTCGAAAACCCGCTCATTGTCGCGTCCTCTGGCCTCACGGGCAGCCCCGAGGGAGCAGAAAAGGCCGCCGAGGCCGGAGCTGGAGCGGTGGTCCTCAAATCGCTCTTCGAGGAGCAGATCCTGGCCGAATTGGGCAAGGAATCCGAGGGGATCGACCTGGACGCCTATCCGGAAGCGGAAGCTTTCATCTCTAGGACGGCCTGGGAAGAAGGCAGCGACGCTTACCTCTCCCTGGTGCGGGACTCCAAGCAAAGAGTGGGCAGGACTCCCCTCATCGCGAGCATAAATTGCGTGGGCTCGGGAAACTGGGCTTCCTTCGCTTCGCAGATCGAGCAAGCGGGAGCGGACGCTCTTGAGCTCAATGTCGCCTATATGCCCAATTCGCCCACCCTAAGCTCGAAGGATATCGAAGACCGGGTGCTTTCCACCGTGAAAGAGGTTCGGCGTTCTACCAGACTGCCTATCGAGGTCAAGCTCGGCTCCCATTACTCGAGCCTGCCCCATCTGGCCGCTTCCATTTCCAAGCTCGGCGCCAACGCACTGGTGCTTTTCAATCGATTCTATAGGCTGGATATAGATATCGACGCCATGAAGCTCGTTCGCGCCCAGCCCATGAGCAGCGGCGATGAGTACCACGACAGCCTGAGATGGATGGCGCTATTGTTCCAGCGGGCCGGTATCGAGCTCTGCGGGGCTACGGGCATCCACGACGCCCAGACCATGGCTAAGTTCATCCTCGCCGGAGCCAGCGCGGTTCAAGTCTGCTCCGCCCTGTACAAGGGAGGATGGAAGACCGTAGGCAAGATTTTGGATGACCTGCGCAGCCTCATGGAGACTCAGGGATTCTCCTCAGTCGACTCGATGCGGGGCAGGCTTTCGGCCAAAAGCACCGGGCGGCTCGAGGAGTATATGCGTCTCCAGTATATAAAAGCGCTCACCGGGATTTCCTGATGTCCCGATTGGGGCAGAACAAAAATATTGCCAAACAAGGATGGTGCCCTTATGGAACTCGACCTTAGTCTAGCGAATTTATCCAAGGCCTTTCCCTCCGACCTGAGTCCGGACCAGAAAGCCCGGGCCCAGACGCTCTTTCTCAAAAAACTTTCCCTCAAGGCTCACGCCTTTTACGGCGGGAAAATGCAGACCCTGCCCAAGGCGGGGGTCTATGGATTCAACTGGTTCAACGTCTGGTACACCCCCGGGGTATCTAAGATCTCAACCACAATTAGGGATGATAACGACAGCTCCTTCGCGCTTTCCAACCGGGGCAACCTGGTAGCCGTGGTATCGGATTCAACCCGCGTCCTCGGCGACGGGGATTGCACTCCTCCGGGAGGTCTGGGCGTCATGGAAGGCAAGGCCTTCCTCATGAAGTACCTAGGCGGCGTGGATTCCATCGCCCTCTGCGTGGACTCCCGGGGCAAGGACGGCAAGCACGACCCGGACAAGATCATCGAGTTCGTGAAAATGCTCCAGCCCTCGGTGGGAGCGGTCAACCTCGAGGATATCAGCCAGCCGAACTGCTACAAGGTGCTGGACGAGCTGCGCGAGAGCTGTGACATCCCGGTTTGGCACGACGACGCCCAGGGAACGGCCAGCGTGACCCTGGCCGGCCTATTGAACGCCCTTCATCTGGCGGGCAAGAAACTCTCTGACGCAAAGATAGTATTCCTCGGCGCCGGCGCCTCCAACACCACCATAGCGCGCTTGATCCTTGCCGACGGAGCCAAGGGCGAGAACCTGATCATGTTCGACACCAAGGGTTCTCTCCATGCGGGCAGGAAGGACATAGAGGCCGATTCGAGGCTCTACAGGAAATGGGAACTCTGCCAGGCCACGAATCCCAATCGCATCGACGGGGAGGCCGAAGCGATAAAGGGAGCGGACGTGCTCATCGCGCTCTCGACCCCCGGACCGGATACAGTCAAACGCGAATGGATACGCTCCATGGCGCCCAAGGCCATCGTGTTCGCCTGCGCGAACCCCGTTCCCGAGATCTGGCCTCACGCGGCTAAGGAAGAAGGGGCTTTCATCGTAGCCACTGGCCGCGGGGATTTCCCGAACCAGGTGAACAACTCAGTATGCTTCCCCGGCATCCTCAAGGGTGCCCTGGCTGTCCGGGCCCGCAAAATCACCGACGGCATGGCGATCCGCTGCGCCCATTCCCTGGCCGACTTCGCCAGGGCTCGCGGCATAGGTCCCGACAACATCGTCGCCACGATGGAAGAAACCGATGTCTTCGCCGTAGAGGCGGCCGACGTCGCTATGCAGGCCATCGCCGAGGGCGTCGCCCGCATTAAGTCCACCTGGCAGGAAGTGCACGACAAGGCCCTGGCAGACATCCAGGCTTCCAGGAAGATGACCAAGGACCTGATGACGGCCGGACATATCAAGGAACCGCCCAGGGAGATGCTGGAAGAGCTGCTCAAGGAAGCGATCGCCGAAGTAAGAGGCTGATTCCTAATCGCATTTCGCGGCACGCGCTTTGCCTTGCGCTTTCCGAGACATAGTGCGAAACGCGGTCGCTTGTACCTGGTGTTGTCCGCGGCGGGGCGGGCCGCGACGCTTATTGCGTCGCGGCCCGCCCCGCCGTATCATTCAAGCATGGACAGGAAAGTCATTCGGCCGCTGCGGAGCGAGACCAAGGCCCTGCTCCTCGCCGCCTGCGCCTGCGCCTTTTTGAGCGTGCTGGCGACCTTCGACCTCTCGGAGCATCACCGCGCATGGCGAAGCGCCGAGACCTGGACCGAAGAACAGCGCCGCGTGGCCACGGCGCAGGACGCCTTCTCGATGCGGCCCCTCACGCTCGCCGCCTTGGTAAACAATACCCTCATCGTCGCCTTGTCGTTCGCCGCTATGCTGATATTGGGGATCTCCGTCGCGTCGGATTCCAGGATAGGACAGTCGGCGGCAAAAATAATGACTTGGACCGTACTGATCCTCGGCATGCTCCTGGTGCTGCTGATATTCCTGTACAAGCTGAGACTCGGGTCCAGGACGCTCTTGAAGGGGCCGATTTACGATTATAACCTTCGCTTCCAGCCGCCTCTGCTCATCGCGTTAGGCGGATATCCGCTCGCCGCCCTTGGCTTGGCCCTCAATCAAATGATACGAGGCAAGGCGAGCCAAAAAACCAAACAATAATTTTTTCGGATTTTGACAGCAGCTCTCAGGCCCTGCTGCGTCAAAGGCCTATCAGAGACGCATCAGAAGCGCTGGCAGGACATACTCGAACAGCAGGCCCAGAAGAAATAGAAAGACGCCGGCTAAGAGCAAAGACAGCGAGTTTTTTTTCGCGCCATTGCGTTCTTGAACGTCTGAATCGCTGACGCCTGGGTTTTCGTCGACGCCGAGGATCCTTTGCCGGAGCCTGTTCTCCGCTTCGACCAAACGACGATAATCAGGGCTTTCTGGTCCGCCGGGGCCGGGAAGGGGAGAGGGGGATGGAGGTTCTTGGCCTAGCTGGGGAATTCTGTCTTTCCAGGATTCGGGCTGTACATCCGCGCCTCTTTTTTTCGAAGGGAATATCCGTATTCCATCCCTTTTTAAATATCCGACCCAGGAGAGGCCCAGGCAGATCAGTGCTTCGACCAGGAAGGCGTCGCCCAGGGCGAGAATAAAGGAATCGGTTTTTCTCAAAAGGGCGAAAACCAGGGCCGCGGCAAAACATATTCCCAATAGGCCGGCATAGTCGGCGAGCTTCACGCTCCTCCGTCGCCCTCCCTGCATTGCGGTTTTTTTCATTTCTATCCTTAAATCGCGATTGTATCACTCCTGGATGCTCCATGAAAATGCCAGTTGACGGCCCAGCTTAAAACGGCGAGAATGAATAGAGTTTATATGCCGCCGTTCTTATATTTTATTACGGCGGTAATCTTGAACCCGCCTCGCCGCGGGCGTAAGTGGAGGCAGAAATGCTGAAAAAAACACTGTTAGCAGCAGCCGTCATCGCGGTCCTATTTGCAGGATTCGTCGGCGCTGCTCCCAAATCGAAGGACTACGTGAATGTCTTCGTGAGCGACCCCAGGACCTTCAACTACCTGGAAAGCCAGAGGCAGACCACGTCGCAGCACACAGTCAACTTTGTCGACTGCCTCATCGAGCACGACAGGTACGGCATCCTCAGGCCAGCCCTGGCCGAAAGCTGGAGCGCCAACGCCGACAAGTCGGTCTGGACCTTCAATATCCGCAAGGGCGTGAAATGGATTACCGGCGACCTCGAAGTCTATGCCGATGTAAAGGCCCAGGACTGGGTGGACGCCCTTAAATTCATGCTGGACAAGAAGAGCCAGCTTAATTATCTGGTGGCCGGATTCGTCAAGAACGCCGACAAGTACCTTGCCGGCGAGATCACCGATTTCGCCCAGGTAGGCGTCAAGGCGAAGAGCGACTACGTGCTTGAGTACACCCTCGACGGTCCGAAGCCCTATTTCGACACAATGCTCACCTACAACCCCTATATGCCCGTCAACGGCGAGTTCCTCAAATCCAAGGGCGCCGACTTCGGCAAAGTGGACAAGAACGGCATCCTTTACAACGGCGCCTACGTACTGTCCAACTTCACCTCCAAGTCCGTCATGGAATACGACGCCAACCCCTACTACTGGGACAAGGCTAACGTAACCGTCCAGCACGTCAAGCTCGTCTACGACGACGGCAAGGATCCCGATTCCCGCTTTAATAACTTCGACGCGGGCATCTACGCCTCAGCCCAGGTCAACACCGACAACGAGGCTCTCTTCGCCAGGGCTCAGGCCAAGTACAAAGAGAATATCTACAGGGCAAGGCAGGATTCCACCACCTTCCTTTATGCCTTCAACTACGACCGCAACACCTGGGCTTCCCCCGCCGACCCCACCAAGGGCGTGTCTCCCAAGACGGAAAAGGAGCGCAAGGATACTCAAGCAGCCATCCTGAACAGGAATTTCCGCAAGGCTATTTTCTTCGGAATGGACAGGCCCACGATCCTCGCCCAGCGAAACGGCGAGGTCAACAAGCTTGCCGCCATCCGCAACTCCTATACCGGCACCGAGCTCTCCAAGGACGCGGCCGGCAAGGATTACGTAAAGTATGTAGAGGACGCCATGAAGGCCCGCAATCCCGCGGACTTCCCCGCTTCCTTCAAGATCGACGACGCCCAGGATCCCTACTTCAACGCCACCAAAGCCAAGGCCTACATGGCCAAGGCCAAGGCAGAGCTGACCGCCCAGGGCGTCAAGTTCCCGGTCAAGCTCGACACCGCAACCGACATCGCCTACACCAAGGGCTTGAAGGGCGACCAGTCCATGAAGGCCAATCTCGAAGCCGTCTTCGGCACCGACACCCTGGTGGTTAACGTGGTCGAGATGGACACCGACAACGCCGACGCTTCCACCTACTATGCCGAATCCGGCAGCCAGTCCAACTACGATATCGGCGGCTACACCGGCTGGGGCCCCGATTTCGGCGATCCCTACACCTTCCTCCAGACCCTGGAGCCCGAAATCGGCGCCGTCCTGATCCAGATCGGATTGGACTATACCGATGATCCCGCTTCCAGCGACTACAAGGCAGCCACCAAGGTAGGACTCTACGAGTACGCCAAGAAGGTTGAGGCCGGCAACGCCGTCTACGACGATCAGGTGAAGCGCTTCAAGCTCTTCGCCGAAGCCGAAGCCCAGCTTCTGGACGACGCGATCATCCTCCCCTACATGTCCTACGGCGGCGGCTTCGCCGTCACCAGGATCGTTCCCTATACGATCCCCTTCGCCGCCTACGGCAACGATGAGTACAAGTTCAAGGGCATGGTCGTCGGGGACAAGGTCATCACCCTGGCCGAGCGCGACAAGCTCAAGGCAACCTGGGAGAAGGAGAGGGCCGCCGAGTATAAGAAACTCAGCGCCAAGAAATAAGCTTCCAGGGACGCGTTGGTCGTCCATGTGAAACTCAAGGGGCTGCCCGGAATTAAATCCGGGCAGCCCCTTTTATATTATTTTCGCTATATAAGGGTGAATTCGCTTTATTGCCTATATCTGCGCTTTCGGATATAATGGCTGGAGAGTCTAAAAAAACTCTGATTGTGGGGTTCCATGCTAGGATATGTTGTAAAACGTGTTTTTCAGTCGATTTTATCGGTACTGATCGTTTCAACCCTCACCCTTTTTCTGGTTTATTCCTGTGTTCCCCGGCAGCTCGTGTTCAAGGGAGACCTGGTGCTTCCCAAGATCGCGAACAAACCGGACGAGTACAATGATTATAAATTCAGAACCTGGGAAAAATTGGGTTACATCGATTACGTGACCCAGCAGGAATATGCGCAGCAAGTATTCGGAGCCGATTCTCCCGAAGTAAGCCAAGCCCTTATCCAGAATTCGTCATTTTACGAGAAGTTCAGGGCTGACCTCACGGCACGGGGCTACAAGGTGGAAGCGCTGCCTATCTCGGGCTATCTCTATGCCACGAAAGACGTCGCACTGCTGACCCGGGTATTCTTATGGTATGCAAAGTTGATCCAGATAGACCATCCCTATCGAATCCAGGATCCGGATAACCCAGACCTCAAAAGGGGTTATTACCTCACCCGGGACTGGAGCGGGGGCCTGGCGTTGGCGGCTTCGGGAACCATATTTAAATATCAAATCTGGGTCGATGGCAGCTTTCCCTTCCTGCATCAGAACATGATAAAGCTCAATATGGGCAGATCATACCCCACCTTTGACGGTGTGCCAGTCCTTGATGTCATCTCCGGAGGACAGGGTCGTTCCGCCCGAAGGGAGATCAACACCACCGTCAGGGGTGAGGAGGTAACGTTTTACACCTCCATTGACGAACACAGCCTTAAGTACAAACCTGTCCTGGACAGGCTGGACGTCAACAAATTCGAGGATAACTACGCCGACGGCAACCTGATGACCATAGATCCGTCGATGCTGGGCACCAGCTTCACCATAGGCATGTACTCTCTCATCTTGTCGTTAGCCATCGGCCTCACCGTGGGCGTCATCGCCGCCATGAAGAAGGACAGGATTTTCGACAAGGTCACCATGGCCTATATCGTCTTCATCAGCTCCATCCCCACGCTTCTGTATATCGCCCTCTTCGCCCGTTTCGGCATGAAGGTACTAGGCCTGCCCGACAAGTTTCCCTTCCTCGGATCCGAGAACATTCTTTCTTATATTTTGCCCACCATATCGCTCTCCCTAGGCGGCATTGCCGGGGAGGCGCTCTGGATACGGCGCTACATGGTGGACCAGATGAACGCCGACTATGTCAAATTCTCTCGTTCCAAAGGACTTTCGCAGGCGGAAGTGTTCTTCAGGCACATCGTAAGAAACGCCCTCATTCCCATCGTGCATTCCATTCCCATGGCTGTAATCGGAACCCTGGCGGGAGCGTTGATCACCGAAAGCTTCTACGCGGTGCCAGGCATGGGCAAGATGTTTCCCAGCGCCATCTCCGATTACAACAACGCCATGATCATCGCCCTGACTTTTATCTTCACCGTAGTCTCGATCTTGGCGATCTTCCTTGGAGACATCCTAGTGACTTTCGTGGACCCGCGCATAAGCTTGGCCGCGAGAAAGGAAGCGAGGTAAAGTATGGCGAAAACAGCTGAACGCTTCGCCTTCGCGACCTTCGACGTGCTCGAATCCGAGCGTATCGCCGGTCCGCGGTATTCCTACTGGAAGTCCGTCTTTCAGACTTTCTTCAAGCGCAAGACCGCCATATTCTGGCTCGCCCTCTTGCTGAGCCTCACACTCATGTCTTTCATCCAACCCCTGGTTTCGGGCTACGATCCGGCGGTGGCGCCCAATATCAACACCCCCTCTACCTGGTACCAGAAACCATCTGCGGAGCATTGGTTCGGCACCGACGACAGGGGCAACGATCTATGGGACGTGGTCTGGTCAGGCACCCGCATGTCCCTTTCCATAGCCTTCATTGCCGCGGCGATCAACATCGGCGTTGGCATCCTGGTTGGCGCCGTCTGGGGCTACTCCAAGCGTATCGATCCCATATTGCTGGCTATCTACAATGTCGTGTCCAACGTGCCCTACATCCTGCGCTCCATGATGCTCATGTACATTTTCGGGCGGGGCTTTTGGCAGATGATCCTGGCCATGACCATCACTGGCTGGCTTTCGATCGCTTTCTTCATCCGCACCCAGGTGATGATCATCAGAGACAGGGAGTACAACCTGGCTTCCCGCTGTTTAGGCACGCCGCTCAAGCGCATGGTCACCCGCAACATCCTCCCATTCATGGTTTCGGTCATAGCGACCCTCATCTACCAGGAGATACCCGGGCTGATCAATACAGAAACAGTCCTCTCCTACCTGGGTATAGGCCTTCCCTCTACCTATCCTTCCCTGGGCAGGATGATCGACGTGTACTGGTCTTTCGTGGATACCTATCCCCATATGATCGTGTTTCCCGGTGTCGTGATGGGCTTGGTCACGATCTCCTTCTATGTCGTCGGACAGCTCTTCGCGGACGCTTCCGACCCCAGAACACACCGATAGGAGGCAGATCATGGACCAGAACAACAGTATTCTTAAAGTTCGGGACTTAGTGGTCAAATTCAGGGTGAGACGCCGGGAGCTCACGGCAATCCGCTCGGTCTCCCTCGATCTTTACGATGGCGAGACCCTGGCCATCGTGGGCGAGTCGGGCTCGGGCAAGACAGTGCTCACCAAGACTTTCACGGGCATGTTGGAATCCAACGGCAGGATAGCCGCCGGCAGCATCGAGTTCGAGGGCAGGAATCTGGTCGAGGTAAAAACCGACAAGGAATGGGAGAAAATCCGGGGTGTCAAAATCGCCACGGTGTTCCAGGACCCGATGACCAGCCTCAACCCCCTCAAGAAAATTGGCATCCAGATCACCGAAGTCATCGAAAAGCATCAGAAGCTTCCTCCCGACGAGGCTAAACGCATCGCATTGACCCTCATGGAGAAAGTCGGGATAAAGGAAGCGGAAAAACGTTTTTATGACTATCCCTTCCAGTATTCCGGCGGAATGCGCCAGCGTATCGTCATCGCCATAGCCCTGGCCTGCAAGCCGCGAATCCTGATCTGCGACGAGCCAACCACGGCCCTGGACGTCACCATCCAGGCTCAGATTCTGGACTTGATCCGCGCGCTCCAGCGGGATTACGGCTTTACCACCATCTATATCACCCACGATCTGGGGGTGGTAGCCAACGTGGCCGACAGGGTGGCGGTGATGTACTCAGGCCAGATCGTGGAATACGGTTCGGTACGGGAAATCTTTTACGATCCCCGGCATCCCTATACCTGGGCGCTCATATCGAGCCTGCCCACCTTGGCCAGAAAAGGCGAGCCTCTCTATGCCATCCCGGGAACCCCCCCGACCTTATTCAATGAAATTAAGGGCGACGCTTTCGCGCCCCGCAATCGTTATGCGCTGGGCATCGATTTCGAGGAAGAACCTCCCTTCTTCAAGGTAAGCGAGAGCCATTACGCCAAGACCTGGCTCCTGGATCCCCGGGCTCCCCTCGCGGATCCGCCTCAAGCGGTGAAGATCATGCGAAAGAAAGGAAACATCTACGCCGAGAGCGCCGCGGAGGCTGGGAAATGAGCGACTTATTGTTATCGGTAAAAGACCTGGAAGTCACCTTCAAGAACGGGAAGGAATACTTTACCGCGGTTCGCAAGGTCAACTTCGATGTCCACGAAGGCGAGTCCTTCGCCCTGGTGGGCGAGTCCGGCTCGGGAAAAACGACGATCGGCCGTACCATCATCAGGATCAACCCAGCCACTAAGGGCGAGGTGTTCTTCGACGGGAAAAAGATTTCGGGGATCATCGACAAGGAACTGGACACCTACGTCATACGCAACATCCAGATGATTTTCCAAGATCCAATGGCGTCCCTCAACGAAAGGGCGACGATAGACTACATAGTCTCGGAGGGCTTATACAATTTCGGCCTATTCAAGGACGAGAACGAACGCAGGGAAAAGGTCTTCAAGGCGTTGAACGACGTCGGTCTTCTGGAAGAGCACGCGGAGCGCTATCCCCACGAGTTTTCAGGC
The DNA here is from genome assembly GCA_964453055.1 of uncultured Treponema sp. GTDB lineage: Bacteria > Spirochaetota > Spirochaetia > Treponematales > Rectinemataceae > UBA2256. The sequence continues at coordinate 31,809 of CAYVOD010000001.1, read as the reverse complement.
GGCCAGCGCCAGCGTATCTGCATAGCCCGGGTACTGGCTATGGAGCCCAAGTTCATCATCGCGGACGAGCCTATTTCGGCCTTGGACGTGTCCATCCGGGCCCAGGTGCTCAACCTCCTGCACGATCTCAAGAAGGAGAGAGGTCTTTCTTATCTCTTTATCGCCCACGATCTCACCGTGGTCCGCTATTTCGCCGACCGCATAGGAGTAATCCACCAAGGCGAGCTGAAAGAACTTGCCTCCACGGAAGAACTGTTCGCCAGGCCACTGCACCCATATACCCGGTCGCTGCTGTCGGCCGTGCCCATGCCGGATCCCGACGTGGAAAAGCATAAAAGCCTTCTGGTCTACGATCCTTCGGTGCATGAGTACGCGAAGGAAGGACCCTCTTGGAGGGAGATATTCCCCGGTCACTTCGCCCTGGCCAACTCCAAGGAAGAAGCCGAGTACAGGGCTATGTATTCCTGATCAGGCTGGATGGCAAGGCTCGGGTACCGCACCGTAAACCTGGGCTTTGGCTGGAGGGCGACGGGGGTTCTTGGCAGAACCCCCGCCGCCTTTTTTTTAATATGAAAAGTCCGAGTCCCCGATAAACTCCCTCAGGATTGAGTCCCTGGGCACGTATTGGGCGGGAATTGGGGCGAAATTATGCAGGAAGGCCTCGATTCTCATTGCCTCGGCATATTCGGGCATGGTGGGCTTTATAGTGTCCAGCAAGGGATCCGCGAATACCTTCAAGACGCCCAGCTCATAGTCCAGGGCCGAATTGAAGGCTTCGTCGGCGCTGTTCTGGAAGGGGAATATGTAGCGACGCTCTCCCCTCTGCACCGAAGGCCACATGGACAAGGTGGCGAGGGCGCTATGGCCCCTGAAATAGTAGTCCCTCACCATGCGCCTTAATAGGCGATAATCGGTCGTGCTAATCCTGTTGTGGTCGTCCAGGTTGAGCTGGGTGAGGGCGGACACATAAATCTTGAACTTGTTTTCCTGGGGAATTTTCGGGGTGAGGTCGTCATTGAGACCGTGGATTCCCTCGAGAATAAGCACTTCATGGCCCGATAGCCTAAGTTTTTTTCCAGAACTGCGGCGCTTCCCCGCTTTAAAATCGTAGATGGGCATCTCCACTTCCTGCCCATCGAAAAGCCTGAGCAAAAGCTCGTTGAGATAGTCCACGTCAAGGGCTTGCAGACATTCGAAATCAGGTTTGCCTTCCTCGTCCAGTGGAGTCCTTTCGCGATCGATGAAAAAATTGTCCAGCTCTACGGGGATGGGTTCCAGGCCTAGTACTTTCAATTGAATAGCTAGTTTTTTGGAGCTCGTGGTCTTTCCCGAGCTGGATGGACCCGCTATGAGCACAACCTTGCGGAGCTCGGAACTTTGCGCCACCGACTCCGCCATGGCGGCTATTTTCTTGTTTTGGAGCGCCTCGGCCACCATGATGTAATCCTTGATGCCTCCCGTGGCGTAGAGCTGGTTGAGCCTGCCTACTGAACCGATCCCGAGGATCCGGCCTCTTTCCTTGTACTCCTCTGAAATTCTGTAGAGTATAGGAACGTCTTCGAAGGGATCCAGCCTCTCGGGACTGTCTTTATGCGGGTATCGCAAGAGCATGCCGCCATGGTAGGGAATGAGCTCCCAGATGGAGAGTACGCCGGTTGAGCTTACGAGGGGGTAGATATAGAGATCCCTGAATCCCGCGCATTCGTTCAAGGCGATTTGCGGGTCATTGAGATTCTCCACGAGCGCCAAGGTGTCCAGTTGTTCGTTTTTTCTGAAATATTCGCAGGCCGAAGCCCAGGGCCATTTTTCGAGTTGAATAGGAATATTTTCCTCCATGAGCGCGCGCATGCGCTGGCTAAGGGAGGACACTTCGTCTTCGCTCAAGGCTTTTTCATCGGCGTAATAATGGTAAAATCCCGCACCTATGGCCATGCCGGCGATTAATCTTCGCTGCGGGAAGAGCTGTCGCGAGGCGATGGCCAGGAGAAAACAGAGGGACCTTCTGTAAACCAGGGCTCCTTGAGCTGAATTGCTCAGCACCGGAAGGACCCTGCAATCGCTCAGGAGCTGGGCATCCAGGCCTTTTATTTCATTGTCCACCAAGGCGGCCACCAAGGGCCGCTCGAGGCTGCCCATCTTGGCGAGGACATCCAGCACTCTTACCCCGTAAGGGTACGATACCTTCTCGCCCGATTCGTACGATACGGAAATTTGCGTCATAATGCTTAACCTCTCGAGTTTGACCTTTCGAACCCTAAAAGAGTACAATAAACGGAGGAACGGCACTAGGGAAAACGAGATGAAAAGATTAGCCACCCGGTTCTTGGTTCACACGCCAGAATACGCGGTAAAGAGCGTACCTCGCTTCAGCTCTGACGCGATAAAATAAAAGTAGTTGGGCATTCCCAAGGTTCCAGGTACCAAAGTCGCGGGACGCGCCGCAAAGGAGACAGCATGAATAAGGAAATACCCGTCAGAAGCCAGGTGCGTTCGGAAGATCGCTGGGATCTCTCGGCGCTTTTCGTTTCGGACGATGCTTGGGAGAAAGGGCTGAAGGAGCTTGCCGTCCTGCAGAAGGACATCGAGAAGGCCAGGGAGGGTTTTTCCGACTCCAAGCAGAGCTTCCGCTCCCTCCTCGGCTTCTACGAGTCCTATTCGATGCTGGACGAGCGCTTGGCCTACTACGCCGACCTGCGTACCACCGAAGATGAAGGCGACAGCGCCGCCAGGGGCAGATTGGCCCGCTATATAGGCGCCGCCACAGCCGGTCAGGCCGCCTGGTCCTGGCTCGTCCCCGCCATCCAGGCCTTGCCGGAATCCTTCGTTGAATCCTGCCTCGACGATCCCTCCTTCGCGAATTACAGGATATTCCTTAAAAAACTCCTGCGCTTCAAGCCCCACATACTTTCGGAGAAGGAAGAAAGGCTCCTGGCGCTCCAGGCAGAGAGCAATCGAGTCGCTCAGGAGACCTTTGGCATCCTGACCAACGTTGACTTCGATTTCGGCCGGATAAAAACCGACGAAGGCATGCAAGCCTTGAGCCAATCAAGCTTCGCCTCACTCATTCGCAGCAAGGACAGGAATCTGCGGCGCAGGACCTATATGAAGTTTTATGGTGCCTACGACGCCCACAAGCATAGCCTGGCCAGTCTCTACGCTGGCTCCGTCAAGACCGACAAGTACCAGGCCCAGGTACGCGATTACCCTAACGCGAGAGCCCAAGCCTTGTTTCCCGACGCCGTGCCTGAGGCGGTTTACGATAATCTGGTGAGGACCATCAACGAGAACCTGCCCGTCCTCCACGATTATTACGAACTCAGGATGAAGGCGCTGGGACTGAAGGAGCTTCGCCATTACGACGTCTACGTCCCCCTGGTTCCCGAGGCCAAGAGCAGGCACTCGTACCGCGAAGCGGTGGACATAGTGATCGACGCGCTCTCGCCCCTGGGCGGTGAATACACGAAAACCCTCGAGGCCGGACTTTTAGGCGGCTGGGTTGACCGGTACGAAAACAAGGGGAAGCGTTCAGGGGCCTTCTCGGCCGGCAGCTATTCGGGCAAACCCTATATCCTCCTCAACTATAAGGATGATGTCCTGAACGATATGTTCACCATGGCCCACGAAAGCGGCCACTCGATGCATTCCTGGCACTCGGCGGCGAACAATCCTTTCCTTTGTTACAATTACAGCATATTCGAGGCCGAGGTAGCCAGCACCTTCAACGAGCAGCTGCTCTTCGATTACCTATTCAAGCGCTCGAATTCCGAACAGGAGCGCGCATCGCTCCTGGCGACCCGGATCGATGGGCTGCTGGGCACTCTGTTCAGGCAGACCATGTTCGCCGAATACGAAGCCCTTACCCACGCGATGGTCGAATCGGGCCAAGCCCTCACCCTGGAAGCTCTCAGGGCTGAATACAGAAAACTGCTTGTCAAATACTTCGGCCCCCTCATGAAGCTCGAAACCGTCTCAGATCTCGAAGGCCTGCGGATACCTCATTTCTACAACGCTTTTTACGTGTATAAGTACTCTACCGGCGTCGCCGCGGCCATCGCGCTCTCGGAACGCGTGCTCTCGGGAGGGGATCGGGAACGCAAGGATTACTTCGCCTTCCTTTCCTCCGGCGGCGCGCGCTTCCCCCTGGAAGCCCTCAAGGTCGCCGGCGTCGACATGGCCAGCCCCGAGCCTCTGCGCGCCGCCTGCGCTAAATTCGGCGCCGACGTCAAGGCTCTGAGGGAGGTCCTCAAGCTGTAATAGGGGCCAGAATTCTTTGGGATAGACGCGGTGGGCGATTTTATCGAATGCGCGGACTGCGCCTGATAATGAAGATCATAAGCGTCCCATTTTCGCCAAGGCGATGCTCGTGGCAGCGAGTGCTGCGGTCTCTGTTTTAAGGATGCGGCGGCCTAGCGAACAAGCTGTGAAGCCCCTGGAACGCAGCAAATCAAGCTCAGATATCGTCCAACCCCGTTCGCTGCCTATGGCCAGCCAGAGAGGGGCGCTTAATCGTCCAAAATCGGCCAACGTAGCGAAACCTTCGTTTGGATGAAATACTAGCCTATTCGGCGATCCTGGCGAGGCGCCGGAAACCGGTCCTCTTACCGTCGCCCTATCGGAGGGCTCAGCCCCCGCCGCTGGGGCTGGCGCTTCGCGATGCGCGGCATCGATCGCGTCGCAGGCTCGGCCCAGGCTCCAGAAGCAAGCGACTTGCGGAAGCCTGGGGTTGCCCGCCTGCATGGCTCCCTCGATCAAATGGCTTTCAAAATCTCTAGTACGGAAAAAGCTCGATTCGGCGTAGGACTTTTCCCCAAGCTCGCTCAAGGTAAACCAGATACGTTCAACCCCGAGACTAGTAAGATCCTTGAGTATCCTGCCAGCCTGGATTGGCCTGGGGAAACCCATTAGAATATTTACCGGATAAAGCGAAGGAGCCTCGGTATCGGCTTGGTAGGAAAGGAGGATTGAATCCGGGCTAAGCTTTTTAATGAGTGCCCTGCCCAGGCTTCCGTCCGAGCAGCCGGCGGCGAGACTTTCCCCTTCCTTTTTCTTGAGCACCCTGGTGATATGGCTGTAGCGCGCATCGCTCCGGGGCAGGGGAAGCCCTAGCTCCTCCTCTTTCAGGTAAAGGATGTTCATGCCAGCGGATCGGCTTCTGCCTGATAATCCACGCCGGGGATTCCGAAACCATGCACCCGCAGGAAATCCGTCTTGAAGCCTTCCAGGTCGGAAAGTCGGGATATGTTTTCCTCGTCGATGCGATTCATGAGGTCGATGACTTTTTTCTGTATCGAATCCCGCATCTCAAAATCGTCCAGGCGAATCCTACCCTCGTTATCCACCGGTATTTCCCGCCCCGAACCTGCATACAGACGGTCGGAGAACAGCCGCATCATCTGATCCAGGCAATCCTCGTGGCTTCTGTCTTCCTTCATCACCTTGAAGAGCACCGAAACGTAGAGGGGGATTATGGGGATCACCGCGCTAGACCGGGTCACCACGGCCTTGTTTATCGAAACGAAGGCGCCTAGGCTTAAGCTCGCGTGGCGCGCGTTGAGCGCTTTCGCAGCTCGCTCGAGGTCTTCCTTCGCCTTCCCGATGGTTCCGTCCTTGTAAATCGGGTGGGAAAGCGGAGGTCCGATGTAGGAATAGGCAACGCTCAACGCGCCTGCCGCCAGTACGCCGGCCTCGGCCAAGGCGTCCATCCAGAGCTCCCAGTCTTCGCCCCCCATGACCTTGACCGTCTGGGCGACCTCCTCGGCCGAGGCCGGCTCTACGCTTGCCTGCCCCAGCTTCCCCGTGAAGGGATCAGCGCCGGTGCCCGAAAAGCTTTTGCCGATGGGCTTTATGACCGAACGGTACATGGTGCCGGTTTCGGGATCGACCCTCACGGGGCTGGCCAAGGAGTAGATGACCAGATCGTAGGCATAGCCTCCCGCCCTGGCTTCCTCGATGGCGATATCCTTGGCTTTCTTTGAGAAAGCGTCTATCGAATAAGTCTTTGCCGCCAAGCCTCGCTCAGCGGCAAGCCTGTCGAAGGCCCGGTTGGCGTACCAGCCGGGAGAGCCGGTCTTGGTGGCCGACGGCTCCCGTTCGAAGGAAATCCCCAAGGTTGAAGCCCCATAGCCGAAGGCCGCCACTATCCTCGAAGCCAGGCCGTAGCCCGAAGAACATCCAATCACGAGGACGTGGCGAGGAGCCTTGGCTACCGCAGCAGCCTTTTTACTGACTCCCGAAGTCGAGGCCGACGCGACATTCTTATTCTTGTCCAGGACCCGGTTCACCTGCTCTTCCACATCCCTGGCGCAGCCTGCGGGATGGGCGTTGAGGCAGATATTGTTGCGAATCATAGGCGTGATTTTCATTCTTCAACCCCCGATGACATGGCTATCCACTCGGCTTCCACGGCCAGTTCGCCGCCTATCCTGCCTCGCCCCTTCTGGTGAAGGACCAGCGTGCCGGACTTGCAGATCTCGATCTCCATGTCCAGCTTGTCGCCGGGGAAAACCGGCTTCCTGAAATTGGCCGAACGAATCTTGGCGAGAACGAAAAGCCCCTTAGGCCTTATACCGAGAAGCTTGGCGCCTACGCCTCCTGCCTGGGCGAGGGCTTCGATGAGGAGTACCCCGGGAACCACCGGGTGTTTTGGAAAATGCCCGGCGAAGAAAAATTCCTCAGCCTTGAAGACTCTTGAAGCGATGATCGTCTGCCCTTCGGTCCGCGCTTCGTCCACGAACAAGAAAGGGCTTCGATGGGGCAAGTACTGTTCGATCGTATTCATCATGCTATCCTTTTCAGGCAATACTCAGAATTTGATTATTCGTCTACTATAGCGCCTCCAGTCAAAAACCGAAAGAAGGCGCGCCTGCTCAAATCTTCTTGAACGCTAGCGCCCCATTGTGCCCTCCGAAGCCCAGGGACGCGCTCAAGGCGGCCTGAGCCTGGAACTGGATCGCCTTATTGGGAACGTAATCCAGATCGCAGCCGCCGGCTATGTCGGGAGAATCTAAGTTGATAGTCGGAGGCAGCCATCCGGTCTGGAGGGCCTTGACGCAGACTATAGCCTCTAGCGCCCCCGTGGCTCCCAGACAGTGCCCGGTCATGCTTTTGGTCGAGCTGATTTTCAGCTTCCTAGCATGATCCTTGAAGCAGTGCTTGACCATGAGGGTTTCGGTAGGATCGTTAAGCGGCGTGGACGTTCCGTGGGCGTTATAGTAGCCCACTTCCTCCGGCTGCAGACCGGCATCGTCCAAGGCGAGCTGGAGGGCTCGGGCTCCCTGCACTGCCTGAGGATCCGGAGCGGTGAGATGGTAGGCATCGCAGGTGGCGCCGTAACCTGATGCGATAGCATAGATTTTCGCCCCCCGGGCCTTGGCTTTTTCGTAGTCTTCCAGTATCAGGACGCCTGCGCCTTCGCCGATTACAAAGCCGTCCCTGGCCGCGTCGAAAGGCCGGGAGCCCTTGGTCGGGCTTTCGTTGTATCCCGTGGACAGGGCCTTGAGTTTTCCGAAGCCCGACATGGCGAAGAGGGTAATAGCAGCCTCGGTTCCGCCGGCGACCGCTACGTCCAGCCGTCCTGCTCGCAGCAAGTCGATAGCCTGGCCGACGGCATCGGTGCCAGAGGCGCAGGCTGTGACTTGGGTGAAAGCCGGACCGTATATCTTCAGCCTCATGGCGACATTGCCAGCCGCCTCGTTTGAAATCATGAGAGGCACGGTCATGGGAGGCATTCTGTCAGGCCCCGACTCCATCAATTTGGCATGGGATTCTTCGAAAACATCTAGGCCCCCTATGCCGTTGCCGAGGCAAACTCCTATCCGCTCTGATCGATACCCCGAAGCCAGGGCGCCTTCTGCGTCCTCCTGGAAACCAGCGTCCCTCCATGCCTGCACCGAAGCCGCGACTGCGTACTGGGAAAACAAGGCCATCTTCCTGGCCTCTCTCTTGTCCATCCACGGCGATGGATCGAAATTTTTCACCTCCGCCGCTATCCTGCTCTCCAACGCCGAGGCGTCGAAGCGGGTCACTGCCCCAACCCCCGATTCGCCCTTGATTAGAGCGTCCCAAAAACTTTCCACGTCGTTGCCTACGGGGCTGATGAGGCCGAGGCCTGTTACCGCTATTTCTCGTTTCATGTGATAACTCCTGTCGCGTTTACCAGCGTATGACCGCTGATCCGTAAGTAAGACCGGCGCCGAATCCCACGAGCATAATGAGATTGCCCGGCTTGAGCAATTTCTTTTCATCCATCTCGGCCAGTGCGAGGGGAATGCTGGCGGCCGAGGTGTTCGCGTACTCTTCGATATTCAGGTAAAATTTTTCTGCCGGCACTCCGAAGCGCTTGCCAGCGGCCTGGACGATCCTGGCGTTAGCCTGGTGAGGTATGATCCAATCGAAATCCTCGAGGCTATATGCTGTAGCATGCATGATCCTTTCTATCAAAACGGTGATCGATTTTACGGCGAATTCGTATACCTTCTTCCCGTCCATGCGCAGGGTGGGCACAGTGGGCGCGCTTCGTTCCCAGATGTCGTCCCTGATCGCCTGCTCCAGGTAGAGATCCCTCGCCCCGGCACCTTCGGCGCCTAAGATGAAGGAAAGACAGCCCCGGCCTGCCTCGTCGATCCGGGAGATGACAGCGGCGCCGGCTCCGTCGCCGAAAAGCACGGCCGTGGACCTGTCGCTCCAATCCGCGATCCTGCTCAGCAGGTCGGAACCGATGACCAGTGCGTGGCGTCCATGCCGGGCTTCCAGCATCGAGGACGCGGTATCGAGGGCGTAGATGAAACCGGTGCAGCCGGCGGTTATGTCAAATGCGGGCACGCCGTAAGCGCCGATCTTTTCCTGCACGATGCAGGCCGTGGCTGGAAAGCCGAAGTAGTCGGGGGTGGCTGTGGCTAGCACGATGAGATCGAGTTCTTTCGGGCCGATCCCCGCCTTGGCTAGGGCTTTTTTGGCGGCTTCGGCGGCCATGTCGCTGGTCATGATTCCCTTAGGCGCGAAATGCCTGGCGCCGATGCCTGTATGGGAACGGATCCATTCATCCGTGGTGTCCAGACGCTCGGCGATATCCTCGTTGCTCATGCGAATAGGGGCTATGCTCGCCCCCAGGGAGCGCAGTATAACTGACATTGACAGCTCCTTTATAATGACAAAAAATGTTAATTTGTCATTTTCTATAATTCAACACGAATGAAAGAAAGCTGTCAATACATGGGAGGGCCGACAGCCGTCGCCGCCGGAATTTATCGATGCCACTTGGGACGCCGCAGCATCGGGTTCTCTTGACCCTCGGGCTTAGATTTTCTATATTTCTTATGATCAACTCTACTTTAATTGTATTTCAGGAGGATAAGGTATGAACGTCAAACCCTTGGGAGATCGCATTCTGATCAAAATCAAGGAGAGCGAGACCAAGACCGCGGGTGGCATCATCATTCCGCAGACCGCCCAGGAAAAAACCCAGACCGGCGTGGTCGTCGCTGTGGGAACCGACAAGGATGTGATCAAGGTCAAGGCGGGCGATGAAGTCATGTACGACAAGTACGCGGGCACCCAGATCAAGATCGGCGGCGCCGAGCACCTCATCGTCAAGATGTCCGATATCCTCGCCGTGCTTGAATAAATCCAAGCAACCAGGATAGCGAAAAAGGACTGCCGTAACAGGCAGTCCTTTTTTATGTTCTTTGAGCTACATTTCGTGATTCCAGGCTTCGTGATACCTCGCCTGGGCCGGTTCCCGCGAGATTAGGGCTTCAAGATCGCGAGCAGTTCCTCGGAGCTTTTTGCCTTGAGAATCGCCTGCCGTTTTTCTTCGCTTCTAAAGAGCATGCTCACTTCGGCGAGGAACTGGAGGTGCGGACCGGTCTTGTCCGGAGGGGACAGGGTCATGATGAAGATTCTGCAGCCCTTGTGATCCAAGGCTTCGAAATCCACTTCTTCGTCCGAAACGCCCACGCAGGCGACAAGTTCGGACACGGCCTGGGTTTTTCCGTGGGGAATGGCTATGCCGTGCTTCATCCCTGTGCTCATCCGACCTTCGCGCTCGAGGACCGAAGCCTTCGCCTCCGCCTTGTCGCGCACCTTGCCGCTTTTCATAGCCACGTCGACGAGCTCGTCGATGATTTGATCCTTATTCTCCCCCGAAAGATGCAGGGCAACGAGCTCGGGTTTTAAAACTGTCATAAGATCCATATATCTGGATAGTAGAGCGCTGACTCCAAGGCGTCAAGCCTCGGCGGCGGCAGGTTGTACGCATCGGAAGCCCGAGCGCGCCGGGCGGCGCGGGCCTCTTCGCATACGGTCTTCAGATGAAATTGCGCGGTTCCTTGGGATCGGCCTGGAGAGCGCCTCGGGCTATGAGAGACTGCGCGGAACCTATCCAAAGGGCGTCTAAGAAAGCAGCTATCATCGCCAGCGGAAAGGCTATCGGAACCATGATGAGGTAGCCGTTCTCGAATCCGCGCCCGAAAAGGGCGCAGGCCAGGGCGATGACAGCTATAGGCCCGCTGCTCAATGACGAAGAAGAAGCGACGGTGGCCAGAGGAATGAGAATGGCGACGAGCAGGAGACGTGGAAGGGAAATCGCCAGCTGGGAGTAGGAGGAGAGGACTGCGGCGAATGAAAAGGCTGCGACGAACGCCGTGCCGATCCTGCCGACGAACATTCCCCCGGGAAGGAAGATGGCGTTATATCGCCGCTTTACGCCCTGGTTCTCCCTGGACTGCCTGATCATCGTGCCTAGGGCGAAGCGGAGGTTCCCGGAGCTCGTCGCTGCCAGGGCGGCGGGCAAGCCCGAATAGAGCAGGGGCAGGGGATTCCTTTTCCCATTGAGAAAAAAAAGCGCCATGGGCACTATAATGAAGAGAAGGGCGATGAAGGCTAGACCTAGGTATAGGAGGAAGGCCCCGTAAATTCCTCCCTTTAGAGAACCGGCTAGAGCATGAAAAGCTTGGGCCGAGATGGGAATCAGAAGAGCGCCCGCGATTTCGGTGACGAAAATATTGATCGTGTGCAGAATCCGCGACAGAGAATCCAAAACGTTCGTGAAAGTCTTGGACGCTATCGGATCGTGCGCCATCGCCAGGCCGACGCAGAGAAAGAGGACGAGGGCGGGCAAAGGCCAATCGCCGGAGCGCAAAAACAATTCGGAAATATTCGCAGGAAATATTTCGAGAAAACCTTCGCCGAAACTTCTAGCGGAGGGAGCTACTATTTCCGAGAGCAGGGGAAGTCGTATAGGCAGTACGATCAAGGCCGCTACCAAGCCGAGAATCGAGGCGGCCAAGAGGGAAAGTGCGTAGAAAATAAGGCTTTTGAATGTCAGGCCCCAGAAACGTTTTTCTTCATACAGCTTGATTACCGCCAAGGGGAGGTTGACCAGTATGAGGAGTTCGAGCACATAGAAGCCTATCCGCAAAGCGATTTCCGAGGCCTGATGGAACGCACCACCGGACCCGAAGAGCGATGGGGGGCTTACCGCGAATAACAGAAGACCGAAAACGATGCCCGCCGAATACTTGAACCAAAGCTTCATCGTCGTTCAGCATAACCGCCGGGCAGAGCTGCGGTCAACCTTGGGCTGGCGTATCTTGCGCGAGCATCAAACGACGCCGAAACCTTAGTACTTGCGAACCTCGAAGAGGTCGAGGATAATTAGGCCAGATTTGGAATTAAAAATCGGAGGTCGCCTGTGCGAGGCCGTGTTTCGGTAAGGCGTTTTATAGCTATGGTGATGTTTTTTTGCGCAGTGTTCATGCCTGGCGCGCAAGCAGAATCCCCGGCGATGGAGCTCTCCGCCTTTCTGGATGGAATGACGGCCGATTACTACAAGCCATCGATGACAGCCGCACTGGGTAGTTTCAGCTACGCCGATACCCAGCTGCCCACGCCTTTTTCTCGCTGGCTCGAGGATGAGCTGCGTCAGGCTTTGGCGAAAACCGCCAGGATCAAGCTTTTCGACAAACAGGTAGCCGCGGCCATGGATCCGTCCATCCGGGCAATGTACAAGGATTTTTTCGGTGCCGAGAAGGTGGACTCGCTCATCTATGGAAAATACAAGAACGATCAAGGGTCGGCGCATGTCACGATTTCGATCACCGACCTGTCGACCGGGCAGTTGATCGCGGAGCGCCCAGTGGTTTTTGCTTCCTCCCGGCTACCCCGGGACATGAGGGTCGAGCCGACGCTGCAGACTATACAGGCTGCTTCGAGTCTCGCCTCGCTGGCGGGAGGCGCCGCTTCGCCGAATTCCGATTTCACGCTCTCCATGGTTAGCGATCGCGGCATCGGAGCAACCTATCGGGACGGAGAAAGTCTTTCGCTTCTAATTACTTGCAGCAAAGATGCTTATCTTAAGATATATCATGTTGACGTAAACGGTGTCGCACAACTTATTTGGCCTAATCGATTCGGCGGTTCGGGCCGGATTGCCAAAGGCGAGGCGATGCGCTTCCCCGCTGAGACCGATCGCTTTACCTATAAGCTCGGCGCTCCTTACGGGACCGAGTACGTCAAGGCGATCGCTTCGCTTGCGCCTTTCAAAACCATGGAGGCTGACTTCTCGGATTTGGAAGGTCAGCCCGAACTCGCCATCACCAGAGGTCTTTCGGTGGAATCGACCAACGCGGCGAATCATGCCGAGGCTATGGTCGTGTATGAAATTCTTCCATGAGGATAGTATGCTGTATAGTTGGCCCAGGGCCGATTCGAACGGCCGACCTGCTGCTTAGGAGGCAGCCGCTCTATCCATCTGAGCTACTGGGTCGCGCAGCGAGGTCTTGAGGCCTCGCTAACCTCAGGTCAGGACAGTAATGCAAAGTGCCGCAAATGTCAACGTGGAGCGAAAGCTTCAAGCTGCTGGCGCATCAGTTTGATGTTGGCTTCGAGGTCAGGGTTCGCGTATAGAAGTCCAGCATGAAGGGCTTCGGCTTTGGCCAAGTCGTCTTCGGTAAGCTGGATTTGTGCGAGCGTCTTTTCGAGAAAACCCGTCCGAATGCCGTAGAAACGGTAGGCAGCCCTATAGAAGAGCAGCATGACAAGCCGTTCGGCGTTCTCTTGGGTTTTAAGGACTTGATTCTCCAGAAAGTCAAAACCGTTAAAGTAGCCGTCGGCGGTGACGAGCCAGGACCCTAGAAGCGAGTCGAGCAAAAACACCTCGTCGGGGAAGCGCTGCATCCCGGCATCGGCCAGGAATCTGGCAGCGGTCCAGTCCTTGGCCGCTACGGCTTTTTTATGCTTGAGCAGCACCGAGAGTGAGTCACCGGGAAAGTAGTTCTCCAAAGACGCTACGTAATTTTCGAATTCAAGCGATCGCCCGTTGAGAAGCGCCAGCTCCGCAGCCTTGGAATAGGCTTCATAGGCATCGTCGCTCCTGGGGTCCGCCGAGGCGAGAATTTCGTAATGATAAAATGCCTCATCGATGTTCCCGCTTAGGGCGTATGCTTCGGCCAAGGCGGTCCGTGCCTGGCTGTTTTCCGGTTCCCAGTCCACGATCTCCAGCAGGAGTTCGATTGTCTTTTCGTACTGGTCTATATGCGTCAGCAGCTGGGCATAGCGCAGTACCGATCTGGTGTTGACCAGGATATACGCTTCTTCGGCCGCTTGGTAGCAGCGCATAGCCAAGTCGAAGGCTTCATCCTCGCTCTTCACCCAATCGTCGTAAAAATCCGCGTAGTTGAGCCACAGCGTATGGTAGTAATCCCCCATGACCAGGAAGAGGATTGGCGGTATTGCGATGTCGCTGTTCTCTAAAGCGAAAAACTGGGCATGTGGATCGAAGTCAAAATATTCCGAGGGTTTGGAATAAGTAAAGCGGATTGTCTCCAAGTCTTCCTCTTCGGCAAGGTCGGCAAAAGCGAATCCTTGGTAATTGGAATGTTCGATATGACCATTCAAGGCGATATTGATTTTTTGGGCTAAAATAAAGGGATCGGTCTCCTTTGGATCGGCATCCAGAAGACTCTGCCAGGCCGAGAGCCATTGGCCGTTATACGATTGCTCTTCAGCTGCGGCTATCGCTTTTTTCGCGTAGGCCGGCGCGTCTTCGAAAAAGGCGGGCAGGAAGAAGTCCTCAGGCAGCTCCTCTGGACCTTCCCCTGTAGCAGCGACCGCGGCCGTCTGAATTCCGCCCGGATAGAAGCTCCCGAAAAATTGGCTGTATATGGCCGGAATCTGGGCGCCCGAGGTTTTTTCCTGTACTCCCGCGCCTGTTCGCCTGAATATTTCGCTGATCTCCAAACCTGGCTGGGTAAGGTGATTGAGCATTTCACCTGTAAAGGTTCCGTTGCGCCCTGTGCCGTCCTGTGCCGTGCTCCCTGCGCTGGTGGAATAGACGACGATGCTGCCGGGCGGCTGGCTGCCCACGATGCTCAGACCCCGGTTGCCCGATCTGGCCCATGCGAAGGGATTGTCCCTGCAGGCGTCCAGTATGACCAGGTTGAGCTTGTTTTTCGCTTCTTTCAGGCTTTCGAGCACGAAATACAGGGATACTGCCCTAGTTCTCAAAAGGGATTCGGAGGGGATCTGCACGTCTACGGGAATTAGGTAATTCTCCCCACTCGACTGTACCCCGTGCCCCGCATAGAAAAAAAGACCGACAGACTCGGAATCGTCCGACAGCCTATCCCTGAAGGCGAGCACGGCCTTTTCCATGTCCTCCAACCCTGCGTCGATGAGTACTTCCACCGAAAACCCCAACTGGGCCAAGGCATCGCCCATGTCCCTGGCATCGTTGCCGGGATTGGCCAGCTTGCCCGTACCTGAGTAGCCGCTGTTGCCTAAAACTAGGGCTAAGCGGGGAGGAGCTGATGGAATTTCTTGAGCTTCAGCGCGAACTGAAACGATGAGAGACAGTAACAAATAGATTGAGAGGAGGAAGGGGACAAATCTCCGGCGCCTCATTTCCGAAGTGTAAAGCATGATTACCTGCGATGCAATCTAGATTCTTTATTGGAAACCGGCGCATACGCATGTCGTTGGGGATTCAAATATGGGATCTCCAATTTTTATCTTTCATTGCGGATAAATGGAGTGTAAAATTATGCAGGCGGAATAATCCTGAGCTGCGGGAGCCTTGGTTCCAGTCTTTTCTAAGTCGGTTGTTCCTGAGCTCTCGTATTGTTCAGCACAACATCATTATTCTTCAAGGAGGCGAGAATGAGGGCAAAAGCAACAGTTTCAGCCGTGCTGATGGTAACGGCATTATGTATGGCTCTGGGCGCTCAGTCCATCGAGCCCGCCAAGCCTGTGATCCCCGTGGTTAAAACCGGCCCGATGAACGCCATCACCGACGTGCCGGGCATTCAAGTTGGCAGTTACGAGAGGAACTTCACGGGGACGACCGTCATCCTGGCTCCCCAGGGGGCAGTTGGCGGCGTGGATGTGCGCGGTTCGGCGCCGGGAAGCAGGGAAACCGATCTCTTGAGGCCGATCGACATGGTCGACAAGGTGGACGCCGTGGTGTTAACCGGCGGTTCAGCCTACGGCCTTGCCGCCGCCGACGGCGTCATGAAATGGCTCGAGGAAAACAATAGAGGCTGGGCTGTCGGAGGCGGGAAGGTTGTCCCGATCGTCCCCGCGGCGGTTCTCTTCGACCCCGGAAGGTTTGGACGGGATTTCACGGACAGGCCTAACGCCAGCTTCGGTTATCTGGCTTGCGAAGCGGCCAGCGCCGGTCCCGTGGACATGGGCAACGTGGGCGCGGGCGCCGGAGCCGTCGGCGGCGGCCTCAAGGGCGGCCTCGGTACGGCGAGCCAGGACTTGGGCGACGGCGTCATGGTAGGAGCCATCGTGGCTGTCAATGCCGGCGGTTCCACCGTCAACCAGGCGACAGGAGAGTTCTACGCGGCTTTCCTGGAAGTGGGGAACGAATTCGGCGGCCTAAAGAGGCCCTTCGCCAACGCGCTGGCCAAGGACGGCTTCGAGCTCGCGTTCCTGGACACCATGGAAGCTTCCAAAAACACCACCATCGCCTGCATAGCCACCAACGTGAAGCTCACCAAGGCCCAGGCCCAGAAGATCGCAGAGATGGCCCACGACGGCATGGCACGGGCTATCCGGCCCTCCCACACCATGTTCGACGGCGACACGATCTTCGTGCTGGGCACCGGCATGCTAGACCTCGACACCCTCAAGCAGAAGGCCGTCTGGGGCAACACGTCGGCCAACGTCAACAAGCTTGGCGCGGCGGCTGCCGACACCCTCTCCAGGGCGATCGTCCACGCCATGCTGAACGCCGAAACGGTCGGCACGACAGCCAGCTATAGTGACAAGTATCCCGGGGCTTTCGCGAAGTAAAACTAGCATAACCCTGGAATAATCCATCGTTCCAACACTTTCATTGACCGGAATACCGGATGGAAAGAGGGCAGTGGACGAAAAAAGGCGGGCCGGCCGGGATGGAATCCCGGCCGGCCCGCCTTCGTTTAAACCTGAAAATCAGGCCAGCTTCGGTCCGCGGACGCGCCTTACCAGGGCTACGGCCTCGGCGCATAGGGCCGTGATCCTGCCGTATTGCCCCGACGCGATGAGGTCTTCCTTGACCATCCAGGAACCTCCGATGGCGGCGACGTAGGACAGCTGCAGGTAGGATTCGACGTTGGAAGCGTCGATGCCGCCTGTGGGCACGAAGGAGACTTCCGCATAAGGCCCATGGAGAGCTTTGAGCATTTTCACTCCGCCCGAGACCTCGGCGGGGAAGAATTTGAGCAGCTTCAAGCCCCGCTCCAGGCCTTGCTCGACCTGGCTCGGCGAATTTACGCCGGGCATGACCGGCATTCCCTTGGCCAGGCAGAAATCGACAATCCGGGGATTAAAACCTGGCGTGACGATAAAGGACGCGCCGGCCGCTATGGCGGCTTCGGCCTGCTCTATGGTAAGCACCGTGCCCGCCCCGGTGGTGAGGGCGGGGAATTCCTTTTTTAAAAGGGCGATAGATTCGGCGGCGGACTTGGTCCTGAAGGTCACTTCTGCGGCAGGCAGGCCGCCCTCCACGAGCGCTTTACCAAGCAGAAGGGAATCTTCGGGATTTTCCAGCTTTATTACCGGTACTATGCCTATCGATTTTATAGTAGAAAAAACATCTCTCATGGTTCGTCCTCCTCGATCAACTGCTTAAATGATGTCAACGTTGATGGTATTGTATCCTATCATTTTTCAAAAAGCAGGGCAAAGCCATGATGCTAGGCGGATATTTGGGCATATTCAGCCGAGAAGTCAAATTTTGGCGTTCGACCGCCAGCAATCCAGGCTGGCGGGGACAATTGGCCGTTTTGAGCATTGCGGCCTTGATCCTGCTCGCATCCTGCGCTACCAGGCCTGTCGGATCCGCGGATCATAGCGAAAGCGTTCGGTACTGGAGCCAGGAAGCCTCCGGTACCGGGATAAAAGCCATGACAGTATCGGAAGACCAATTGCGAAATCAGGAATTGCCCCTCAGGGACGAACCAAAGCTCGTTATTCTCATGTACCATAATCTGGTCTATGGCAGGACCGGCAGCGAGTACAATAGGGACATTTATAATTTCGAGCACGACCTGGTCTTTCTGAGAAAGCGCTTCGAGATCATCGATTTCGACCGGCTGCTCGCCATCAGGCGGGGCGAATCTGAGCTAAAGCACGACGCGGCCATCATAAGTTTCGACGACGGCGATCTCTCTATGTACGGTATCGCTTACCCCCTTTTAAAATCCTACGGCATAAAGGCTACCTTCTTCATCATCACGGGCTCGGTAGGGGAGGTAGGCTACATGAGTTGGCAGCAGATACGCGAAATGGCGGCCTATCGGGACCAGGACGGAGAGCCTCTTTTTTCCATAGGCTCCCATGGGGTTAAGCACCTGGCTCTGGGCGAAGCGGACGAGAAAACCCTTTATGCCGAATTCGTCGAGTCAAAACGCATAATCGAAGCGCAGACAGGAATCCCGGTGGAAGTTTTCGCCTTGCCTTACGGATCGGGAGCCGGAAGGAAGGACATCGAAAAGCTCGCCCTCGATTCGGGCTACAAAGCCATGCGAAGTTCCGACCGGAACGCGCCAAAAATTTCGAGCCTGAACTTTTTCCGTCTTCCGGGCATCTATATCGACAATTCCAGCACCGACAAATCCATGTCCGAGCTATGGAAAATCGCGGGTCGCTAGGAATTCTTCGCTGCGGAATCCTGCTTGTTCTGGGCTTTTTCCAGTTCTTCGAAGGGATCGGCCAGGGCTTCGAGGTGTCCCTTTTTCAGGTCCTCGATATAATTGGAAAGTTCCTCCGAACGGCTACGTACCGAGGAAATAAGGGATTCGGGCAGCAAGGCTTCCCTCTCCTTGTCCGCAGCCTTGGCCTTGGCCAGGTCGAGCCGCAGCTGCTGGATCTGATTGACCGAGGAGCGTAGCCTCAAGTCGATCAGTTCGCGCTGTTCGTTGAGGGCCTTGAAAGACTCCTCCTGAGCCTCCACTTCCCTGATCGAGTCTTCGTATTCGGATCTCATGGAGGGACTGGCCTTTTCCAGCTTAACCTTGAGTTCAGCCTTGTCCTTTTTCAGCGCCTCCACGGGGATGTCCCCGATAATTCCGTCCAGCTCGTTGGCCGTCTTGGCCAAAAGTAGGACCTGGCCTAGGTAATCCTTGAGCTGGGGCTTCATCTCCTCTTTGAATTCGGGGGCGAAATCCTCAAGGGCAGCTTCGATCTCCGAAGCCGATTCTTCGGCGTTTTGATATAGGTCGGCATAGGCGCCCAACACCGTGGTTTTAGCCTCTCGCTGGCGACGCGCCTCCTCCAGGCTTTTCTTGTTGCGGCGCAGCCCGAGCTTAGAGAAGAACTTTGCGGCCTTCCCCGGGCCTGTGGCCATGTACGAGAGTAAATGGATCACGAAAATTATGGAAAGCACGCCTATGGGGATTAGGTGCCAAGGATCCGAGCTTTTAGTCGCAAGGTTGATGGCGGTCAATCCCGCGGAAATGGAGAGAGTGCTGAAAAAATGGCTGCCGATGGAGTTCCGGGCTTTGTGGATTTCCTTGAGTTCCTTGGTCTGCCCTTCATCCAGATCAGGCAGAGCCTCCGTCTCCCTCGCTTGGCGGCTCAGCCGCCGGGCCGAGAAGATGGATTCGATGACGCCGAAGCCCCAGAAAGTGCTGACTATCGGCGCCCAGGCGAAACCGGTGGCGATGTTCATGTTTATATACCATAGCGCCGCGTTGATGACCGCGAAGGATATAATGCCACCGACAAGGCCTTTTTTCTGTTTTTCGGCCTTCGCGCTTATTTCCTTTCTGTATCGCTCGAAAGCGCCGGTGGATAACGATTTTGACGGACTCGTCCTCTGACGTTTCGAACGCTGCTTACTCGCTCTCTGCCCTTCGGCCTCGGATACGAGGGGCTTGCCCAGCGCCTCGTCGTAGTCTCCGTAACCCTCTCGCCCGCTTCCGTTTTTTCGATGGGGCTGGTATTTCGCCTTGTTCTCGACGGATCTTTCGATCTCCGACACGATGGCATGGACTGCCGACTCGATGCTTCGGCCGATTTCGCTGGCGATGTCCGAGCCTGTGCTCGATAGGGAGGAAGCGGGTCGGCTCCAGGAATAGCCGGCGCTTTGCGAATGTCGGGTTTCTCCACCTAAGCCCGCGGCGCCGGGCTCGCTTCGGCCCATATCCGCCGAGTTGCCGGCTTTCGCCGGGGTCCTCCGTTTTCCCGTAAGTATACCGTCGTCGGCGAGGGAGGCGATCACTTCTGTAGCCTCTATGCCGTACCAGCCGAACTGGGATCTAGCCTCGTCTACGCTGAGCCGCCTGCCCCGTTTTCGGATTTCGTCGAGAATAGCCCTGCGGATTTCATCGAGGCTTGACGTCTTGTCGCTGTTCCTGCCGGCGGAAGTAGGAGCGGCGGAGTCGGGGCTATTATCTATCTGGCGCGCTGATTTAGTCAGGATGAAACCCTTCATGCCCTGGGGAAGAAGGCCCTGGGGGCGTTCCGGTAGCGGAAGGGCTTCGATATCGCTCCTGGAGCGCAAGAAGGAGAGAACCTCGCCTGAAACGCAGAGTTCTCCGGGATCGGTGGCGGAACGGAGGATTTCCGCGCCGTCCACGGTCGGGCCGAAAACGCTTTTTTCATAGAAGGCTACATCGCCGACATGGATTCCCATTCGGGGCGATAAGAGGTTTGCCTGGGCCGATAAGGTCGCGGCGAGGGCGGAGAGCGATTCTGCGATTTCCAGGGCTGCGTCTACCGCGTCTTTGCAATTATCGAAGATTGCCAGGAAATTGTCGCCTATGACGCGGACTAGTTCGCCTCGTCTTTTCGAGAGTATTCGGTTTATCGCGTTCTTGCTCTCCTCAAGAAGCCGACTTGAATCTCCGGCGGCGCCGGAGATTCCGAGGGCGGGCAGTTCAAGGGCAAGAAGCGCTGCGAGGCGCAATCGATCGGCTTCCATAATACTTCCGTCAAGCATAGGTACAGAGAGCCTTCAGGTCAATCCGCGCGGAGCGTATTCAGGGCAGCTGCACTGGGCCGGCGCGGTCGAAGCCCAGCTCCAGGCCGGGCAGATAAGCTCTTCGCGCGATCAGCTCGACCCATCGGTCTGGCTCCAGCGGCGGACGGTTGCTCACGGCGCATTCGAGACCTAATTCAGGTATCAGCACCCATGCGTCCCTCTCCCTCGTCTCGAGGACCAGGGCTTTCACCCTCAGTCCGGGATTGTTCGCCACATGCCAGGTAGTCCAATGAAGCCGTGAATCGCGCTCGGCCTGGCGGGTGCAGGCTGAGGCCTGCGCGGCGAGTATACAGCGCCGGGACAGCTCATCGGCAGTGAGAACAGGGTAATGTCCGCTTTCTCCCGATCCGCCCCCACTTCGCCGGCTGGCCAGCCATGCCCTTATCTGGTAATGGGCAAGCAGATCCTGGTAACGGCGCAGAGGACTCGTCACCTGGCTGTAAAAAGGAAGACCCAAGCCCCTATGGGCGAGAGCTTCCGTTCCCGTGATGCTTGCCCTCATCCCCTTGCGGCGGCTGTATTGCTCGGCGAGGGAAAAAGGGCTCAGCCCTGAATTCTCTTTATTCTCGGCCGCTGATTCGGCCATGCCGTCCTGGGAAGTTTGCGCGCCCTCATCATTACAGAGCTTGAGCGAGGAGGGAAGCTGGGGAGACTCCTGGCTGGAGTAAATGAAAGGGACCCCGCGCTCGTGCGCCCAGCGGCCGGCGGCCTCGCCGGCAAGCAGCATGAGTTCCCGCACGATAGCCGAGGATCTGGTAGGCTTTAGGGGGTAAAAGCGTGGCTGGCCATCCTCGACTCTGATGCTCGTTTCAGGAAGATCTATGTCCACGGCTCCGTTGGCGCAGCGCCGCCCGTGCCGCAGTTTCGCTATCCCGTCCAGGATTTTCAGCAGTTCATCCCCGCCTTCGAGCAGGTCGTCGGCTTCCTCGTAGGAACGCCTTTCAACCTTTACCAGGCTGGGGGAGATGGAGGTTTCGAGAATATGCCCTTCTTCCGACAGGCTGATTCGGAAGGAGAGGGCGGGGGATTCCGACGAAAGCCCCAGGCCCGTCCGGCCTAAGGCTTCGTGCGGAAGCATGGGGATGGTGCGTTCGGGCAAATACAAGGTTGCGCCCCTGGAAAGCGCTTCCTTGTCGATCTCCGAGTCGGGGGCGAAGTACGCCGCGGGATCGGCGACATGGATCCAGACATTTCCATCCTTGTAGCCGATAGCGTCATCCGGATCGTTGGACCAGGAGTTATCGATCGCCAAGCTGCGGAGCGCGCGAAGGTCTTCCCGGCGAAGCGGGGCTGGCTCCAGTTCGGAAGACGGAAAATCGAGGCGGGGCGGGCTGAGTACAGCCTTGGCTCTCGCCGGCCAGGGATTGAAGGAAGCCTCCCATGCGCCGCTGTCGATCAGCGCCTTATGCGCCGACTCAAGGGTCTCGGGAATCCCCAAGGCCGTAGCCAGGGGACAGCGCTCTTGCCTTCCAAGCGCAAAGGACTCAAGTTCGGCGATGAAAGATGCTTGTTCAGGAGAACGCTCGAGAGGGCCGGCCTCCTTCGACCTTGCGGCCTTGAAGGCGTGAACGAAGGCCTGTTTCCGCTTTTCCGCGTTCAACCTCTCTTCTTCCTTTTTACGGATCTTTTGGATTTCCGCGAAGCTGAGAGCCGTGGGCCCAGTTTCGCCCAAGGCGAAAAGCCTCCCCTCCAAGGCCTTTCTGAAACAGGAAAGCGCCGCCGGCGCCGAGTATTCCCCGAATACCAGCTCAGACATCTCCTTCCATTCGACAGGAGTAGGAGATTCCGCTTCCTCGGGTACTAGCATAGCGTGGGCTGTTTCAAAATCTCCGTTTTCCAAGGCCTGGGGGATTTTGCTGACCGGACCCGGATGGAGGAGGAGGATATCCTTTTCACGCAGTTTTTTTTGTTCTCCAGCCTCGTTCTCAACCAGCAGCTTTCCATCGCCGAATGATACGACGCGATGGACCGAGCGTTTGTAGAGCACGAGGGAAGAAGGGGAAACCATAACCTAGGTTATAGCCATAAGGGCTCCGCTTACGCAATCGGCTATGGCTAAGCCCTTCGCCAGGGCCGGCAAACCTGAATCGGGTTCTGCCAAACCCTCTCGGCTTTCCTGCGTCATCTTCTCATTGCAGAGGCGACCGCAGATTGGTATAATCCCTCCTGAACGACGGGCCGACGCATGCCCGAGGAACTACATAAGCGAAAGGAGCATGAAATATGGTAGCTCTAGCAGTTGGTATCGTCCTGGTCATAATCGCGGTGGTGCTTTGCCTTCCCTTCATCGGGTGGTGGGCTGACGTCCTGGCTTTTCTCAAAGGCTCGATACCGGTTATCGCTATACTAGTGGGCGTTGTGGCCATCCTCATAGGGGTGGCAGATATTAAGGATAAGCGCGAGGCTGAGAAGGAAGAAAAGGAAGAAGCTCAGGCGGAGAGCAAGGAAGCCGGCAAGGGCGAGGAAGAGAAGAAGGAATAAGCCTCCTCTCGTATTTTATAACCCTGTCATAGCTTGCCGTCGGACGCAAAGCGCTTGACACATTTAGTGTTATATGGGATTATGCCACGCGCGTTTTCGTAAACTGCAGCCATAAGGTAAAGGTATACATTGATGAAGACTATTTTCGTTACTTCCGCAACCGCTGACCGCAAGTGGTACCTCATCGACGCCGAAGGCAAGCCCCTGGGCCGCGTCGCCGTGAAGGTGGCCTCCGTGCTCCGCGGCAAGAACAAACCCACCTACACGCCCAGCCAGGAGACCGGGGATTACGTCGTCGTCGTGAACGCCGACAAGGTAGCCCTCACCGGCAGGAAGCGCCAGAACAAGATGTATTATAAGCACTCCGGCTACGCCGGCGGACTCAAGGATTTTACCTTCACCGAGCTTCTCCAGAACAATCCCGTGGCTCCCCTCGAGCTGGCGGTGAAGGGAATGCTCCCCAAGGGGCCCTTGGGCAGGAAGCTCTACAAGAACGTAAAAATTTATGCTGGACCTCAGCATCCGCATACCGCCCAGGCGCCTGTCGCCATCGATCTGTAAGGGAAGGGGAGAGTAATGGTCAGGAATCTTGGAATCGGAACTGGAAGAAGGAAGTGCGCCATCGCTCGAGTCTTCCTGCGCGAGGGAACCGGCAAAATAATGGTGAACGATGTCGAGGCGATTAAGTACTTCAAGGTGGCCGAGCTGGCAGCCCAGGTCATGAAGCCCCTCATCGTAACCTCCAGCGAGAACAAGTATGACGTTCTCGTCACCGTCGTCGGCGGCGGAGTAAACGGCCAGGCGGGCGCTTGCGCCCACGGCCTTTCAAGGGCTCTCGCCCAGGTGGACCCGGCCAATCACGAAGTCCTGCGGGCTAATGGCCTCTTGACCCGTGACCCGAGAATGGTCGAGCGCAAGAAATATGGCCAGCGGGGAGCCCGGAGAAGGTTCCAGTTCTCCAAGCGCTAAAAAAGGATATTCTCGGTGCGGATCGAATCCGTACGCTACGATGCCTCCGGCGACGCTACGATTGTCGCGTCCGGAGGCATTATTTTTTTCCTTCCCAGGGGAAAGATCAAGGAATTCGCTGCTGCGGCGGCGACGCGCCTTGGCCTGTCCCCGGACGCAGAAGAATCGGTAGCGGTTAATGCCCTAGTGGACAGCTTGATTGCCGACGAGATCGATTTCGATCCCCAAGACAACCTTATACAAAGGCTTACGAGCATCGACATGGAGTGGAGGGCCGAGAAAAAGGGCCTCGAGCTCTGCGCCAGGGCTGAGCAATCGAGCCAGGGGCTCAAGGCAAAGCTCGTCGCAAGGGGCTTCGACGCGGCGGCGGCGACCGAGGCCGTGCGAAGCTTGGTCAAAGCCGGAGCCGTGGACGATGTCCGCTTCGCTTCGATTTGGGCGAGGACACGAGCCGAGGGAAAATGCGAAGGCCCGAGCCTGGTCGCGGCGGGACTCCGCGCCCGCGGCCTGGGGCTCGAAACCATCAAAACCGCGCTTTCGGCGGTGGACTTCGATTCCCTCATACCCAGGGCGATTGAAAAAGAAGCGAAACGGCTTTCCAGGCGAGCTGGCGACAACGCAGGCCCAGGCAAAGGTCTGCTCAAGGAAAAAATCTACAATTCCCTGAAAGCCCAGGGCTTCAACGCCTCGCTCCTGAGGGATGAACTCGAGCTGTAGGCCTTCAAGCCTAAATAAAGAAATGTATTACTTGACAGAATTGATCAAAGTCTTCAATAATATGTCAGCATATTCTAATTTAAGGGGGCCTTTTGCATGGATGACGATATCCTGACCATCGAAGAAGTGGCTCGGTATCTGCGCGTTTCTGAAAGGACCGTGTACGATTGGGCGCAAAAAGGCGAAATACCTTCGGGTAAGATCGGTACGGTATGGAGATTCAAGAAAAGCGACATCGAACGCTGGGTTAACGAAAGGCTCTCGTCCAACCGCCCGGCGGGACTCATCGGTTCCATCCAAATACAGAATATCATCGCCCCTAATAGGGTGATCTTCCTCAATTACACAAAGAAAAAGGACGCTCTTGTGGCCTTGGCCGAGAATCTCGCGAGCGCGCCCCAAATCAAGAACAAGCAAGACCTGGTCGCGGAAATTCTGCGCCGCGAAGATCTGATGAGCACGGCCATCGGCCGCGGCATAGCCATTCCCCATGTCAGGCTTTCTTCGGTCACGGACCTCGTCGTGTCGGTGGGCGTGTCCAGGTGCGACATTAAGGACTTCCAGTCCCTGGACGACGTGCCTGTGAGGCTGCTGTTCATGATTGCGGCGGCATACAACCAGCACGCCTACTATCTCCAGACGCTTTCCTTCTTCTCGGCCAGGCTCAAGGCCGCCGAGCTGAGGGATTCGCTCCTGGCCTGTTCCTCTCCCCAGGATGTGTACGAGCTTCTGATAAAGCAGGACGAATAGGCGGCTAGAGCCGCTTCCCTCGAGGGGCCGCCCGCGGCGTTGCGCCGCGGGCGGCCCTTTGTATTGTGATCGACCCTTGGGCTGTGATAAGCTCGACGGATAGGGCGCGGCCCTCTATGCCCCGTAGTAAGGAACGAGCTTTGTTTTTAAAGAGCCTGGATATATTCGGTTTCAAGTCCTTCGCCGACAGGACGACCATCGAGTTCTCCGACGGGATTTCCGCCCTCTTAGGACCTAACGGCTGCGGAAAATCCAATGTCGTCGACGCGATAAAATGGGTGGTGGGCGAACAGTCGGCCAAAAGCCTCAGGGCAGAGACCATGGAAGGCATAATCTTCAACGGAACCGAAACCCGAAAAGCCCTTTCTGTGGCCGAGGTCACGATCACGATTTCCAACGAGTCAGGAACCCTGCCCCTGGACGTACCTGAGGTGGCGATAAAACGCCGGCTCTACCGCTCAGGGGAGAGCGAATACTACATCAACGGCCGCCTGGCCAAGCTCAAGGAAGTGCGGGAGCTGTTCTGGGACACGGGCATCGGCAAGTCCGCGTATTCGGTTATGGAGCAGGGCAAGATCGACCAAATACTCTCCTCGAAACCCGAGGACCGGCGCTATCTCTTCGAAGAAGCGGCGGGAATAACCAAGCATAAGGTCAGGGTGAGGGAAGCCGAGACCAAGCTCGTCCGAACCGAAGAAAACATGAGGCAGATCGAGGCCGTCCTCGCGGAGGTAAAGCACTCGCACGACAGCCTCAAGCGGCAAGCCGACAAAACCATCGCCTATCGCGAACTCAAGGACGGGATATTCGAGCTTGACAGGGACGTCTACCTGCTGCGCCTGAGGCAGTTCATCAGGGACAAGGATAGGCACGACGCGGAATTCGAAAAGAAAAAAGCCGAGCGGGAGAACCTCAAGGCCGAATCCGAATCGCTGGCCGCATCCATGACAGAGAGCATCGACCTGGTCAACGAGATGGAAGGCCGGCTGGTCGAAAAACAAAAAACGCTCTACGGCCTGGCGGTGGAGAAAAACGGGGCCGAAAAACATAAAAGCCTATTGGCCGACAGGCTGAGGGAACTCAAGTCCAAGCTAGAGCAGCTAGAGCTCCGGGCAAGAAGCATCCAGGAAAAGATCGATGCCCTGCGGGAAGAGGAAGCGGATAAGGAAGCTGAGCTCTCGGAGTACAGACAGCGACTCAAGGAGAACGAGCGCCATATCGACGAGTTCGAATCCTCCATCAAGGCCGCGGGACTCACGCTCCGAGGCAACGATCAGGAAGCGGCGCGTTGCGCAGCTTCCATCAAGCAGATCGAACAGGAAGTAGGGGAGGCTCGGCTGGCACTGGACTCGCTCACCGAAGCGATCGTCCAGGAGCTGGACGCTAGGCTCAAGGAAACCGGTTACTCATCGGCTGAACGCCAAAACCTTGAGGCCGAGATCAAAGGCATCCTGGAGCGGACCAAGGCAAGGCTGGACAGCAAGGCGATCTTGCTCGAGGATATCACCCGCTCGGTTTCCTACTCAGGAAAGACGCCGGGGGATTTTTCTGCCAGCCT
>CAYVOD010000001.1:0-4767 GCA_964453055.1 uncultured Treponema sp. | reverse complement strand
TCACCCGCTCGGTTTCCTACTCAGGAAAGACGCCGGGGGATTTTTCTGCCAGCCTCCTCAAGGCGGCCGAAGAGCTGAAACAGGCCACTGTAAGCATCGCCGAACTGGACGGCAAGTTTAGACGGTATCGGGAGGCGACTCCTTCCTTCCTCGACGAATTTCTCTCCCCCGAAGGCATCATCACGCGCAAGCGTTCCATCGATGCCGATATAGGCGCCAAGCTGCGGGCCATCGAAACGCTGAGGGCGTCCATCGATTCCCTGGGCGAGGAAAACAAGGCTTTATCGGTCAAAATCGAAGGCTGGAGAAAAACCTTGGAGGAAGCCCGGCTCGCCAAGACCAGGGTGCAGACCCAAATGGCGGGGGCCGAGGAAGCCCTGGCTGTGTTCCGAAGGGAAATCGCCGGACAGGAGGCTACGCTCAGGGATCATGAGGCCGAGGTCTTCGCCGAATCCAGGCGCATGGAAGAACTCAGAGAGGAGATGACCCAGATCGACGCCGAGCTGGCGGAAATCGAATCCAAGGGCAAAGCCCTGGCTTCGGAGATGGACAGGCTGGAAAAGGCGATCGCCGGGAAAAGCGAGGAACTCGGAGAGCGCAGGAAAGAAGCAGGCAGGCTGGCCGATAGAATCCAGGCGGTTCAATCCGAGCTGGAGACGATTCATCTTTCCATAGCCCAGAACGAGACTGAAATAAAGAATATCAAGGAAAATTTCCTCGAGCTTTATTCCCGGGACCTGGGAGAGTACGAAGAACGGATGTTCGAGCTCCGGAGCCCCGTCACCGAGCTGAGGGAGCGATTGGCGGCCATGCGGGCCAAGCTCAAGGACCTGGGCTCGGTGAATCTCATGGCTCCCGAGGAGTACAAAGAGGTAAAGGAACGCTATGACTTCCTCTCGGAGCAGATGGCCGACCTCGTCAAGGCGAGGGACGATCTCAAGCAGATCACCGACGAAATACGCAACGAGAGCGCCGAGCTCTTCCTGGACACGTATAACAAGATAAAGAAGAATTTCCACAACATGTTCCGCAGGCTCTTCGGCGGCGGAAGGGCTGAGCTGCGGCTTTCGGATTCCGATCATGTGCTCGAGTCGGGCATCGAGATCCTCGCCCAGCCGCCCGGGAAGAAGCTGGAGGTCATTTCCCTTCTTTCGGGAGGGGAAAAAACCCTCACCGCCATCGCCCTGCTTTTCGCCACCTATATGGTAAAGCCTTCGCCCTTCTGCTTTTTGGACGAGATCGACGCAGCCCTGGACGAGGCCAACGTCAATCGCTTCGTCAACCTGCTGAGGGAGTTCTCCCGCAGCAGCCAGTTCATCGTCATAACCCACAACAAGAAGACGGTGAGCGGCGCCGATACCCTCCTTGGCGTGACCATGGAGGAATCGGGAGTGACGAAGGCCATAGCCCTCAAGCTCCAGCGGCACCAGGGCGGGGACGCCTCCCTGGCCATTCCGAAGCCGGAGGAGTTCGAGGAGGAAGATGTCGAGTACGAGGCGGGGAGGGAGCTGGCCCCTGAACCGAAGCGCGAAGAGGCCGTCCCGGATGACTGAAACCTTGAAACAATACTACCTCGAACCGGGTCGCTTCGAAGGCGAAGCCCTGGCGTTGGAGGTCAGGGAAAGCGATTCGGGCTTCGCCGTCGTCCTGGACAGGAGCCTTTTCTATCCCGAGGGGGGAGGGCAGCCCTGCGACTTAGGCAGGATCGGCGGTGCGGTTGTCGGTTCGGTGAATGAAAAAGATGGCGTAATCCTCCACGCGCTGGAAGGCAGGCCCGATTTCAAGCCCGGGGAAAGGGTCCTGATGAGGGTGGACGGCGCCAGGAGGATCGATCACAGTCAACAGCACTCGGGACAGCATCTCTTATCGGCCATCCTCGAACGAAGGTACGGAATCCATACCTTGAGCTTTCATCTGGGCGCTGTGTACAGCACTATCGACGTGACCTCTCCGTCGATGGATCAGGAAACGCTTAAAGCCCTCGAGGATGAAGCTGAGGCTTTTATCGCGCGCGGCCATCCTTATTTGCTCCACCTTTGTCCGCCGGAGGACCCGAATTCTTTTCCGTTCAGGAAAGCTCTTCCCGAGGAGGACGAGCAGATTAGGATCATCGAGATAAAGGATTACGATTGGGTCGCCTGCTGCGGCACCCATGTTTCATCCGCGGCGGATCTGCGCGTGCTGGGCGTACTCCAGGCCGAAAAATACAAGGGCAACACGAGGCTGTACTTCGTCGCGGGAGGCCGGGCGGCTTCGCTGCTTCGCCGGCGGAAGGACGGCCTGCAGGTTATCGCCGCGGCCTTGGGAAGCTCCCCCGAAGAAGCGGCGCAAAAGGCGGAGGCGCTGAAGGCGCGCAACGCCATGCTGGAGGCGGCGCGCGCAGCGCTTTCTCGGGAGAACGCCGGGCTCGAAGTGGCGTTGCGCGCCGCCGAAAGCAAGGGGAGTCCGTCAGCGCCTCTGTACTTCGCCTTCCGGGACAAAAGCGCCGAAGCCGCGTTCGAGACGGTAAAGGCCGGGGCGAATAGAGGGTATTCGACCATAGCGCTTTCCCTGCCCGATAAAACGGTATGCGTCATGGTTCCGCGGGAAAAATCGGCCAACCTTGTTTCGAGCCTCAAAGACATGATGGCGCGGCGCGAGGGCAAGGGCGGCGGCGGGGGGAACAACTTCAGGGCCGTATTCGAGAGTCCCGAGGCGGCGAAAGAATTTTCGGAATCGGTCTTCGGATTCCTCGATCAGAAAACGCTATAACATCCTCGAACAAAGGAATCGCGAGGCTTCGTGCGCTGTCGATCATCGCGTCAGTTCTTTCAGAACTCGACGGGCCTTCGGTTGTCCGAAAGGCGCCGCGACAGGTAGTCCTTGTCCAGGGCTAATTCCCTCGTCAGATAACGAAGCTGTTCGGCGGAAAGCAGATTCTGCTCAGCGTAGAGGTAGGCGAGGGCTCGTTCCGCGATGCAAGGCACAAGCAGGGCGTTCATCTGCACGGGGCAGGGTTCCTCGCATTCCACGTACCGTGAGCGGAGGGAAGCGTACAACCTCGATTCCTCTATGTTGCCAGCGATGGCATTCAGCTCGGCGAGCAGCGGGGCTATGTTGCCCCGGGCGGCCATTTCGCCCAGCGGCTTGAGGGTGAAAAAGCTGTATTCCTTCCCGGGCAGATAATGGTGCTCGTCGCAGCGGGTGCAGTAGTTGGGCTCCCGGCCGTCTGATTTGGCCCTGTCGCCCCCGATTATGATCAGGGGGTCGAAATAGAGGGCCGGGCATTCCTTTCCGTCCATGGAATAATAACGATAGGTGTAGAGCGAATCCTTGAGGCAATCCTCGTGCTCGCAATAAGCGGTGAGGGGGAATACGTCGGTGGCGTTTTCCAGCAGGAGCCTGGCCGTTTGGTTGAAGATTTCCCTGCGGAAGTTGAGAACGAGGCTTGGGCAGACGAAGCTCAATCCCCGGCGCCTGGATTCGTCGGCCATGAGATAGGCGATGCGCTCATCGAAGAACGCGGCCTCGTCGATGATCCAGGTACCGACCTCCGGATTGTCGGCCATGAGAGTTTCCAGCTGGAAGGAGTCCGTTATGGAACCTATGCGGTTCCCGCAGCGCTCGAAGCCGCCGCGGTAGGCAAGCGCGTCGTCGGGGTAGTCGGGAAAGCGCGCCTTGTCGAGGCTGGCCCGCACGACGAATACGTTGCGGCGATCCACCGCGCCGCTGGTGGTGAGGGCGGCGGCCAGGCCTTTCTTGCGAAGCGCCACGGTCGAGTCCCTCCATATGCGGGCCGAGAATTCTGTCTTGCCCGAACCCATCGGGCCGATTACCAGGACCCGCCGGCCCGGCGTGACGAAATCGTGGTGGGCGTAGGAAGAATGCACGTTCAATAAGGGGAATCCCAGGTTCCGCAGGAGTTCCCCGCTGTCGCCGATATCCATCGCGCTGTCCCCGGCTTTCAGCGCGCCGGGCCGGCGGCTTTGGCGACGTTCGGCCCTATGCTCGGAGAGCCGAAGCGCAGGTCCTTGTACGGGTGGATATCCAAGGCGTTTTGGTACCAGCCTTCCACGTAGTCCAGGTCGATGACCGACGAAGCGAAGCCGTGGTAGACGGGAAGCACGACCGCCTTTCCCAATAACAGGCTCTCGGCCTCAGCCAACAGGCTCATACGCTTTTCTCCCTCCTTCTCGTATGACTGGGTCAGCAACTCCATGAAGGCAGGGTCTTCGAAGCCCGCCTCGTTGAGGCTGGACCCGGGCGTCCACATCTGCAGGAAGGCCTCAGGATCCGCGAAGTCGCCGATCCAGGTCGTGTGGGCCATGCCGATGCTGCTGGAGCCCTCTGGGCTTTGGGTATACTGGTAGTATCTGGACGGGGAAAGAGGAATGAGGCTCACCTTGAATTCGGGGAGGGCCTTCCAGGCGGTCTGGAACAATTGCACGACCCTGCGGTTGTCCCTGGATTCTGCGAAGTAAATCTTCAGCTCGGGCAAGCCCTTGCCCTCGGGGTAGCCGGCCTCGGCGAGCAGCTTGAGGGCTTCGTCCTTGTCCTTCGCCGAAATGCCCTTGGCTTCGCTATAGCCCGGAAGCGGAAGAACCAAGGTCTCGGCGGGCACCATGTACACCGAGCTGTCCCTGATCTCTTTCCAAGGCAGGAGAAGGGCGAGGGCGCGGCGCACCGAATCCTTGTTCCAAGGCTCCTGCCGGCAGTTGAAGTACCAATAATGCGTGGAAAATATCGGATTCGCCTGTATGGCTTGCTGGACAAAAAGCCCCTCGTAAT